>JANNMM010000135.1:0-7628 GCA_031397915.1 Rhodoferax sp. | reverse complement strand
AAATTGTTAACATGGGTATTAACAAATTCGCTGATTTTGATTAAATTGTCGTGTGGTAGCTATATTATTTATTAATTTAGTTATAAATATGGTCATAAACACTATATTAAAAGAAGCAAACTATTGAATTAATACGTGACTTAATTGTCTATAAATCATAGCTGTAAAATTTTTATAACTATAAAAATTTTACAGCCGCAATCGGCGGCAAATCCCGCGAGATGCCATGCCATTTTTCTCCCGCATCGGCGCTGACCCACAGGCCGCCCGTCGTGCTGCCCAGGGCGAGGGTTTGGCCATCCGCACCCACGTCGAGCCCGTAGCGGTATGCGTGGGTTTGAGGCAACACTTCGGCGATAGTTTTGAAGTCCTGCCGCAGTGATCGCCAGCGGGCCAGGCAGCGCGATGGAAGCCAATGGGTGCGGCAGCTGTTGGCGATCTAGCTGGCCAAGGTCCTGCGCCATGGCCGGGTGCCACGGTGCCGCCTTTGGGGACTCAGGGAATTTGCAGCCATTTGGCCAGGTAGTCAACGGTGCGTGCCTGCGAAAAATAATTCACATGGTGAACGTGGTCTGTCGCAGCGTACTCGAGTGAATCAGCCACCACGATAGGCGCTTTGGGGCGCATGTTGCCGGTATCCACCACCAGGTCGTTGGCGTCGGCAAACAGGGCGTCCACCACACTGTTGGCTGCCTGCATCGGCACCGATTTCAACTGCTGCCACAGGTTCCACCACGGCGCGTCATTGGGTGGTTCGTAGTTGGCCGAGATGACATACAGCTCCCGCCGCCCGCCGCCCGTCTGCACCACGCCGTCTTGCCACAGGGCATCGAGCTCCAGGTTGTTGTTGACATAGGACATGCTTTGCAGGCCGGGCACCAAGGCAATGCCCGCGTCAGCCAGCGGTATCACCGAAAGGCCCTTGGTGATGTGGCCAAGCACCCCCATCAGGCCGCCCGCGCCGGCCAGAAAGCCGCTGGCCACCGTGGGCACGGCGGCTGCCTTGCCCAGCCCACTGCTGGCGATCTTGGCGACGGTGGCGAAATGGTCCAGCAGTTGACGGATGCGGTAGGGCGACGCCAGGGTGGTGCCCTGGTAGGTGGCACCGGCTGAGATGATTTTTTCAATGGTGAAGCGGCTGTGCCGCGCCCACCAGGCGGCCACCAGGCCGCCACGGCTGTGGCACAACACGTCAATCGGCGTGCCTGTCGGCAAGCCGCTTCTTGCGAGGGCCGCTTCGAGATTCACGCCATTGACCATGGTGCTGGCGCTCAGGGTGGGGTGGTCAAACGCGCAGACATGGGAATACCGCCCGGCCAGCCTGGCCAAAAGCGAGCGCCCTTCACGCGTGGCCTTCAGCTCTTCCATGTACATGTCACCTTTGCTGAAGGTGCCGTGGACGAGCAGCAGCAAGCGGGTGGCGCCGCTCAGTTGAATGGCGGGGTTGGCCGGGGCCATCACGCCGTTGACCACCGGCCGAAGGCCCCGTTCAGGCGTTAGCTTGTTGTCCAGTTGTTGCAGCTTCGCGGAAATCTGGTTGGGCCCGACCCGGGGCACATCGGCCACACCCAGGATGCTGCTGCCCGCAGAGACCGCACGGTAGCGATTGGCCAGGCCACGGCGCCCTGCCACGCCATTGCCGGTTCCCCGCCCGCCGGCGTTGGGCCAATAGTCCCAATGCAAGCGGCCGTTGGCATCTTCCAGCAGCACCACCTGTGCTTCGGGTGCGGCACGGCGACCGCGCAAGCCGCGCTTGGCTGCGCCAGCGGGCGGCGTCCCCCCGCTTGTCTTGTCATCTTCAACGGCAATGGCCGCACAGCCCTCCATCAGGCTGGTGGCCGCCAGAGCAGAAAAAGCCGGGTTGATCGGGGCGCGAACGGGTGGGCTGGCCATGGCGGCTCCTTCAATCGAACTGCAGCGGCAGCGGGGTGATGTGGGCGGCACGGGCGCTGGCCAGGTCAATCATGTAATCAAACTCGGCCTCGTCGTCAAGGTTGGCCAGGCCCGCGTCAATCGCCTCCCTGAAACTGCCGCCCGCAGTCATCAGCGTGGCTTCGAGCGCAACCAGTTCGCCGCTGGCCGTGTAGCGGCGGATTTCCCGCAGCGACGCGGTGAGGAACAAGCCGTGCCGGGGACGGCGCGGGTTGACGCTCCAGTCGTTGGGCGAGCCGCTGCCGACGTCGCTGATGCGCAGGAACCGTTCGCGGGCGTCTTCATTGCGCCAATACCCGGCGAAGGCATGCGTCTTGAGCACAAACACCACCGCGTAGACATCGATCAGCTCCATCGCGGCGGCCAGCAACAGGGCCAAGTCCACACAGGTGCCCCAGCCGCCTTTGAGCACCATGGTGGGCGTGCGCAGGCGCTGGCTGTCTGAATTGGCGCTGTAGGCCGGAGGCGGGTTGATGTACCCAATGTTGTACTCGTGCAGCAGCGTTGCCCAGATGGCCTGCATCTGCAGGTCGATGTCTTCGTCGGCATCAGACTGGTAACCCTCAAACCCGGCATGCACGTCGTCACGCAGCACGCGCACGATCTTCTGCGCCTTGAGCAGCAGGCCTTCAACCTGCGGGTCGCGCGGAAAAATGAACGACGCCAGGGTGTGCGCCGAGCCTTCGGCAAAACGCCACTGGTCGGCCGGCAACAGCCGGGTGCGGTAGGTGGCGCTGTGCAAGACCTTGCCCTCGTGTTCGACCTGCACGTACAGGGTGGTCACCACACTTTCGCGGCAGGAACGCGCCAAGGGCGCGGTCAGGGGAAATTCGATCGACTCCCGGAAATCGACAAAAGGCGCCGACACATCAAACTGGCCCCGGTAGACCAGTTCGCGGTCTTCGCCATTGAGCTTGACCTCGATGCGAAGGTTGTTGAATGAGCAGGGTTTTTTAACATACAGGCGAAAGCGGGTAAACGGGTACTGCTTGTGGTGCAGTTGGGCGTAATTGAGCCCTTCGGGCAACTCGATATCAAGGAACAGGTTTCTCCCGACCTCGGGCGTTGCGGTGCCCGACGACGTGTCGCCCGGCGCGGGCTTCGGGGTCGGCACGACGGCGTCCTGGGCCATCGCGCCGCCAAACTCCCGCAGGCGCGAGCCCGCCGTCCAGCAAATGATGCCAGCGCCATCGGTGCCGGTCTTGAGCCGCCACAGGGCCCGCAGCCCCCGCACATGCGCTACCGCCACGCGCCCCTGGCTGGCTACAAGGCCGCGGTAGAACTCGTCGAAGTACTCCTCGGCCACCGCGTTGTCCACGTAGTCCTGAAACCCGATGGCGGCGCCCACACCGCCGTCGCCCACGGCCAGCGCCGCCGTGCGGTTGCCCGAGTGGTAAAGGTTCCAGCAGACCAGGGCCGGCTGGTGCCGCGTAAACAGGGTCGCCAGTTTCTCGGAGGGCACGCAGTCAATGCGGGTTTCGTCACCGTGCATGACCGGCGATTTCTCGTGCAGCAAGGCGTAGCCATCCAGTTCGACCGGTGTCTCCTCGAGTTCCGCGCCATTGGCATCCACTTGCCGGAGTTGACGCAGGCGTGTTTGGCGTTCGGGCTCTGTCAACGCGGTCCGTTCTACCGGCAACGCTTCTTCAGAGGCGGCATAGGCCTGGTGGGTGTCGCAACCCGCGAAGTGGATCAGGTCTGGCGTAAAACTGTCGATGGCGCTTTGAAGTTCGGAGAACTTGGGTGTCCAGACGGTTTTGAAGTGGTCAGTGTCGGGGTTGCAGCGGACGCTTTCCTGATCGTCAACGTCTTTTTTCCACTCTTTGACGAACTGGCGGCCCAGGATGTGGCGCTCAGACGCAAAGGTGAAAATGGTGTTGATAAAGCCGGGTGCGGACAGCACCACCATCACCTTCCATTGGGAGGGGTCGGAAGCCAAAGCAGGCGGCCGGTTACTCTTTGCGGCCTTGACCCCGGTGGCAGCGTCCGGCCAGCGGCGGATCACCGGAACCCGGTGGTTGCGTCGGTTCTCGTAGGGCCGGTTCGCGCGATAGACCGAGTTGACGACAAACTCCCACGGCACGGTGCGCAAATCCCTCAGGTCGCGCTCGCTGCTGGACTGAACCATCACCTCCATGAATTCGGGATCCGGACCGCTATTGCGGAAGATTTCCTTCTCGCCGAACAGATCCTTCCACAGCGCCAGCGCCTTGGTTTGCTGGGCGACGCTCAGGGTGTCGCGCCAGCGGTCTCGCAGCAGCAGCGCATAGTTCCACCAGGCCGCGTTGCCCGCGACCTTTTTGCTGGCGGTCGCATCGAGCGGCGCCAGAGGGGGGGGATGGTTGCCCCCGAGCCAGTTCAGGCTGACTTTTGATACCGGCGCATCGTCGATTGGCGTTTTGGTTTTACTCGCCTTGGTGGTCGTTTGGCGGGTTTTAGCCGCAGACTTCGCTGGTTTTGCAGCTTTCACCGAAGACCGTTGTGCAGTGGACATGGCCAGCCTTTCTCAATCGCGAATCAACCGATCGAATCACCCGCGCGATTTGCCTTGTCGGGCGTTTGAGTCTAGGCGCTGCCGACCGCGTTGGCATCCCCTAAATGGGGGACAAACCGGCCCAAGCGCCTAAGACACAAACCGCACCGCCGCAATCGGCGGCAAGTCCCGCGAGATGCATTGCCACATTTCCCCTGCGTCAGCGCTCACCCACAGGCCGCCCGTCGTGCTGCCCAGGGCGAGCGTCTGGCCGTCTGTGCCCACGTCCAGCCCGTGGCGGTAAACCAGGTGGTAGGCATTTTCCTGGGGCAGGCCGTCTGAAAACGTCTGGAAGCTTTTGCCGCCGTCGTCGGTGCGGTTGACGACCATGCGGCCATCGACCGGTATGCGGCAGGCGTCGGCCTTGGCCGGTACAAACCAGGCGCGTTCGGGGTTGGCCGGGTCCACCGCCACGGGGAATCCGAAACCCGACGGTGCGGGCGACTCAATGCCACTGCCAATGCCTTGCCAGCTTTTTGCGCCATCGACGGATTTGTAAATGCCGCAGTGGTGCTGCACCCACAGGGTGTCGGGCGCGGCGGCACACTGCACCATGGCGTGGGGGTCTTGCGCGTTTTCGTCACCGGCTGACTCAGCCGGCAGGTAGTCGGCTTGCATGCCTTTGGCGGTGAGCGCCCAGCTGGCGCCGCCGTCCCGCGTTTGCCACACGCCGCCGCACGAGACGGCCACGGTGACGTGTTTTGAATCGCGCGGGTCGATCAAAATCGAATGGATGCCGGCGTGGTCATAACCGCCACCACCCCAGTCGCGCCGGCGCGGCTCGGCCCAGAGCGGCGCGTTGATGGCCCAGCTCTTGCCAGCGTCGGTTGACTTGAACAGCCCCGCCGGTATGCAGCCGGCCCACAAGGTGCCGGGCTCGTTGTTGCCACCGACGGCGAGTGACCAGACCAGTTGTGCGCTCCAGGGCGTGGTTTCGTCGGCCCACGGGCCTTCGGTGGGTTTGGGCGGGAAGGCCGGCGCTGCAGTCTCCGCCCAGGTCTTGCCCAGGTCCACACTTTTGTGCAGCTTGATGCCGAAGTGGCCAAGGTTCAGGGCGGCGTACCAGCTGGCGTCGCGCGGATCGACCAGCACCTGCGACACCGGTTCACCCTTGAAGTGGTGGGCCGTGATCGACCACTGGTGCGCCGATCCCTGCAACACGAAGAGGCCCTTGCGGGTCGCCACGAGCAATTGGTGCGTTTTCGCCATCGTGTTTTCCTTTCGAAGGTCGCGTGGAATGCCGATCGTTGGGTCTGCCAATCTTCGCTGCTGGGCGGCGGAACTTCAACCCCCTGTGAGCGCCTGGATGACCAGCACTTTGTCATTCTCGCCAATCGCCTGCGCCAGCCGCACCCGGTCGTGCACCATGTCGGCGTTGACAAACACCGCCACGTGTTTGCGCACGGCGCGCTGCTCGTCAAACACATAGGCGCCGAGCGCTGGCGCGGCCAGCAACGCCGACTCGATGACCTCGCGCAGACTGCCTTGCGGCACGGTCTGCGGCGCACACGCCACATGGCGGCGCAGGCTTTTGGCGAATTCAACGGTGGGCATGGCAGCAGAACTGTGAAAGACTTTCAGGGTTGGCGCGACAAAGACAAAGCGAACTTAAGCGGCAGCCGCCACTCAGACACCGCAACCGGGGAATTTTCATGACACTCAAGACACGGATGACACGACGACCTATTTTGATGCTTTTTAGCATCTTTGGCCTGGGCCTTCAAGTGCCGGTGGCGATCGGCGCTGCGCCAGCCATCCAGCCACTGCGCCTGACCGACGCCGAATGGAAAAAGCGGCTCAGCCCGGCGCAATATGACGTGTTGCGTAAGGAAGGTACCGAGCGGCCGGGTTCAAGCCCCTTGAACGCCGAAAAACGCTCGGGTGCCTACCAGTGCGCCGCGTGTGAGTTGCCGCTGTTTTCCTCCAGCATGAAGTACGAAAGCGGCACCGGCTGGCCGAGTTTCTTCGACGCCCTGCCGGGTGCTTTGCAGACCAAGACCGACTTCAAGATGCTGTTGCCCCGTACCGAATACCACTGCGCGCGGTGCGAAGGGCACCAGGGCCACGTGTTCAATGACGGGCCGCGGCCTTCTGGCAAGCGTTACTGCAACAATGGTGTGGCCCTCAAGTTTGTGAGCGACGTATGAAAACATTGGATCACCCCTTTGCGTTTTGGCGGTCGGCGCGCGCGGCCGCCTTTTTGACCCTGGCCCTTGCCGCACATTTCCAGGTGAACGCCCAAACCACCGCCAAAGCGGTCTTCGCCGGCGGTTGCTTCTGGTGTGTGGAAGCCGACTTTGACAAGGTGGCAGGCGTCATCTCCACCACCTCGGGTTACACCGGCGGCAAGGTCGCCAACCCGACCTACCAGCAGGTGTCCAGCAACCTCACTGGCCACGCCGAGGCGGTGGAGGTGGTGTTTGACCCGGCGAAGGTGAGTTACGCGCAACTGGTGGAGCACTTCTGGCGCACCATTGACCCGACGGAGAAAAATGGCCAGTTCTGCGACCAGGGCTCGCCCTACCGCACGGCCATTTATGCGCAAAATGCCGACCAGTTGAAAATTGCCCAAGCATCGCAACTGGCCCTGCAAAAATCCAAGCCCTTCAAAGCCCCGGTGGTCACCGAAATTGTTTTGGCCACGGCGTTTTACCCGGCCGAGGAATACCACCAGGACTATTACGTCAAGAATCCGGTGCGTTACAAGTATTACCGCACCAGCTGCGGCCGCGACGCGCAGCTCAAGCGGCTCTGGGGTGCGCAGGCGCTGCCCTGATTCCCTATACTGAATGCTCCTTGTGGCAACTCATTGGGCATCATGACAACAGGCGAAACCGCACCGCGCGACCCGGCAACCGGCCCTAAAACAGTCAAAATTGGCGGCGCTTCGGGCTTCTGGGGCGACAGCAGCGTGGGTGCACCGCAACTGGTGGCCAGCGGGCAGATCGACTACCTGGTGTTTGACTACCTGGCCGAGTTGACGATGTCGATCATGGCCGGCGCCCGGCTGAAAAAACCCGATCTGGGTTACGCCACCGACTTTGTCACGGTCACGATGAAGGCGGTGCTCAAAGACCTGGTCGACAAGGGCATCCGCGTCGTCAGCAATGCGGGCGGCGTGAACCCGCAGGGCTGCGCCGACGCGCTGGCGGCTTTGGCAGCC
>JANNMM010000130.1:0-6158 GCA_031397915.1 Rhodoferax sp. | reverse complement strand
GACGACAGCTCGCCACGCGGTGCAATCTTCGTGCCCTTCTGTTATTACGAGGCGGCGATCAACAAGCTCACCAACGCGGCCCTCGACCCGTTTGCCAAGATTCCGGAGTTCAAATACTGCGCAATCAAGGCGACGATGGGTGGCCAAGCGCCGGTGAGCAGCAGTTATGGCGGCGGGCAAATACTGGCGGGTGTCAACTGATTTGCGAAACCCAATCCGCTTGGTTCAAGCAAGACTTTATTGCTATAAATAATATAGCAAAAAATGACGATTTCACGTGACTTCGAAGTCGATTTATTCCGAATTTTCTGAAGAATGACGGTTTAAGCGCCAATAATTAACATGGGTGTTAATTATTGGCATCAAGCCGCCTTGGCCGTTTCAGTTGGCGTGTAGACATTCAATTTGAGCCGTTCGCGTTCAATCGCGCGGGCTACGCCGGGCAGTGCGGCCACTTTCTGCGCGTGCGCCCACAGGTGCGTGAGCTGTGCCGGGTCTTGCCCGGCATAGCCGCCCCAACGCATCAACACGGTGGCGTACAGGTCCAGCGGGCCGGGATGGGCGCCGCCAATCCACGGGGCGGCACTGGCGGCCATGGCGTCCAGCTCACGCAGGATGGTCATGTATTTGGCCGTCATGAAGCCCTTGACTTCGGCCACAGACGATTCAGACTCGGCGAAATTGCCAGGGCGGAACACGTGGGTAAAGGTGGTGTGTGCCGAGTTGTTCATCCAGGCCAGCACGCTCAGCGCCTTGGCTTTGGCCAGTGGGTCTTTGGGCAAAAAGTTCGCCTCGGGAAAGCGGTCGTTGAGGTAGTTGACGATGGCCACCACCTGGGTCAGCGGAAAACCGTCGGCCATAAGCACCGGCACCTGACCGCGCGGGTTCAAGGCCAGGTACTCGGGCGTTTTTTGCTCGCCGGCAGCCAGCTTGACGAGTTGGGTTTCAAAGGTCGCACCGGCCATTTCCAACAAGGCGTGAGGCACAAACGAGCAGGCACCAGGGGAGAAATAAAGTTTGAGTGACATACGGACTCCGGGTTTCAGGTGGATTAACGGGCAAGTAGTTGACGTGGTTGCTGTAGGGCTTCGCAAAACACGCGATTATCACCGTATGCATTTGCGCAACAAAATTGGTATCAAAACGATAGCTGGTCGCACGAACCTGACAAGGCTGATAGGCAAATGCCTGCATTTTGGTCATACTGATTGAGTCTCGCCAATTCAGGATCCTTATGCAGCTGCCCAGACCTTTCTCCCGACGCGCCGCCGTGCTCGTTTCAACGCTGGCTTGTCTGTGCCCGCTTGCGCATGCCCAAAGTGGCGTGACCGACAGCGAAATCGTCATCGGCCAGTTCGCTGCCATCAGCGGCCCTGCTGCTCAGCTGGGTTTGCGCATGCAGGTGGGCATGCAGAGTTATTTCAAGTCCGTGAACGCGCAGGGCGGCGTGAACGGGCGAAGCATCAGGCTTGTGACGCGCGACGATGCTTACGAGCCCGAGAAGGCGGCCGCTGCCGTGAAAGCGCTGATCAACGAGGACCGGGTCTTTGCCCTGGCCGGTTCGGTCGGCACTCCCACGGGCCTGGCCGCTCTGCCCATCATTACCGAAGAAAAAGTTCCGCTGATAGGCATGTTCACTGGCGCGCAGTCGCTTCGGGAGCCGTTCAACCGCCATGTCTTTCACGTACGCGCCAGCTACTTTGACGAAACCGAGCGCATCGTGCAACACCTCTCGACGCTGGGCCTGAAAAAGATCGCCGTGTTTTACCAGAACGACGCTTACGGCAAGGCGGGTCTCGAAGGTGTCACCCGCGCCCTGACCAAGCGCCAACTCAAGCCAGTGGCTGTGGCCACCGTGGAGCGCAACAGCGTGGACGTGGCCAAAGCGCTCGAAGAAATCATGAAAGCCCAGCCCGAGGCCGTGGTGCAGATCAGCGCCTACAAATCCTGCGCAGCGTTCATCAAACAAGCCCGGGGCAAGGGTTATGGCGGGCAGTTTTTCAACGTCAGTTTTGTCGGATCCAAAGCGCTGGCAGATGAGCTGGGCGAGGCCGGGCGCGGTGTGGTGATCTCACAGGTGGTGCCGTTTCCGTATGCGGCCAACAGTCCGGTGGTGCGTGACTACCAGCAACGCATGACCGAAGCGGGGCAGAAAGAGTTCGATTTTTCCAGCTTTGAAGGCTACCTCAGCGCCCGTGTGCTGGTCGAGGGCCTGCGCCGTGCGGGCCGTACGCCCACACGGGAGTCGCTCATCGCCGGGCTTGAAACCCTGCGCGACCTGAACTTCGGCGGTTTCACCATCAACTACAGCGCCAAGGACCACCAAGGCTCCACCTTCACCGACCTGACGATCATTGGCCGCGACGGCAAGTTCCTGCACTAGCCCTCTGCCTGCGGGGCATCAACCCAGGTGTTTGCCCACGATCCCGGCCAGTTCAAACATCGTGACCTGCGCCTTGCCAAAGACCGGCAACAACTTCGCGTCGGCGTTGATGTTGCGTTTGTTGGCAGCGTCCTGCAAGCCATTGGCCTTGATGTAGTCCCACAGTTTCTTGATGACCTGGGTGCGTGCGACGGGCTCATTGCCGATCACCGCCGCCAGCGCCGCACTGGGCTGCAAACCTTTTCCGGTTGACGGTTTTTTAGCCGGCGCTTTTCGTGGCACGGCGGCTTTCTTCGCGGCGACTTTCTTTGCAGCGGCTTTTTTGGCCGCCGGTTTGGGCGCGGGTTTACCAGCCGTCATTTTGGCCGAGGCTGGCGCGCCCGCCTTGCCGGCGGTGCCTGCCGGTTTGCGTGGCGGGAATTTGGACGGCGCGAACTCAAAGTTCACCTTGCCGGCCTCGGCGTCCCAGGCCAGCATGGCCTTGAAGCCGCGGCGCGTGCGCATCGAGACGAATTTGTCGAGCAAATCGGTCTTGCCGGTGGCCAACAGCTTGGTCATCTGCTCCCGCACGATGGGTTGCTGCAGGATGACTTGGCCACTTTTGAAGTCGCATGTAGGAATGGTTTGTGCGAGTGTGGGGACTGACTTGTCGCACACATAATTTTTACCCAACTCAAAAATACGGCCGCCACATTTGGGGCACTTGCCCAATGGTTCCTGGGCGGAAAAGTCGATGATTTCACCCGATTCTTCGCCCTGTTTGTCATCGCCAAAATCAAACTCGAGCTTGTAGTTCTTGGTCTCGTCGTCGAATTTGATAATCATTTCGGCGGTGAAAGGCCAGCCTGCTTTGGAGCGGAAGCCGTCCAGTGGCCCGATCTTTTTATCGCGCAAGAACTGCTCAACCTCGGCAACTTCAAAGGTGCGGCCAGCCGGGGTTTTTCCAAATGAGAAACCACATCCGCTGTCGCTGCCGGATTTGCCGGTGCAGGTGTAGCGGCGGTAATTCTCCTTCACGATGCCGCCGCAGTTGGGGCAAGGCGCAGCCAGGGTGGCGTAGTCGCCGGGAATCGTGTCGCGGTCGTATTCCTTGGCTTTCTTCACCATGCGTTCGGTCATGGCGGCAATTTCTGCCATGAAGTCCTCGCGGCTCAACTTGCCGTGCTCCATCTGGTTGAGTTTGTATTCCCATTCGCCGGTAAGTTCGGCTTTGGACAACTCTTCAACACCCAGGCCGCGCAGCAACGTCATCAGCTGAAAGGCTTTGGCCGTGGGAATCAGCTCGCGCCCCTCGCGCAGCATGTATTTCTCGGCGATCAACCCTTCGATGATGGACGAGCGCGTTGCCGGTGTGCCCAAACCCTTTTCGTGCATGGCCGCACGCAAGTCGTCGTCTTCAACGGTTTTGCCGGCGTTCTCCATGGCACCCAGCAGCGTGGCTTCTGAATAACGGGCCGGCGGGCGGGTTTTTAGGCCTTTTGCTTCGGCTTCTTCGGTCTTGACCTGTTCACCGGGTGCCACCGGCACCAGGCTCTGGCCCTTGTCGCCTTCCTTGGCATCGGCGACCTCATCGGCGGCTTCCTTGCCGTAAATCGCCAACCAACCCGGTTTGACCAGCACCTTGCCTTCGGTCTTAAAACTATGTCCCGCCGCCACGGAAATCCGCGTCGTCACTTCGTATTCGGCACTTGGGAAAAATACCGCCATGAAGCGGCGCACCACCAGGTCATAGACCTTTTGTTCGGCGTCCGAAAGACCACTGGGTGCCTGCAGCGTAGGAATGATGGCGAAGTGGTCGCTCACCTTGGTGTTGTCAAAAATGCGCTTGGACGGTTTGACATAGTTGCCCTTGATCGCCTGCGCGGCATATGGCGCAAGGTGTTTCATCGGGCTTTTGGCGATCATCTCCAGCGTGTCTTTCACCACCGGCACATAGTCTTCCGGCAGGGCGCGCGAATCGGTACGCGGGTAAGTGAGCGCTTTGTGGCGCTCGTAGAGGCTTTGTGCGATGGACAAGGTCGTTTTGGCCGAGTAGCCGAATTTGCCATTGGCTTCACGCTGCAAACTGGTCAGGTCAAACAGTAGCGGACTGGCTTGTGTGGTTGGCTTGGATTCGGACGTGACACTGGCGCTTTGGCCGCGAACCGCGTTGGCAATGGCTTCGGCCTCGGCTTGGCTCCACAGCCGGTCGGCCTTTTTCTCCGCATCGTCGGCATCCTTCTTCCAGCGGGTGTCAAACCATTTCGCCGGGTAGGCGCCCGCCTGGGCGGCGAACGTGGCGTGGATTTCCCAGTAGTCACGGCTGATGAACTTGCGGATCTGCTCCTCACGCTCAACCACCACGGAGAGGGTGGGCGTCTGCACCCGGCCGACGGTCGTCAAAAAGAAACCACCGTCGCGCGAGTTGAAGGCCGTCATGGCCCGCGTGCCGTTGATGCCGACCAGCCAGTCGGCCTCGGAGCGGCAGCGCGCCGCGTCGGCCAGCGGCAGCATCTGTTTGTCGGTGCGCAAGGCCCCGAAGCCGTCGCGGATCGCCTGTGGCGTCATCGACTGCAACCACAGCCGGCTCACCGGCAGCTTGACTTTGCTGTACTGCTGGATCAGGCGGAAGATGAGTTCGCCTTCGCGTCCGGCGTCGCAGGCGTTCACATACGCGCCCACGTCCTTGCGTTTGGCCTGCTTGACGATGGCGTTGAGCCGGGTTTTGGTCTTGTCGTGCGGCTTCAGGTCGAAATGCGGCGGAATCACCGGCAGGTTCGCAAAA
Organism: Rhodoferax sp.; assembly: GCA_031397915.1. Lineage (GTDB taxonomy): Bacteria > Pseudomonadota > Gammaproteobacteria > Burkholderiales > Burkholderiaceae_C > JANYCG01. Next base: position 1,011 of record JANNMM010000130.1, on the reverse strand, counting down.
CTCCATTTGCCCCGTTTCACATCAAACTCTTCCGGCGCGGCAATTTCAACCAGGTGGCCAACCGCGCTGGTGACGATGTAGGTGTCGTTCTCGAAGTGTTCGTCGTGTTTCTCGAACTTTCCGGCCGTCGGTGTGAGTGAACGCACGATGTCCTGCGCCACCGACGGTTTTTCTGCAATAACTAGTGTTTTCATTGTTCAAATATACCCATGACTACAATTCAGCCTCTCGCGTGCGCACACACGCACGCACATGTGGGCGCACGCACGCACACAATTCACCATACCAAATTTTTGCGGGCTTAGGGAAGTCCAAAAATTCTCCGACTATTTTCAGGAACGTTTGTGAGCAAAAAACCGGCGCCCGGTGACAACCGCAGAATTCAGACCCGCCGTTCCGGCGTGCACGGCAATGGCGTATTCGCCGTCAAGGACATTGCCGAAGGCGAAACCATCATTGAGTATGTCGGCCAGATCGTCACCTGGAAAGAGGCGCAGCACCGCCACCCGCACGACCCAAGCGACCCCAACCACACGTTTTATTTTCACATTGATGAAAAACACGTGATTGATGCGCTTTACGGCGGCAATTCATCGCGCTGGATCAACCACGCCTGCAATCCAAATTGTGAGGCTGACGAAGAGGGTGGCCGCGTTTTCATCAAGGCGCTGCGCAACATCAAGGCCGGCGAGGAGTTGAACTACGACTATGGCCTGATCATCGACGAGCGGTACACCCCCAAGCTCAAGGCTGAGTACCCCTGCTGGTGTGGCGCCAAAAATTGCCGGGGGACCCTTCTCGCGCCCAAACGCAAACGGTAGACCGTGTGATTTGGCAAGCGGAGTCAATTTGGGGGCAAATCGCGCCTGCGTTACCGGGATTCACGGTCGAAATCCTCCCGCAAGTCGATTCCACCAATTCCGAACTGATGCGCCGTGCCAGAGCCGGGCAAGCCACGCCGGTCTTGCTCGTGGCTGAGCACCAGACTGCCGGGCGCGGGCGCTTGGGCCG
>JANNMM010000031.1:0-5695 GCA_031397915.1 Rhodoferax sp. | reverse complement strand
CGGGAGTTGAAAATTTTCACCGAACGTGAAGGCGGCTGCCAGCATTCGAGTTTTGACAACTCGGCCAACGCCGGCGCTTTCATCGCCGACTGGGTGGCGGAGGTTTTGGGCGGGCGCGTGGCCGCATCAACCTGAGCCCAGCGGCATGAGCCAACCCGCCTTCAAGTTGATGATTGTCGGTCGCCGCCGCGCCGGGACAACACTGGCCCAGCACCGCCGCCACATCCTGAATGTGCATGGCGCCATGGTGGCGAAATACATCGCGGTGGACCCTGTCCATGCGCCCAAACGCTATGCGCAAAACCGCGTGCTGGACGGCAGCTTTCGCCAGGGCGGGCCTGCAGGTGACCCGTTTGCATTGAACCGCGACTTTGTTACCGAGATCTGGTTTACCGACCCGACCGAAGCCATGAACTCGGTGCAGCAGCCCTTTTATCTGGAGCAGTTGCGCCCTGATGAAGACCGCTTTGTGGACCAAGCGTCGGTGGTCAAACTGGCGGTGCGGGAACAGCAGGTTTTGAAACCACTGAACGGCGGCGGGACCATCAAGCTGTTCTCGTTCTTCAGCAAAGTTGCGGCGGTGGACAGCGTCCAATTCATAAAAACCTGGCGCGAAGGTGGCAATGCACTGGCCGGCTCTGTCAAAGGCAGCTTGCCCTATGGCCATGTTCAGAACGAAGTGCAGAACCGCCCGGGCGATGCAGCCCTGGTAGACGCCATCGATGAATTTTGGGTGGCCGATCTGGCCGCTGCCCACACACTGGCGCTGGCCGTGCAGGCGTCGATGGTGGCGCCACTGGTAGCCGCTGGTCTCGTATCTGAAACATCCCACTTCACCCTCATGGCTGAAGAAGCCGTATTGTTTAAAGGAATCACCCCATGAATATTGTTGGACTCGATGCGTTGGTGTTTGGCGTGGACGATGTGGCCGCCTGCACCCGGTACCTGAATGACTACGGGCTGGATCCCGTCAACGTGAACGCCAGCGGCGGCCGTTTCGTGTCACAAGACGGCTCTTGTGTCGTGATCGCGCACAAGGATGACGCGACGTTGCCGCCCGGCCTGGGCACTGCCAGCATGTTGCGCAAGACGGTTTACGGCGTGGCAGATACGAAGGTGCTGGAGGCGATTGCCGCCGAGCTAGGCAAGGACCGTGCCGTGCGCCGCCTGCCCGACGGGTCGATTGAATCGGTGGACGACATGGGTTTCACCCTGGGTTTCCAGGTGTCGGTGAAACGCCCCGTGGCCCTGCCTTCGGAATCCGTGAATGCGCCCGGTGCGCCCAACCAGCGCCCGCTGAACCATGTGGCCGTCAACGACAACGCCGTCATCAAGCCTCGCTCGCTGTCACACGTGGTTTATTTTGTGCCGGATGCCGCGAAGGCCGAAGCGTTTTACGTCAAGCGCCTCGGTTTTACCTGCACGGACCGCCTGGTGGGCGCAGGCCCCTTCCTTCGCCCTGCCGGCAGCAGTGAGCACCATTGCCTGTTTCTGATTCAAACCCCGCCCTTCATGAAAGGTGTGGAGCATTTCACCTTCCACCTGAATGGCCCGACCGAACTGATGCAGGCCGGCACGCGTTTCGTGAACAAGGGTTATGAATCCTTCTGGGGCCCGGGGCGCCACAAGTTTGGCTCCAACTGGTTCTGGTACTTCAACAGCCCGCTGGCCTGCCATGTCGAATACGACGCCGACATGGATTTGCATGACGACACCTGGGTGGCGCGGGAGGCGCCGATGGGCGCAGACGCGTCGCAACTCTTTTTGTTCCAGCACCGCGAAAAATGGGCCCCCGGACCGCCGCCACCCGGCGCTGCAGGTGGCCCGCCGGCCCACTGAAGCAAGCACACCGAATGCCGGCGCAATCCACTTACCTTTGCCAGCTGCGTGACCTGCCCGTCGGCGAGTCGCGGGGATTTGACCCGCTCGGCCTGGGCCGGGACTCCGTCTTTGCGGTGCACACAGGGAGTGGCGCAGGGGGCGTGCGTGTCTACCGCAACGCCTGCCCGCATGTGGATGGCTCGCCATTGGCATGGCGCAAGGACGAATACCTGAACGCCGACAAAAGCCGCATCGTGTGCAGCGGTCACGGCGCGCTGTTTGACATCGACACTGGGGTTTGTACCCTGGGTCCGTGTGTCGGCGAACGCCTGCAAACGATAGAGAATTCCATTGACCCCAACGGGCACGTTTTTTTGCAATTCAACCACCTGGAGACAACACCATGAAAACAAGACTCACGCTGCTTGCAGCAGCGGCGGCGGTCGCCTTCTTGAGCGCAGGCGCGGCCCACGCGCAGCAGGAAATCAAAATCACCATCTGCTCGGGCCAGGCGCCGGTGTTCCCCTTCATCCGGCAGATCACGCAAACCATGATTCCAACAGTGAACGCCGAACTGGCGAAAACCGGCAAAACCAAAATCATCTGGAACGAGGCCTACGGCGGCACGTTGGCCAAAATCGGCGGCGAACTCGAAGCCGTGGAACAGGGCATTTGCGACATGAGCAACGTGGGCACGGTATTCCATGCGGCGAAGATGCCGCTGCAACAGGTGTCGTTCGTCACACCGTTTGGCCCCACGGACCCGCGCGTCGTGACCAAGGTGATGAACGAGATGAACCGCACCAACCCCGCGCTCAAAGCCGCCTGGGAAAAGCAGAACCAGGTCTTTCTGGTGGGACTGGCGGTCGACGATTACGCGCTGATGGCCAAGTTTCCGGTGGCCAAATACGAAGACGTGGCTGGCAAGAAAATTGCCAGCTCGCCGGTTCCGCTGTCGTGGCTCAAGGGCACCGGCGCAACCGGCGTCGTTTCGGGCTTGCCATCGTATTACAACGACATGAAATCCGGCGTGTTTGACGGTGTGCTCACCTTCATCAGCGCGGCCGTACCGATCAAGTTGTTTGAAGTCGGTCCGTTTCTCACGCAAACCGGCATGGGGGCCACCTTCCCCGGCGGCATCTCGATTAACAAGGCGGTTTGGGACAAGGTCGGCCCTGAGGTGCAGGCGGCCTTGCGCAAGGCGGCGGACGCGTATGCGGTTGCCTACGAAGCCGACTTGCAAGGCCGTCTGGTTGGCGCTGAAAACGCCTACAAAGCCGGCGGCGGGAAGGTGGCACCCTTGAGTGAGGCGGAAAAAGTGCGTTGGGCCAAGGCCATTGAAAACCCCACCAAAGCCTGGTTGGCCCAAGGCGGCCAGCCCGCCCGCGATGTGCTCAAGGCCTATATGGATGCCATGCGTGCTGAGGGTGTGAAATACGCCCGCGAGTGGGACAAAGAGTGAGCCTTGGCCTGGCCAAGCCGGACTCGGTATTCGGCTGGGTCACGCGGATCATGAACGTGCTGGGCACCAGCATGGTGATGTTCATCATGCTCGTGGTGTTGACGGACGTGGTGGGCCGCTTCCTGTTCAACAAGCCGCTGACCGGCACACCGGAAATTGTGGCGATGTCGATCGCCGTGATTGTCTATCTGCAGTTTCCCAGCACCTTGCGTGCGGGACGCGTCATCAGCGCCGACGGGCTGGTGGAAATGCTGGGTCATCGGTCACTGCGGGCCGAACAGTGGCTTCTGGCCTTTCACCATCTGGTGGGTGGCGTGATGTTTGCCACCACCTGCTACTTTGTCTGGCCGCTCGTCGTGAAGGCCTGGGTGGGAAACGACTTTTACGGCACGCCCGCGATGTTTGCATTCCCCAAGTGGCCGGTCTACGGCGTCATCGCCTTTGGCAGCGGCATGATGGCCGTGCAATACCTGCTGTTGGTGTTTGGCTTTGTGGGTGCTGGCCTGCGCCGCGAACGGCTGTTTGAAATCGACCCCGCCAACAAGGTGTTGTCATGAAAGATTTGCCATGACACCCCTTGAGATAGGCTTGATCGGCTTTGCGGCATTGACGCTGCTGATCTATTCCGGCATGCACATCTCCACCTCGCTCCTGGTGGTGTCGTTTGTCGGCACGGCGCTGATCCGCGACAACTGGGATCTGGCTGGCAAACTGCTGGCGCAGACGGCCACCGATGCTGTCACCGAATACGAATTCGGCACGGCACCGCTGTTTGTACTGATGGGCTTCATGGTGATGGCCGCCGGCGTGGGGCGCGACTGCTATGTGATGGCGGAGCGCCTGTTCGGGCGCATGGCCGGCGGCATCGGGCAGGCTACCGTGGTGGGCAATGCGGTGTTCTCCGCCGTCACCGGCGTGTCGATTGCCGCTGTGGTGATGTTCACCCGCATCGCCGTGCCCGAAATGCTCAAGCGCGGTTATCCGCCGCGGCTGGCGGTGGGTGTGGTGGCAGGTTCGGCCATGCTGGGCATGCTGATTCCGCCTTCGGTGCTGATGATCATTTACGCGGTGATCACCGAAACCTCGATTGGCGACATCTACAACGCGGGCATTCTGCCGGGCATTGTGCTCAGTGTGGCCTTCATGATCACGATCTACATCATCGCCAAACGCAACCCAGGCATGGTGGATGCCATGGCCGCGCAGACGGCGGTGACGCGCGGGACCCAGACCAGCCTGTTCAAACTGATGCTGCCGATCATCGCGCTCATTGTTCTGGTGCTGGGTGGCATGTACAAAGGTATTTTCACGGCCACTGAAGCGGGCGCCGTGGGCGCGGCGGGCGCCACCGTGATCGCGCTCCTGCGCCGCGCGCTCACGCCCAGGGTGTTCTGGCAAATTTTGATCGATACCGGGTACGTCACCGCCAGCATTGTGCTCATCATCGCTGCGGCAGCCATGTTCACGCGGTTTCTGGCCGTCTCGGGCCTGCCCAGTTATTTGAGCCAATGGATTGCCGCGCACCAATTCACCCTGGTGTCGGTGATGCTGGTGTACATCGCCATCGTGCTGGTGCTGGGCACCGCGCTGGACAGCGTATCGACCGTGCTGATCGCCGTGCCGGTGTTCGCGCCGGTGTTCAAGGACCTGGGCGGCGACCTGGTCTGGGTAGGCATCATCACCATGATTGCGGTGGAAGTCGGGCTGATCACACCGCCCCTGGGCATGAGCCCCTTCATCGTGAAAAGTACGCTCGATGCCGATGGGCTGGGCAAGCAGATTTCGCTGCACGACGTTTACATGGGTTCGCTGCCGTTTGCGGCTGCAGCCCTGGTGGTGATTGGGCTCTTGGTGGCGTTTCCAAAAATCGCCTTGCTGCTGGTTTAAAAATTCAGTTCATTCTTCAAGGAAGTCGCGATGGCTCAAGCAAACAACAAACTCAAAGTTCTGGTGGTCGGGGGCGGTTTTTCCGGCATGTCCGCAGCCATCCAGTTGCGCAAACAGGGCGTCTTCGTTGACCTGGTGGAGATCGATTCCGGCTGGCGCTCGTACGGCGCGGGCATCAGCCTGGGCGGCGCCACCATCCGCGCCTTCAAGACTTTGGGCATCGCAGAAGCCTTCCTTGAACACGGCAGCGGCACCGACGGCATTTCGCTGTGTGCACCGCCCGGCATGGAAGTCGCCCAGTTGCCCACCCCCCGTCTGGCAGGGCCGGATTTGCCGGGTGGCGGCGCGATCATGCGGCCTGCGTTGGCCAAAATACTCGCCGAAGCAACCCGTGCTGCACAGGTGAATGTGCGACTGGGTTGTACGTTCACTTCGCTGCAGCAGGATGCCGATGGTGTGGACGTGACCTTCACCGATGGCCAGCGCCAGCGTTATGACCTGGTCATTGGCGCCGACGGGCTGTAC
>JANNMM010000015.1:0-16421 GCA_031397915.1 Rhodoferax sp. | reverse complement strand
ATCGGATCCAGATTCTCGATTGCGCAAATGATGATGCAATGTCATTTTTGTCGCGCACCACTTCCATCTCGAACTCTTTCCAGCCGAGCAGCGATTCTTCGATCAGCAGTTCGCTGGTGGGCGAAGCCTCCAGGCCGCGCTTGCAGATGATCTCGAATTCTTCCGAGTTGTAGGCAATGCCGCCGCCGGTACCGCCTAGCGTGAAACTGGGGCGAATCACGGTCGGGAAGCCCAGGGTTTTCTGAACCGTCCAGGCCTCTTCCATGCTGTGCGCAATGCCCGAGCGGGCAGAACCCAGACCGATCTTGGTCATGGCGTCCTTGAACTTCAGTCGGTCTTCGGCTTTGTCAATGGCTTCGGGCGAGGCGCCGATCAACTCCACCGGTTTGCCCGTGGCGGCACCCAGGTATTTGGCCAACACGCCTTGGTGCCAGAGGTCGAGCGCACAGTTGAGCGCCGTCTGGCCACCCATGGTCGGCAAAATCGCGTCGGGGCGCTCTTTGGCGATGATTTTTTCAACCGTCTGCCAGGTGATGGGCTCGATATAGGTCACGTCCGCCGTGGCCGGGTCGGTCATGATGGTGGCCGGATTGCTGTTGATCAGGATGACCTTGTAGCCCTCTTCGCGCAGAGCCTTGCAGGCCTGCACGCCGGAATAGTCAAACTCGCAAGCCTGGCCGATGATGATCGGGCCGGCGCCGATGATGAGAATGGATTGGATGTCTGTGCGCTTTGGCATTGTTATCTCTGCTTATTTTTTCTCGGAGGCCTTGGCCATCAACTGGATAAACCGGTCAAACAGATAACCGATGTCATGCGGCCCGGGCGAGGCTTCCGGGTGGCCCTGGAAGCAAAAGGCGGGTTTGTCCGTGCGGGCCAGGCCCTGCAGCGTGCCGTCAAACAGGCTGATGTGGGTGGCGCGCAGGTTCGCGGGCAGGGTTTTTTCGTCAACCGCAAAGCCATGGTTCTGGCTGGTGATGCTGACGCGGCCACTGTCCCGATCCTTGACGGGGTGGTTCGCGCCGTGGTGGCCAAATTTCATCTTGAAGGTCTTGGCGCCGCTGGCCAGGGCCATGATCTGGTGGCCCAGGCAAATGCCGAAAGTGGGCATGCCCAACTCGATCAATTCACGCGCAGCGTCAATCGCATACCCACAGGGCTCGGGGTCACCCGGGCCATTGGACAGAAAGACGCCGTCTGGCTTGAGTGCCAGCGCAGCCCTGGCACTGGTTTGCGCGGGCACCACACTGACCTTGCAGCCACGCTCTGCCAGCATGCGCAGGATGTTGTGCTTTACGCCAAAGTCGTAAGCGACCGCGTGGAATTGCGGCTGGGTTTGTTCAGCAAATCCGGGTTTGCCAGCTCTGGACGCGTGGCTCAGGCGCCATTCGGTTTCTGTCCAGCCGTAGGCCGCCTTGGCGCTCACCACTTTTGCCAGATCCAGCCCGGCCATGCTGGGCGCGGCCTTGGCGGCGGCAGTGGCCTTGTCAATCGCGGCCTGTGAAACTGCTTCACCCGGGGAAAGAGCCAGAATGCAGCCGTTTTGCGCGCCTAGTGTGCGCAACTGGCGCGTCAGCTGGCGCGTGTCGAGGTTGGCGATGGCGACGGTGCCTGCACCCTGAAGGTAGTCGCCCAAACTTTGTGTCGAACGGAAGTTGGACGCCAGCTGCGACAGGTCACGGATGATCAGCCCAGCGGCAAAAACCTTCCCGGACTCGACGTCCTGGTCATTGACGCCACAGTTGCCGATATGGGGATAGGTGAGCGTGACGATCTGCTGGCAATAACTCGGGTCGGTCAGGATCTCTTGATATCCCGTCATCGAGGTGTTGAACACTACTTCGCCAACAGTGGAGCCGCTGGCCCCGACAGAAATACCTTGGAAAACGGTGCCATCGGCGAGCGCCAAAATGGCTTTGGGCAGGGTGGCTTTGAGAGACAAAAGCACTGGGTTCTCCGAAATGAATGCGGGCGACCCAAGCATTGACAAGCTTCGACTGACGACAGGCGATCAGGGGGTGGCTTGAATGCGGCTGATGTGTGGTGTGGCTTGTGCGACGCTTGGGGCGGGGGTGTGCTGGAAAGCCTCTGATTATAACTTGAACGGTGTGTTGGTCGAGCTGGCGTGAAGGCAAATCGCGGCAGCGGCAGCCACGTTGAGCGATTCTTCACCACCCGGCTGTGCAATGCGCACGGTGTAGGCAGCGCGCGCCAGCAATTCCGCACAAACACCCTGCCCTTCGTGGCCCATCACCCAGGCACACGGGTTTGGGAAGATCTGCTCGTGCACGAATTTCCCGACGTGCGAACTGGTGGCAACCAGTGGCAATTGCAACGCCTCCAAATCCGAAATGCAAAGGCCTTCACACAAATGCAGGCCAAAGTGGGCGCCCATGCCGGCGCGCAGGACCTTTGGCGACCATAACGCTGCCGCGCCTTGAAGCGCCAGAACCTGAACAAAGCCGAACGCGGCGGCACTGCGCAAGATCGAACCCACGTTGCCGGCGTCTTGCACACGGTCCAGAATGACCGTCGGGGCATCGTTTCGAATTTTCGGCTTGGACGGCAAGTCGAGTACGAAGCCGACACTCGCCGGGGACTCCAGGCCGCTGAGGTCCTTGAAGAGCCGATCCGGAATAACCATATTCTTGAAGGCGACTTCCGCCAAATCTCCAGAATGCAAGGGCCAGTTTGACTCTGAAAACACGGCCATGGCGGGTCTGAGGCCGCGGTCAGCGGCTGCGCGACACAAATGATCGCCCTCAACCCAGTACCGCCCCTGTTTCCTGTAAGCCGTGTTTTCGTGGACAAGTCGGCGCAGCTCCTTGAAAACCAGGTTGTCGCGGGAAGTGATGGAGGTCACCTCCGCCCGGCCCGCGCTTGGTTCACGCATCGCCGACCCCAGTGCCGCAGCGAAGAAGCCATTGGCTGACTGGCCGGAAGCTCCGTCGATGCTCCGGACAAGGTCCAAGTTTTTGCAGGGCCTGTATGTGCGCAAGCGTACCGTAACCTTTGTGCGCGCCAAACCCGTAGCGCGGGTACTGTTCGTGAATCTGGGCACACCAGCGGTCGCGGTGCACTTTCGCAAGAATCGAGGCCGCTGAAATGCAGGGGACCTTGGCATCACCTTTCACGATCGCCTCAGCCAGCATCTCCAGTACGGGAAGACAGTTTCCGTCGACCAGCGTCTTGACAGGTTTGAGTCGCAGTCCGGCGACGGCTCGCTGCATCGCCAGCAGTGTTGCCTGGAGAATGTTCAGGCGGTCAATTTCTTCGACGCTGGCCTGCGCAATGGAAAAACACAGGGCCTTGGCCCGAATCTCATCGAAGAGTTTTTCGCGCCGAATTTCTGTGAGGGTCTTCGAGTCTGCCAAACCCGTGATCGGGTTGTGGTCGTCCAGGATGACGGCCGCGGCAACCACGGGCCCTGCAAGCGGACCCCGCCCGGCCTCGTCCACGCCGGCGGTCAGTCCCGGCGTGTCCCACGCCAGTGTGGCCTGCTCAGCCTTGAAGAACTTTTTGGATCGCATCGGTCGCAAGTCGGGGGGTGTCACGTTTTAACTGGGCATGCAGATTGGCAAATTTCTCCTGCAAGGCAATCACCCTGGCGGGTTGCTCCAGCCAGTCCAGAAGGGCCCGGGCCAACGCAGGTGGTGTGGCCGCACCCTGCAAAAACTCTGGCACGACGAAGTCGCGGCACAAGATGTTCGGCAATCCAACCCAAGGCTGGATTTTTTTCCGCCGCATGATTTGCCACGACAGCCAATTCATGTTGTAAGCGATCACCATGGGGCGCTTGAACAGCGCCGCTTCAAGGGTGGCGGTACCGCTGGCAATCAATGTGACATTACAGGCAGCAAGGGCCGCGTGGGACTGGCCATCCAGAATCTGCACTTGCGCCAGTACGCCAGCGTCTCGCGCTGCTTCGGTGATCAATCCCCGCAATGCCGGAATCGCGGGAACTATGAATTTGATAGCTGGCTGTGTTTTATTGACGAGACCTGCAGCCTCAAAAAACAGTGAAGCCAGGTATTTGATCTCGGAACGGCGGCTGCCCGGGAGAATTGCGACCACTTGGTCGTTTTCTGTCAATCCCAACGACGCCCGCGCACCTGTTCGGTCAAGTTGTGCAGGAATCAACCCGGCCAAGGGGTGTCCGACGTAAGTTGCCCCAATGCCGTGTTGCGCAAGCAAATCCGCCTCAAAGGGAAAGATGCACAACACGTGGTTCACGCTTTGGCGGATTTTTTCAATGCGCTCAGGCCGCCAGGCCCAGACTGAAGGGCAGATGAAGTGGATGGTTTTGATGCCGGCAGCCTTCAGGCTGTGCTCGAGGTCGAGGTTGAAATCGGGCGCATCAACGCCAATGAACAGATCCGGTTTTTGCGCGAGGAGACGGGTTTTGATTTTGGCGCGGATGCCAACGATTTCCCAGTAGTGGCGCAGCACTTCAACGTAACCGCGAACCGCCAGTATTTCACTGGGCCACCAGGCGTCAAAACCCCGGGAAACCATTTGCGGGCCACCGATACCCATCAGTTTCGCCTGGGGCCAGCGTTGGTCAATGGCGGCCATGAGTGATGCTGCCAGCAGGTCACCCGAGGTTTCGCCCGCCACCATTGCAATGCTGGGCCCTACGTCGTTCACGTCTGGAGGTTTGGCTGGCAATTTCGCGGCTTACCGAACCAGGCCGCGTTGGGGCGAGATATTCGCCAAAAAGTCGAGCATCATTTTTACATCGACCGCGACACCTGGTTGATCGGCTTCGAGCCTGGCGATCGCGAGGCGGGCCTGTTCAAGGGTAAGACTGTCCCGGTAAAGGGCCCGGTGCATCGCCTTGACGGCTGCGATCCGCTCCGGCGAAAAACCGCGGCGGCGAAGACCTTCAAGGTTCATTGCCCTGGCGGCAGCGGGTTGCCCCTGGCACATGACAAAGGGCGGCAAATCCGCGAACAACAGCGAACACATCGCGGTCATGCAATGCGCGCCAATGCGCACAAACTGGTGTACCACGGTGAAACCGCCCAGAATCGCCCAGTCGTCTACATGCACGTGCCCGGCCAGTTGCGAATTGTTGGCAAAGATGGTGTGGTTGCCCACCTGGCAGTCATGTGCGAGATGCACGTAGGCCATGATCCAGTTGTCGTTGCCAACGCGGGTAACGCCAACGTCTCCGGGTGAACCGATGTTGAAGGTGCAAAATTCGCGGATGGTGTTGCGATCGCCGATCACCAGTTCACACGGTTCACCCGCGTACTTTTTGTCTTGCGGAATGGCTCCGAGCGAGTTGAATTGAAAGATCTGGTTGTCGCGCCCGATGCGCGTGTGGCCTTCAATCACGCAATGCGGCCCGATGTTTGTTCCGGCAGCCACTTTCACGTGAGGTCCGATGACTGTGAATGGGCCCACAGTGACTGAAGTGTCCAGCTCGGCGTGCCGGTCGACCACAGCGGTGGCGTGTATGTTGCTCAACGGTTGCTCGCAGTCTGCGTCAGGCAATGGTGCGCATGGTGCACATCAGCTCGGCTTCGCAAGCCAAGTTGCCGTCAACTCTTGCCGTGCCCTTGAACTTGAAAATACCGGCCTTCATGCGCTCCAGGCTCACATCCATGATGAGTTGATCGCCCGGTTCCACCGGGCGCTTGAAACGCGCCGCGTCAATGCCTGCAAAGTAATAGACGGTTTTGTCGTCAGGTACAACGCCCAGGGTATCGAAAGCCAGCAATGCGGCTGCCTGCGCCATTGCTTCGAGCATCAGGACACCCGGCATGACCGGTCGATGCGGGAAGTGGCCCTCAAAGAAGGGCTCGTTGATCGTGACATTTTTCAGCGCCTTGATGCGCACGCCCTTTTCAAGCTCGAGCACCCGATCCACCAGCAGGATGGGGTAACGATGCGGCAATTTCTTCAGAATTTCGTGGATGTTCAAGGTGCTCATGCTGGTTTTGCAGGTAATTTTTCCAGGGCCCGAAGACGGTCACGGATGCCATGCAACTGCTTGAGCGTGGCGGCGTTTTTTTCCCAGGCACTGTTGTCGTCGATGGGAAACACCCCGGTGTAATGGCCCGGTTTGGCGATTGACCGAGTCACCACCGAAGCTGCAGAAATGTGGACATTGTCGCCAATTGTCAGGTGACCGAGGACCACCGCGCCACCGCCCACTGTGCAGTGTGCACCAATGGTTGCGCTGCCTGCAACACCAGCACAACCCGCCATGGCCGTGTGGCGGCCAACGCGCACGTTGTGACCAATCTGAATCAGGTTGTCGAGCTTGACGCCGTCTTCGATCACAGTGTTTTGCAATGCACCTCGGTCAATGCAGGTGTTGGCGCCTATTTCAACGTCGTCGCCGATCTCAACAGCGCCCAACTGCTCAATTTTTTCCCAGGCACCGTTGTGCGGTGCGAAGCCAAATCCGTCTGCGCCAATGACCACACCGGAATGCAGGATACAGCGCGCGCCCACCGTGCAGTTTTCACCGACCGTGACCCTGGACTTGAGTGTGCTTTCGGCGCCAACACGCGCTCCGCGCTCAACCACGCACAAAGGACCGATGGTCGCCGTGTCATGCACCTGCGCAGTGGGGTCGACGACGGCTGAAGGGTGAATGCGGGACACACCGGCAACTGCAGCCGGAGCAAGATGACGCTTCCACAGCTGGGTAACCTGTGCGTAATAGAGGTACGGATGGTCCACCACAATACATGCCCCGCGCGCCAGTGCTGGCTCTTTCATTTGCGGGTTGACAATCACACAAGCGGCCCTTGAAGCCGCCAGATCGTGCCGATACCGCGGTTGGCTGAGAAAACTCAAGTCACCCGTGGTGGCGGAAATCAAGGGTGAGATGCCAGATATCGGGGTGTCACGGTCGCCGAAAAGCGTTCCGCCAAGCGCATCAACAATGGTTCCTAGACGAAACTGCACATTCCGACAGCCTCAGGCCGCTCCCGCCACGGGCTATCGGGCAGAGCCCGCATTGAGCGCCCGGATCACTTTGTCTGTGATGTCATGCTTGGGATTGACGTAAACCGCTTCCTGCAAAACCAGGTCGTATTTTTCGGCTTCGGCCACGGTCTTTACAACCCGATTGGCGCGCTCCAGAACCTGCTGCAGCTCCTCGTTTTTCCGCGAATTCAGATCTTCCTGAAACTCCCGTCGTTTGCGCTGGAAATCGCGATCCAGGTCGACGAGCTGTTTTTGCCGCGCGGCACGCTGACTCTCCGAAAGTGTGGGAGATTCGCGCTCGAGTTTGTCGGCGCTGCCCTTGAGACTTGCTCCGAGCTCCTGCAAGTCCTTTTCACGCTTGGAGAACTCCTGCTCAAGTTTGGCCTGCGCCGCCTTGGCAGTACTCGCCTCTTTGAAGATGCGGTCAGTATTGACGAAGCCGATGCGAAATTCCTGCGCTTGCAAAGGTGTAAGCGCCAGTGCGCCAAAAGCGGCCAAAGCCAACCAGCAGCGACGAAAATAAGGTTTCATTAAAATGAGGTACCGATCTGAAATTGGATTGACTGAATTCTATCGCCGTTGAAAGTCCGCAGGGGTTTTGCATATGCAAGCCGAAGGGGACCAATCGGCGATATCCAGCTTACGCCAATACCGGCTGACGATCGCAAGTCAGCCAGACTGAAGGGATCGTTCTCGCCGTAGACGTTTCCCATGTCCAGGAAGCCGTACATTCTCAATGTCCGGTCGTTGCCGGCACCCGGGAACGGGAACAAGACCTCCGCATTGAGGTTGAATTTGCGGGTCCCGCCGATGGAGATGTCCGTCACCGGGTCTCTTGGGCCCAGGCTGGCCTGCTCAAACCCCCGGACAGATCCCAATCCACCGCCAAAGTAATTCTTGAACAACGGGTATGGCCGGTCGCCGGAGGCGAAGCCCATGCCCAACTCGGCGTTGATGGCCGCGGTGAACTGTTTGTTAATCGGAAAATACTGCTGGTACTGGTAGGTCGCCTTGACATACCTTGCATCTCCCCCTACACCCCATTCACCCGACGCGCGTTGGTACACGCCTGTGGTTGGCACTATCGCGCTGTCACGCCTGTCACGCCCCCACCCAATTGTCAACGGAACGATGCTGCTGGAGTACCCAAACTGGTTCGCATAATTCAAATAGGAGGTTGGCAATAAGGTTCCCGGAACAATTTCAGTTCTTTCCACACCGACACCAAAATAAATCGTGTCCGACTCCGTGAACGGCACGCCAAACCGCAAGCTCGCCCCGGACGTAATCAACTGGTAATAACTCTGGTCCTGGTACGGGCTGGTAGTCCTGTGATAAACGTCAACGGAGCGGGAGACGCCGTCGGCGGTGAAGTAAGGATTGGTGGTGTTGATCACAACAGTTCGGTTGATCTTGCTGGTGTCAATATTGATGCCAAGGGAGTTGCCTGAGCCAAACGCGTTGTCCTGACGAATTCCAAAAGAAAGCCCCAAGCCGTCGCTGCTCGAAAAGTTGCCGCCCAGGTTCAAGCTGCCGGTCGGCTTTTCCGAGACCAAGATGGTCAGGTCAACCTGGTCTGGAGTCCCGGGCACCTCGCGGGTTTCAATGCCCACTTCCTTGAAATAACCCAGGCGGTCAACCCGGTCGCGCGACAACTTGATTTTGTCGGCGTCGTACCACGATGACTCAAATTGGCGGAATTCGCGACGGATCACTTCGTCTCGCGTGCGGGTATTGCCCGCCACGTTGATTTGCCTGACGTAGGCCCGACGCGCCGGCTCCGCCAACAAAACGAGCGCCACGCGATTGTTTGCCCGGTCAATTTCAGGACGCGCGTCCACCCTGGCAAACGCATAGCCGAAATTGCCAAAATAGTCGGAGAAAGCTTTCGTCGTCTGGGTGACCAGATCTGCGTTGTAGGCTTCGCCAGGTCGCACGGCTACAAGGGACCTGAACTCATCCTCCCGGCTCAGGTAATTGCCTTGCAACCTGACACTGGATACGACAAAACGCTCGCCCTCCGTGACGTTGATGGTGATGGCTATGTCGCGTTTATTGGGGGAAATTGCAACCTGTGTAGAGTCAACCGTGAACTCCAGGAACCCACGGGTCAGGTAGTAGGAACGCAAGGTCTCGATGTCAGCGTTCAACTTGGTTCGGGAATAGCGGTCTGACTTCGTGTACCAGCTCAGCCAACCACCCGTATCGAGGTCAAACAGATTTCGAAGGGTCGACTCGGAAAACGACTTGTTGCCCACAATCCGGATTTCATTGATTTTCGCGGGCTCGCCTTCGGTGACGGTGAACAAGAGGTTCACCTGGTTTCGTTCAATCGGTGTTACGGTCGTGACCACCTCAGATCCATACAGGCTTCGGTTGATGTACTGGCGCTTGAGCTCCTGCTCGGCGCGGTCGACCAGCGCGAGGTCAAAGGGTCTGCCGTCGGCCAGCCCCACGTCTCGCAGCGCTCTTTTGAGGAGGTCTTTGTCAAATTCCTTGGTGCCGGCGAAATCCAGCTCCGCCAAAGTCGGCCGCTCTTCGACAATGACGACCAATACCTCACCAGTGGTTTCAAGTCGAACGTCCTTGAACAGACCCAACGCGAACAGAGAACGGATGGCGGACGCGCCTTTTTCGTCGGTGTAGATATCGCCAACGCGCACCGGGATTGAGGCAAAAATAGTCCCCGCCTCAACGCGCTGAAGACCTTCTACACGAATGTCCCTGATCTGGAACGGATCAACGGCCCATGCCAACGATGCGATGAAAATCTGCGCGGTTATCAGCAGAAGCCGGAGTCGAATGGATTTGAATGACATCTTTATTGTGAAATGGTGGCCTTGCTCTGGTGCCCAGCTGGAAACCGTCCGGAATTAACCCATCAAGCGGCTGAGGTCGTTGAAGATGGCAATTGACATCATTGCCGCCAAAACCATGACGCCTCCGCGTTGAAAGCGCTCCATCCAGACCTCAGTCACCGCCCGTCCGGTCAGTCCTTCCCAAAGATAATACATCAGGTACCCCCCATCGAGAACCGGCAAAGGCAGCAGATTCATGACCCCCAAACTGACACTGATCAGCGCCAGGAAAAGCAAGTATTGGTTCAGCCCCAGACTGGCGGACTTGCCGGCATAGTCAGCGATGGTCAGCGGACCACTCAGGTTTTTGAACGATGCTTCGCCAATCACCATTCGGCCCAGCATTTTGAGGGTCAGCAATGACACCTCAACGGTACGTGAAACGCCCTTTGTGAGCCCTTCAACCAAACCAAAACGTACGATCGTCAATGCCGGTGGCGCACCTACATAGGCACCGATACGTCCGACGGTTTGCCCACCCTCCTGTTGTGGCCGGGGTCGAACCTGAAGCGACATCTGGGCGCCTCCTCGCAAAAATGTCCATTTCTCCGAAACGGAATCGCCGGGCCTCACCGTACTGCGGATCAATTCACGCAATTGTTGTCCATCGACGATGTTGACAGAGCCGACTTTGAGCACAACATCGCCTTCCAGCAGCCCTGCCTCGGCCGCTGCACCACTGGCCATGACCTCCCCAATCACTGGAGCCGTCAGTGGACTTGTGATGCCGATTGTCCGGAAGAGGCCCGCGTCCACTTCACGCGCGTTAGCCTCACTCAAGTGCAGAACAATTTTTCGGCTGCGGCCCCCTGGACCGTCAGTAACCAGCAGGGTCAGGTCACGGGAATCCAGCGCACCACGCGTTGCCAGCCAGCGAAGGTCTTCGAACGAAACAACATCCTTCAGATCCTCACCGTCCAGGCCCGCTTGGCTTACAAACTCACCCCCCTTTAACCCGGAACGCTCGGCCAATGAACCAGGAACCGGGCTGGCCAGAATTGGCTTGGCCTGCTCGATGCCATTCCAGTTGACGGCGGCATAAAGGAGAATCGCGAGCAACAGGTTGGCGATCGGGCCGGCAGCCACAATCGCCACCCGCGAACGCAAAGGTTGCGTATTGAATGCCAGATGCCGCTTGGACGGGTCGACAGGTGCTTCCCGCTCATCCAGCATCTTTACGTAGCCGCCCAGCGGAAACGCACCAAGCACAAACTCGGTTGAAGAGCCTTTGGGCGTCCACCGCGCCAAAATCTTGCCAAAACCCACGGAAAACCTGAGAACCTCCACGCCACACCAGCGGGCGACCTGGTAGTGCCCATACTCATGGATAGCCACCAGCAATCCAAGCGCCAGAACAAATGCCGCAACAGTCAACATGGCTTTACTTCCATAGGATCAGACTACCATTTCAGAAGCAATCGCAGACGCTTGCGCCCTGCACTGCGCGTCAAGTGCCAGCAAGTCTTCCAGCGAATCTGGCGCTTGAGGGCGCACTTTCTCGAGGGTTCGAAGGTTGACTTCATGGATTTGGTCAAAACGGATTCTCCTCGCCAGAAAAGCAGCTACTGATATCTCATTCGCGGCGTTCAAAACGGCGGTCGTGCCCGGTGGGGCGTCCATCACCTCCCACGCCAATTTGAGACCGGGAAACCGTTCTGCATGCCCATTTGTGTCAATTGACTCGAAGCTGAGTCCACCCAGGCTGGAGAAGTTCAACGCCGCTGCTCCGCATTCAATGCGCTCTGGCCAAGATAATCCGTAGGCGATGGGCCCTCGCATGTCGGGGGTTCCGAGCTGCGCAACAACCGAGTTGTCAATATATTGAACCATAGAGTGAATCACACTCTGCGGGTGAATAACGACTTCTATCTGGCGCGGTCGCATTCCAAACAAGTAGCGGGCCTCGATTACCTCCAGCGCCTTGTTCATCATCGTGGCGGAGTCCACTGAAATCTTGCGCCCCATTTCCCAATTTGGGTGGGCACAGGCTTGGTCGGGCGTAACGCTGCGAAGTTGGCTAGGCTTTAGGGTCCTGAAGGGGCCACCTGAAGCCGTCAATATGATCTTGCTGATTCTGGCCTGCCAGGTAGATTCATTTTCAGGCAAAGACTGAAAAATGGCTGAATGTTCGCTGTCAATGGGCAACAAGGTTGCGCCACCCTCACGCACGGCTTTCAGGAATACTTCGGCGCCAACGACCAATGCCTCCTTGTTGGCCAGCAGCAACCTTTTCCCCGTGCGTGCCGCCTCGATGCAGGGGGCAAGTCCCGCCGCGCCGACGATAGCCGCCATCACATAATCGACTTGCTCATGCCCAGCCACCATGGCGATCGCCTTTGGTCCGGAAAGCACCTGGGTGGGCAAGCCCAATGCCCGGCATTTGTCTTCAAGTTGCCTGGCATGTGGTTCGCTGGCCATGACTGCGTAAACCGGTGCAAATGTGATGCACTGATTCAACATCAAATCTACTTGTGTAGACGCCGTCAATGCATAGACTCGAAAGCGTCCCGGATGACGCGCGACGACATCGAGCGTGCTTCCGCCAATGGAGCCGGTAGATCCGAGGATGGCGAGTTTTTTCCGAACGTCCGTCATGGGGTCAAATTGAATACAACATCATGGCCAGCGGCAAGGTTGGCAACAAAGCGTCCAATCGGTCCAGCACGCCACCGTGGCCGGGCAACAATCCGCTGCTGTCCTTCACCCCTGCACTGCGTTTGACCAAAGATTCAAGCAAATCGCCAACCACACTCATCGAAGCAAGGAACAATGCCGCCAGCAACAAGAACCACCAACCCCGTTCTGCGAGGACGCTGTAAATGCTCTTGCTACCGACGTCGAATACGCCGTCGGCCCAGAACCATGAGAACGCCAATACGGTCACGCCGACCATGCCTCCCCAGACGCCTTCCCAGCTTTTGCCTGGACTGATGGCTGGGGCGAGTCTTCTACTGGAAAATTTTTGTCCAAAGCTTCGACCCGCGAAATAGGCGCAAATGTCGGCCACCCAAACCAGCAGAAGGACCGAAAGCAGGAAATTGACGCCGATCACGCGGGCTTGGCAGACCGCAAGCCAAGCCAGCGCCAATAAAACAACGCCGACACAAAGCCTCGCAAGAGGCCAGATTTTTGACCACCTGGCAATGCCAGACCGTAGCACCCAGGCGCCAGCCAGCACCCAGAAAGCGCCGGCAAAAATCCAGGTGCCTTTATATGCAAAAGGTGTCGTCAACAGCCCCATCCTCCAGGCCGCCAGGCAAAGCACCAAGCAAATCGCGCCTGCCAGGACAGCACTAAACCCAGTGAAACCGTTCAGCCGCGCCCATTCCCATGCGCCAAGGGTGATCAGGATCAATGCGACAAGACTAAAAGGGCCAGGAGACGGATAAAAAAGTGCCGGCAACAGAATCAGCAGCAAAATGACGGCGGTTATGACACGCTGCTTCAGCATAATTTCACTCTAAACTGGCTTGGGCAACGCGCCACCGCTGTGAGCCAATTGCGAAGACGTCAGACCAAAACGCCGCTCGCGCTTTGAAAAGTCTGCAATGGCTTGGTCCAGAGCAGTCTCATCAAAATCCGGCCAAAGGCACGGACTGAAATACAGCTCCGTATAAGCGATTTGCCAAAGCAGGAAATTGCTGATGCGCAACTCGTCTCCGGTACGAATCAGCAGCTCTGGGTCTGCAACATGCGCCAGCGCGAGCGCTCCTTCCAGATTGGATTCGTCAATCGGCTTACCTGCTTGTGCCAATTTGGCGGCCGCCTGCGTGATGTCCCAACGGCCACCGTAGTTGAAACAGACATTCAAAACGAGTTTTGAATTGGCTGCAGTGGCACCCTCAGCTTCGGCCAGACTGGACTTTATTTTTTCGGACAAACCCGTGCGTTCGCCCACAAAATACAGGCGTACACCGTCACGCCTCAAGTCGGGTACTTCCCGCGCAATCGCCATCGCGAGCAAATCCATCAAGCCGGAAACTTCATCTTTGGGGCGGTTCCAGTTCTCTGAAGAGAAGGCAAATACCGTCAGGACCCCCACACCGCGAGCGACACAAGCCTTGACGCAACGTTTGAGTGAATCCACACCCTGTTTATGGCCGGCAATCCGTGGAAGAAACCTCTTCGACGCCCACCGGCCGTTCCCGTCCATCACGATGGCGATATGGTGCGGGACTGCGGTGGAGCCATTCATACGAAACGAAGGGAACCATATCCCGCTGGCGCACCCCACGGAAATTTGGCGCCATTAGGGCGCACGGGACCCCACGCAGGTGAAAGCGCGGGCAACCTGTTCATACAGCCATGATTTCCTGCTCTTTGGCGGCCATCAGCTGGTCAATTGAAACAATGTGCCGATCTGTAATTTTCTGAATGTCAGACTCTGATCGCTTCTGATCGTCCTCTGAAACCGCTTTGTCTTTAACCAGCTTTTTGACCGATTCGTTGGCGTCCCGGCGCAGATTTCGGACGGCGATTTTTGCGCCTTCTCCTTCACCGCGCACCACTTTGGTCAATTCCTTGCGTCGCTCTTCAGTCATCACCGGCATCGGAACACGGATCAGGTCGCCCATGGAAGCGGGGTTCAAGCCCAAATCGCTCTCACGGATGGCTTTTTCGATTTTCGCACCCATCCCCTTCTCCCAGGGCTGAATACTGATGGTCCTGGCATCCAACAACGACACGTTGGCGACCTGGTTGATCGGAAGCAGCGCACCGTAATAGTCGACCTGGAGCGAGTCAAGCAGCGCCGGGTTGGCACGACCTGTTCGGATTTTTGTAAGATTGTTTTTGAATGCCGAGATCGACTGGTCCATCTTGATTTCGACATTGCTGCGTATCTCTTCAATCGACATTTTGAACTCCAATGTATACCTGCGTCACCTGTCTGCCACTTCAGGCGTAGACGAGGGTTCCCTCATCTTCGCCCAAAACCACACGTTTCAATGCACCGAGCTTGAAGATTGAGAAAACCTTGATCGGCAATTTCTGGTCCCGACAAAGGGAAAAGGCGGCCGCGTCCATGATGCCAAGATTTTTTGAAATTGCCTCGTCAAATGACAACTTGGCGTAACGCGTCGCCGTTGCATCTTTTTTTGGATCGGCACTGTAGACGCCGTCGACTTTCGTGGCTTTGAGCACGATTTGCGCGCCAATTTCTGCACCACGCAATGCAGCAGCGGTATCTGTGGTGAAAAATGGGTTGCCGGTGCCGGCTGCAAATATCACCACCTTGCCCTCTTCCAGATATTGCAAGGCCTTGGGACGGACATAGGGCTCCACCACTTGCTCAATGGCAATCGCGGACATGACACGGGCGGTCAGGCCCGCCTTGTTCATGGTGTCGCCCAACGCCAATGCGTTCATCACGGTGGCCAACATGCCCATGTAGTCGGCCGTGGCACGGTCCATCCCAACCGAGCCTCCGGCAACGCCGCGAAAGATATTGCCGCCGCCGATGACCACGGCAACTTCCACGCCCATACGAGTGACTTCCGCGATCTCGTCAACCATCCGGACAATGGTGTCGCGGTTGATGCCAAACTGGTCGTCCCCCATCAACGCCTCGCCCGACAGCTTGAGCAGTATGCGCTTGTAAGCTGGTTTGGCTGCTGGCATTGAATTCTCCTGAGTGGGTGGGTACGAGTCCTTGATTATCGGCAACTTGTCAAGCCGCCTTTTGCGCTGCTGCCACTTGGGCTGCCACCTCGGCGGCAAAATCGTCAACCTTCTTTTCAATGCCTTCGCCGACAACGTACAAGGTAAATGCGCTGACCGTTGTGCCTGCGGCCTTTAGCATCTGCTCCACCGTGGATTTGTCATTTTTGACAAACGCCTGGTTGAAGAGTGAGACTTCCTTGAGGTATTTCTGAACGCCACCTTCCACACGCTTGGCGACGATCTCTGCAGACTGGACCGGCTTGCCCTCGGCCGTTGCTTTTGCCGCGTCTTCGGCCGCCTTGGCGACTGCCACAGAGCGCTCCCTCGCCACCAGTTCGGCTGGCACATCCGCACTGGACAACGCCACTGGCTTCATCGCCGCTATGTGCATGGCAACGTCCTTGGCTGCATTGGCCTCGCCTTGAAACTCCACCACAACACCGATGCGCGTGCCATGAAGGTAGGTTGCCAGTTGTGCTCCGGAAGCAAACCGCTTGAAGCGGCGAAAACTCATGTTTTCGCCGATCTTGCCAATGAGGCCTTTGCGCACATCTTCGAGCGTCGGGCCAAAACCGTCCTGCGAATAGGCCAAAAGCCCCAAGGCTGTTAAATCCGCGGGGTTTTGTTTGGCAACCAGTCCGACGGCGGCGTTGGCCAAAGCGAGGAAGCTGTCGTTCTTGGTGACGAAGTCTGTTTCGCAATTGACTTCCAGCATGGCACCAACTGCGCCTTCGGTTACGCTGACAACAACGCCTTCAGCCGTGATCCGGCTTGCCGCTTTTCCAGCCTTGCTGCCGAGTTTCACGCGCAGGATTTCTTCGGCTTTCACCATGTCGCCACCGGCCTCGGTCAAAGCCCGTTTGCATTCCATCATCGGGGCGTCGGTTTTGGCACGCAGTTCAGCGACCAAACTTGCAGTAATTGCAACCATTTTCTTCTCCTAATCAACTAAATTCC
>JANNMM010000378.1:0-9860 GCA_031397915.1 Rhodoferax sp. | reverse complement strand
ATGATGAAGTTTGTGAGCCGTGGCGACACCACTGTGGTGGACGCCTATTTGTCGCCCATTTTGCGGCGTTACGTCGAGCAGGTGGCGGGCGACATGCCGGGCGTCAAGCTGTTTTTCATGCAGTCCAGCGGCGGGCTGGCCGACGCCCGCGCCTTTCAGGGCAAGGACGCCATTTTGAGCGGCCCGGCTGGCGGCATTGTGGGCATGGCGCGCACCGCGGCCATCGCCGGCCATGAGAAGGTGATTGGTTTTGACATGGGCGGCACCTCCACCGACGTCTCGCACTATGCCGGCGAATTCGAGCGCGAGTTCGAAACCCAGGTGGCCGGTGTGCGCATGCGTGCGCCGATGATGGGCATCCACACTGTGGCCGCAGGCGGAGGCTCCTTGCTGGCTTACGACGGCGCGCGGTTTCGCGTCGGCCCGCAAAGTGCGGGCGCCAACCCGGGCCCCGCCAGTTACCGCCGTGGCGGCCCGCTGGCCGTGACCGACGCCAACGTGATGGTCGGCAAGGTCCAGCCGCGGTATTTCCCCAAGGTGTTTGGACCGCAGGCTGATCAAGCGCTGGACGATGCAGTGGTGCGCCAAAAATTCGGTGCATTGGCCACGCAAACCGGGCGACCCGCCGAGGAGGTGGCCGAGGGTTTCATCAACATCGCCGTGCAGCAGATGGCCAACGCCATCAAGAAAATTTCTGTGGCGCGTGGTTATGACGTGACCCGTTATACGCTGCAGTGTTTTGGTGGCGCAGGTGGACAACACGCGTGCCTGGTGGCGGATGCGCTGGGCATGACGCGCGTGTTTGTACACCCGCTGGCGGGCGTGTTGTCGGCTTACGGCATGGGGCTGGCGGACCAGTCGGTGATCCGTGAACAAGCTGTGGAACTGACGCTCACACCCGATGTGCTGCCCGGGATTGCTGCGAGGCTTGATGCATTGGCCAAACAGGCGCTGGGTGAACTCATGCGCCAGCAGGCCAGCGGCGGCGGTGTCACGACCCATCGGCGCCTTCATGTACGGTATGAAGGCAGTGATTCGGCGCTGGTGGTGCCGTTTGGCGATGCGCTGGAAATTCAGGCCAGCTTTGAAGCCGCTTACCGCCAGCGCTTTGCCTTTTTGATGCAAGGCAAACGGCTGGTGGTGGAGGCGGTTTCGGTTGAGGTTGTGATTGCGGGCGATGCGCCCGACGAACCCCGCCTGCAGATGCATGGGCCGCGCGCCCCTGCAACACGCGAGACAGTGGCCATGTTTTCCGGCGGGCAATGGCATGACGCTGCATTGGTGGTGCGCGAAGACCTGCGACCGGGAGACCTCGTGCCGGGCCCGGCGATCATTGCCGAGAAAAACGCCACCACCGTGGTTGAACCGGGCTGGGAAGCAGCCGTTACGCAATTCAACCACCTGGTGCTTGAACGACGGGCAATGCGGGCTGTCAAATATGCAGCGGGAACCACGGCTGACCCGGTGCTGCTGGAGGTCTTCAACAACCTCTTCATGAACATCGCCGAGCAGATGGGCCTGCAACTGCAGAACACGGCACTGTCGGTCAACATCAAGGAGCGGCTGGACTTCAGCTGCGCGCTGTTTGATGCGCAGGGAAACCTGATCGCCAACGCGCCGCACATGCCGGTGCACCTGGGCTCCATGGGCCAGAGCATCAAGACGGTGATCCAGGAAAACGCCGGCAACATGCAGCCCGGCGATGTGTATGTGCTGAACGATCCTTACCACGGAGGCACGCATTTGCCCGACATCACCGTGATCACGCCGGTGTACCTGCCTGAGTCGGGCAGGCCAGGTGCGATTTTTTACGTCGGGTCCCGCGGGCATCATGCGGATGTCGGCGGAATCACCCCGGGCTCCATGCCACCGTTTTCCACCCGGATCGAAGAAGAAGGGGTGCAGATCAACAATGTGAAACTGGTGGCGCAGGGCGTATTGCAGGAAGCAAAAATGCTGCAGTTGCTGCAAAGTGGCGAGTATCCCAGCCGCAACCCCCAGCAAAACATGGCTGACCTGAAAGCGCAAATTGCGGCCAATGAAAAAGGCGTGCAGGAACTGCGCAAAATGGTGGACCAGTTTGGCCTTGATGTGGTGCAGGCCTACATGCACCATGTGCAGGACAACGCCGAGGAGTCGGTGCGCCGTGTCATCACGCGGCTCAAGGACGGTGCCTTCACGCTGCCGCTGGACAATGGCTCCAGGATTCAGGTGACGATTCGGGTGGACGCCAACGCGCGCAGCGCGGAGGTTGATTTCACCGGCACGTCGATGCAGCAGACCAACAACTTCAATGCGCCCACAGCGGTGTGCATGGCCGCGGTGCTGTATGTGTTTCGCGCTCTTGTCAATGACGACATTCCACTGAACTCGGGTTGTCTCAAACCCCTGAAGGTGATCATTCCCGAAGGTTCCATGCTGAACCCGAATCCACCGGCATCCGTTGTGGCGGGCAACGTTGAGACATCGACCTGCATCACCAACGCGCTGTTGGGTGCACTGGGGATCATGGCGGCCAGCCAGTGCACCATGAACAACTTCACGTTTGGCAATGCCCGGTACCAATACTATGAAACCATTGCCGGGGGCTCAGGTGCCGGTGCCTTGGTGGACGCTGCAGGCATGGCGGTTGGCGGATTTGACGGCACCAGCGTCGTGCAAACCCATATGACGAATTCGCGCCTGACCGACCCCGAGGTGTTTGAGTTCCGGTTTCCCGTGCGCCTTGAAAGTTACGCGATCCGCGAAAGTTCTGGCGGTGGTGGCCGGTGGCACGGTGGCAACGGGGGGGTGCGCCGGGTGATGTTTCTGGAGCCCATGACCGCCAGCATTCTGTCCAATGGCCGTGTGAATGGCGCTTTTGGCATGGCCGGGGGTGAATCTGGGCTTGTTGGCATCAACCGGGTTGTGCGTTCGGACGGCCGTGTGCAGGAGATCGGACACATTGGCCAGACCGACATGCAGCCGGGTGACGTGTTTGAGATCCACACACCGGGCGGCGGCGGGTATGGTCGAGCACCGAGCTGACCAAAAAGGCCCGCGGGTTAACACCAGAGTTTGACTATTTTGTGACTTTCGTCACGTATACAACACGTGACAAATCTTCGAAACTGTGACTTATTGCTGATGCATTTGGATGCAAGACTTCTAAACTTCCAGCAACAAATTCAGGAGGGCATCATGGTACTTTTCACGGCATTGGTTGTCGCAACAGCAGTGGTATTCTGTTTGGCGCTGGCGGCCTCATCGTCGCCGGTTTATGGATTCAACGCCAAGAGCGAACTGGCGGCTTTGGGGGATTCGCCTGCCGAAGCGGAAACGACGCAGGCGCCCAAGTCTTTTGTGACGACCCACCAGGGTGTGGCGACTGAAAGGCAACCCATCGTGTCTGCGGCGGGCATGCAATAAACCCTTGGCACCGACAAAAAAACCCGCCGAGGCGGGTTTTTTTGTCGGTGTTGGAATTACTTCTTCGCGGTTTCAGCTTTGTCGTCTTTCTTGACGTCTTTGGCTGCAACCTTGGCATCTTCTTTCTTGACGTCCTTGGCAGCAGTGGCCTTGGCATCTTTGGCATCGGCCTTGTCGGCTTTTGCGGCCTTCTCTGTTTTGGCTGCAGCGGGTTTGTCTTCCTTCTTCGCGGCAGCTACCGGTTTTTCATCTTTCTTGGCCGTTGCGGTGGCTGCCGGCTTTTCGTCCTTTTTCGCTGCAACAGGCTTGTCGTCTTTCTTCGAAGCTGCAGCCGCCTTGTAGGCAGCACCACCGACCGTCATGCCTTCAGCAGAGAACTTGGCCGCATTGCCGTCACCCACGCCCTTGACGCGTTCGATCAAGTCGTTCCAGTCCTTGAAATTGCCTTTTTTGCGCTCGTCCAGAATCTTGCCGGAAATGCCGGGGCCAATGCCCTTGATACCGTCGAGCTCGGCGGCAGTCGCCTTGTTAACGTCAACAGCGGCAAATGCAGCTGCGGCAAACAACATGGTCAAAGTGGCCAGGATTTTCTTCAACATCAATTTACTCCTCAGGTGTATAAATAAAGGCAATGCACGGCCCCGGCGCGGATTCACGTAGGGGGTGAGCCCATAACGAAAGGTGTGCAGCACCGGTTGACTTGCCTCAAAAAACAAATCCGCGTCCGGCGGCATTATCGGTGTTTTTGTGGCGACGGCCCCCGGCTT
Organism: Rhodoferax sp.; assembly: GCA_031397915.1. Taxonomy (GTDB): domain Bacteria; phylum Pseudomonadota; class Gammaproteobacteria; order Burkholderiales; family Burkholderiaceae_C; genus JANYCG01. The sequence goes on along the minus strand of JANNMM010000378.1, from coordinate 5,685 downwards.
GCGTAAGCCTCGTTACCGGGTGCAACACTGCCTGTCTAGGGGTTGTTGGACAACCACTGCACATATTTCCCGACACCCGCGGTGACGTCTGAAAACACATGTTCGCAGCCTGTTGCCCTGAGCCGGGAGAGGTCTGCCTGTGTATGGCACTGGTATTTTCCACGAAGTGCGTCTGGAAACGGCACGTAGTCGATCAACCCGGCCGCAACCGCCTGGTCCAGCACCAGTGAAGGCTGCTTCTTCACTGACCTCAAGGTGTTGACGACCGCCAGGGCAACGTCATTGAACGGCTGGGCGCGTCCAGTGCCAAGATTGAAGATTCCCGACTTCTGCGGGTTGTCGAAAAACCAGAGGTTGACGTCAACAACGTCGTCCACAAAGACGAAGTCGCGCATTTGCCGCCCGGGTGCGTATCCGCCGTACTCTCCGAAAAGCCTGACACGACCATCGGTATTGAATTGGTTGAATTGATGGTAAGCGACGCTGGCCATCCTGCCTTTGTGTTGTTCGTGGGGACCAAATACATTGAAATACCGGAATCCCACAACCTGCGGCATTGCCGTGGCCCCAACCGCTGCTTTGCCCAATGGATGGTGGAGGCGAACAAACTGGTCAAACAACAATTTGGAGTAGCCATACACATTCAATGGGCGCTCAAATTCGGACTCTTCCCTGAATGAAGCCGAACCGCCATAGGTGGCAGCGGAAGACGCGTAAAGCAAACGCGTGCCCTGCGACTGGCAGGCATTGAACAGCTGGCAACTCAGGGTGTAGTTGTTGGCCATCATGAATTTGCCGTCGATCTCCATGGTGTCGCTGCAGGCGCCTTCGTGGAAGACGGCATCCACCTGACCGTAGGCACCAGCCTGAAACCGGCCATAGAAAGTGCCGACATCCACATAGTCGGCGATTTGCAGATCCGCCAGATTGCGGAATTTGTCCCCTTGAGTCAGGTCGTCAACGGCAATCACGTCGTGCAGGCCACGGGCGTTCAAGCCTTTGATGATGTTGCAGCCGATAAAGCCGGCAGCGCCGGTGACGATGATTCTGGTCATGGTGGTGCAGGCTCAGTTTGATGAAAACAACTCGTCGTAACTGACGGTGGCAGTGCCAAATTTTCCGACCACCAGTCCACCGGCCCGGTTGGCCAGGGGCATGGCGGCGCGCAAACTCAAGCCTGCCGCGACAAAGGCGGCCAGGGTTGCAATCACTGTGTCGCCAGCTCCGGTGACGTCAAAAACCTCGCGCGCCATGGCCCGTTCATGCAGACTGCCCTGGTCATCAAACAGGGTCATTCCTTCCTCGCTTCGGGTCAGCAAAACCGCTTCAAGCCCCAGCGCGACGCGCAGGTTCTCCACTTTGAGCTGCAGTTGGGCTTCGTCTTCCCAATCGCCAATCACGTGTTGAAGCTCCGCGCGATTGGGCGTAATCACATTGGCATTTTGATAGCGGGAAAAGTCGCTTCCCTTGGGGTCGATAAGCACTGGTTTGCCTGCCGACCGCGCACTGGCGATCATGTTGCCCACATGCGCGAGGCCTCCTTTGCCATAGTCAGAGAACAGCACGGCGTCATGCGCGTTCAGGAGGCTGGCAAAGGCGGTGCTTTGGGAGGCAAGGATTTCCGTCTTGGGTGTATTTTCAAAATCCAGCCGAATCAACTGTTGCTGGCGTCCGATCACGCGCAGCTTGACGGTTGTTTTCAGGTGTTCGTCGCGGCCAAAATGGGGCTCAATGCCGGTTTTGGCCACAAGATGCTCGAGTTTGTGACTGGCTTCGTCGTTACCAACGACGGTAAGCAATGACGCTTTTGCGCCCAGCGTGACAACGTTGAAGGCGACGTTGGCTGCGGCGCCGATCCGTTCCTCTTCGCGGGTCACGCGAACGACGGGCACAGGCGCCTCCGGTGAAATACGGTCTACAGCGCCAAACCAGTAACGGTCAAGCATGGCGTCTCCCACCACCAGAACCCGGGACCGAGAGAGTTGTTCGCGAGTGATCGGCGTCGTTGTCATTCGGTTCCAGTGTCAGAGTTCTTCGACCCGCCTTGCGGGGTAACTGTCCCAGGCCTGGCAGCCAGGGCATTGCCAGAAGTGTTGCTTGCCTTCGAAACCACAGGCGGCGCAACGATAACGGGTGAGGGGTTTGACTGCGTGGTCAAGGGCGCGTTGAACCTGTGGATGAAACTGTTCGTGTTCCAGTTTCTCGCCGGCAATCCATTTGGCTGCCGCAACCAGGGATGCCTCCCGTTCGAGGTGGTGCACATACCAGTCCCGTGCGCTGGACGCAGGCCCCGCATGGGCCGCCTCGACTTTGACAATGGCTTCGAGCAAGTCCAGAGAATGGGTGGACGAATATGCCTCTTTGAGCAATGTCAGAGCTTCGCTGGCGCGATTGCCTGCAATGGATGCCTGAGCCAGATTGTCTGCAAACAATGGCGCCGCCGCCGCTGACAATTGCAATGCCCGGGCAAGGCAGTTGAATGCCGCGTCTGCGTCGCCCATTTGCATGAGCAGGCTGGCCATTTCCATATGCGGGCGGGGTGCTGACGGCGCGATCAATTGGGCTTGACCGATGAGTTCCCGCGCGTCCGCCAACTCATGCTGGGCGATCCGGGCAGCCGCCAGTTCACACAAATAATGGGCGCGCCGCGCAGAAAAGCTGCCTTGACCTGAATCTTCAAGTTTTGCAGCGATCTGTGCTGCTTTGGCCCATTCTCGGGACCGCTCAAAGGTACCCAACAAGGCAAGTCGCGCCTGACCCTCAAAGGCCGTGCCCTCCAGCTTCTCAAGCGCGCCTTCAGCACGGTCCAGCAAACCGGCTTTCAGAAAGTCAAGTGCCAGCGCATATTGGGCACGATCCCGGTCAGCGTGGCTCAAATCGCCGCGCGACAGCAGATGCTCGTGCACCCGTACCGCACGTTCATACTCCCCGCGCCGGCGAAACAGGTTACCCAGCGCGAAGTGCAACTCGGATGTGTCGGGGTCGTTTTGTACGGCTTCAATGAAAGCGTCAATGGCCTGATCCTGTTGTTCATTGAGCAGGAAATTGAGCCCCTTGAAATAGGCTTTGGGCGCGCGCCGGTTTTCGATGCGCATTTGGCGCACGTCCAGACGCGATGCCAGCCAGCCCAGACCAAAAGCCAGCGGCAGCCCCAGCAGGAGCCAGGTGGCGTCAAATTCCATGCTCGGACGCCGCCTTGGTGTTGACCGTGGTCTGTGCGGACCCGCCGGCCAGACGCCTGGCCACGCTTCGCTGCGTCCACCAGCGCGGCACCATGGCCAACACGCCAACCGCCAGCCCTGCGGCAAATGCCGTCAATACCACCAATGCCAACGGCATGCGCCATTGGGTGCCAAAGAAAAACAGCAGCGTCGTATCGTTTTGATTGTTCAGGGCAAAGGCAAAAAAGGTGAAGAAAATGGCGCCATAAAGCAACCATTTGATCAGCCGAGCCATCCGTTTCATGCCATTCCCCTGTTTCGGGGGATTTTAGCCAGTGCAACTATGGATTCAGGGCTTGTCGTCGATGTCGACCTGTGAGGAGCGCTGGTCAACAGACTCACGCAATGCCTTGCCGGGCTTGAAATGGGGAACACGCTTCTCGGGGATTGCGACGCTTTCCCCGCTGCGCGGATTGCGCCCCAGCCTGGGCGGGCGACGGTTGATTGAAAAGCTGCCAAAGCCACGGATTTCGATCCGATGACCGCGCACCAATGCCTCGTTCATGGCATCGAGAATCGCCTTGACGGCGTATTCAGTGTCACGGTGGGTGAGCTGGACAAACCGGTTGGCCAATTCCTCAACGAGATCAGAGCGGGTCATCGAATGCAGGTCCGTGGGCTGATGTGAAGGGTCAGGAAGCGCCCCGGTTCAAGCCACCACTCGGACCGACCCGCCTGGCAGACCTCACGTCCGCCAGACAGACCGGCAAATGGCAGCCCAACCGGAATTTCGCCGAACCTTAACCGTTGTTGTCCAGCTTCGCGCGCAACAAGGCGCCGAGGCTGGTTGTACCGGCATTTTCACGGGCCGACTGCTGGCTCAACGTGGCCATCGCTTCGCTTTGGTCCGCCGCGTCCTTGGCCTTGATCGACAACTGGATGTTGCGGGTCTTGCGATCCACATTGACCACCACAGCCGTGACTTCGTCGCCTTCCTTGAGCACGTTGCGGGCATCTTCCACGCGGTCGCGTGAAATTTCCGAAGCGCGCAGGTAACCGATGATGTCGTCGCCCAGGTCAATCTCGGCGCCTTTCGGGTCCACCGTTTTGACCTTGCCTGTGACAACCTGACCTTTGTCGTTGATCGACACAAAGGTGGTGAACGGGTCAGAGTCAAGCTGTTTGATGCCCAGGGAAATACGCTCGCGGTCAACGTCAACAGCCAGCACCAGGGCTTCAACTTCCTGGCCCTTCTTGAAGTTGCGCACGGCTGCTTCGCCGGTTTCGTTCCACGAGAGGTCAGACAAATGCACCAAGCCGTCGATGCCAGCCGCGAGGCCGACAAACACGCCGAAATCGGTGATGGATTTGATCGGGCCCTTGACGCGGTCACCACGCTTGGTGTTCTGCGCGAACTCTTGCCAAGGGTTGGCCTTGCACTGCTTCATGCCCAGGCTGATGCGGCGCTTGTCTTCGTCGATTTCCAGAACCATGACTTCAACTTCATCGCCCAGGGTGACCAGCTTGGAGGGGGCGATGTTTTTGTTGGTCCAGTCCATTTCGGAGACGTGTACCAGGCCTTCGATGCCGGGCTCGAGCTCGACAAACGCGCCGTAGTCGGCGATGTTGGTGATCTTGCCGAACATGCGCGTGCCTTGCGGGTAGCGACGGTTCACGCCCATCCATGGGTCGTCGCCCATTTGCTTCAGGCCCAGAGAGACACGGTTTTTCTCAGTGTCGAACTTCAGGATCTTGGCGGTGATTTCTTGCCCAGCCGTCACCACTTCAGACGGGTGACGGACACGGCGCCAGGCCATGTCGGTGATGTGCAAGAGACCGTCGATGCCGCCCAAATCGACAAATGCGCCGTATTCGGTAATGTTCTTGACGACGCCCTGAACCACAGAACCTTCTTTCAAGGTCTGCATCAGTTTGGCGCGTTCTTCGCCCATGGAGGCTTCGACCACCGCACGACGTGACAACACGACGTTGTTGCGCTTGCGGTCGAGCTTGATGACCTTGAACTCCATCGTCTTGTTCTCGTACGGAGACAAGTCTTTGGTGGGGCGGGTGTCAACCAGCGAGCCGGGCAGAAAGGCGCGGATGCCATTGACCAGCACTGTGAGGCCGCCTTTGACCTTGCCACTGGTGGTGCCGGTGACGAATTCGCCGGATTCCAGTGATTTCTCAAGGCTCATCCACGAAGCGAGGCGCTTGGCGGTGTCGCGGCTGACGATGGTGTCGCCGTAGCCGTTTTCCATGGCCACGATGGCCACGGAGACGAATTCCCCGACCTGCACTTCGAGTTCGCCCTTGTCGCTCTTGAACTCGGACAAAGGCACATAGGCCTCGGATTTCAATCCGGCATTGACAACGACAAAGCTGTGTTCGATGCGCACCACTTCGGCGGTGACGACCTCGCCAATGCGGGTCTCCGAGCGTTTCTGGGATTCTTCAAATAGGTCGGCAAAAGATTCAGACATTCTGTGTTGCGGAAAAACCGCGGGGTTAAGTTGTCGAACCA
>JANNMM010000226.1:0-24523 GCA_031397915.1 Rhodoferax sp. | reverse complement strand
ATTGGCCAGGCGTCGGTATTGCACACCCAGCACGCCCGCCAACTTGCGCACATCGGCGGGCTCGGGGCGGTAAAGGCGCCAGCGCCGCTCGTCGCCCGCGCGCTGCGCCGCGGTCTTTTTGAGCGCGGCCACGTTGTCCCGCTCTGGGTCGAACGTGATCAAATCCACCCGCAACAAGCTGCGTGAGGGCTCGGACAAACGGCTTTCAGTAATCTTGATGGTCTCAATCAGCATCGGGCACACGATGTCGCAGGATGTGTAGAACATGGCGACGATGCGTGGCCCGGTGTGTTGCGCCCGCGTGTCACGCCAACGCAAGGTCTTGCCGTCCTGGTCGGTCAACCTGGCGTCAAGCTGGTAAACCGAGTTGCGTGGCAAGGCCGCGATGTCGGTCTCAGCGCGCAACTCGGCGGGGCTGGGCGCCGTCACTGCGCAGACAACCAAGGCTGAGGCGCTGCGCAGCAACGCGCGACGCGACGGGTAGGAGGTCATGTAGCAGCCTTTTTCGTTCGCTTGGCCCCGTCGCGCACACAGCGAAAACCGAGGTTCCGATTGGTGCTGGCGGCGCTTAGGGACGACAACATCGCCATGCGCATCAGCACCGGGTAGTTTTCGCGGTCGTTGGCCGAGATGGCACCTGCACCACAAAAACGCGCCACGTTCGGGTCGCCTTGGGTGCGGTTGTCGCCGCTGACCATCATGGCGCTGAAATCGTCCACCCATTCCCAGATCACGCCATGCAAATCTTGCGTGCCGTAGAGGTTTTTAGTGGTGCTCCCCACGTTGGGGAGTGTTTTGGAGGTTTGACCATACCAGTCAAGAATGTGGGCGCGCCACTGCGGGTCGGCACGCGCGTCGCGCCGCGTGGCATCGGCAGCCGCCGCGTATTCCCACTCGTGCCAGGTTGGCAATCGTGCTTTCTCCGCCTCGCAGTAGGCTTGAGCGGCAAACCAGCTGACGCCAGTGGCAGGCTGGGAAACCTGGGCTGGCGAAGGCGCGCCACCAGCAGGCCAGGCTTGCAGGTATTGCGCATCGGCCAACGTGCTACCCACCATGCGTTCACGGCGCCAGGCTGGATGCAACTGCGTGAATCGCCCAAATTCTGCGTTGGTGACGGGCAGGACACGCATGGAAAAATCAGCCACCACTGCCTTGCCCTGTTTGCCGTCGGGAGGCAACAAGCTGACAAAGCTGCCGCCGGCTACCTTGACGTACACAGGGGCCGCTTGGTTGGGCGCTGCGAGGGCCGCAACAGTGCAAAGAGCCCACAAAGCCCCCACAGTCAATTGCAGGATCGATGGCGTCAATGTGCTGCCCCCTTGGGCCGGGGTGTGCTGGCGCGGGCCTTGGCCACTTGCTCGGCGCTGTACGCGCCCAGGCTGTTGCCCCAGCTATTGCCGACAAAAGTGAGAATGTTGGCCACTTCGTCGTCTGCCAGCTGGCTCATGGGCGGCATGACGGAGTTGTACTCCTGGCCGTTGACCTTGATCGGGCCGCTTAGCCCATTGAGCACTGCGCCGACGGCGCGGTTTTTGTCGCCTGTCAGGAAATCTGATTTGGCCAGCGGGGGAAACACGCCCGCCAAACCTTCGCCGTTGGCTTGGTGGCAAACCGAGCAGGTGCCGCTGTACAGGGCGCCACCAGCCTTCACTTGCATGTCCAGGGTGAGTGCGCCCGCCGCGGCGGCTTTGGCTGCAACGGCCACACTGCTCATGTCGGCCTGGCGGTCGCCCAGGTAGGTGGAATCAACTTCTTTGCCAGAATAAATCGCCTTGTTTTCCGGACCCTCGATTTTCATCATGCCTAAAGCGCCTTTGTTGAAGGCACGAAAAATCGAATGGTCCACGATCACATAGGTGCCGGGCACCTCGGTTTTGAACTCGGCAATGGCCGCACCGCCCGCCGGAATCAACGTGGTCTGCACGTTTTCCTGGAACTTGCTGCCGCCTTCAAACCAGACTTTGTCAAAAATCTCGCCGATCACATGGAAGCTCGACACGAGATTTGGTCCGCCGTTGCCAATGTAAAGCCGAACTTTTTCACCGACCTTGGCTTTAAGCGCGTTTTCGCCAGTGAGCGCCGATTCTGAGCCGTTGAACAAGACGTAAGTGGGCCGCTCGTCGATGGCTTTTTGCATGTCGAATGGCTGTAAGCCTTTTTCACGGTATTTGCCGGCGGTATAGAAGTCGCCCTGCATCACGTAGAACTCTTTGTCCACTGCGGCGAGGCCTTCGGGCGGCTCGATCAAGATCAACCCGTACATGCCATTGGCCACGTGCATGCCCACCGGGGCGGTTGCGCAGTGGTACACATACAGGCCGGCATTGAGCGCCTTGAAGGTGAACTGCGAGCCTCGCCCTGGCGCGGTAAAACTGGAGGCCGCGCCGCCGCCGGGGCCGGTGACACTGTGCAGGTCAATGTTGTGCGGCATCTTTGAATCCGGGTGGTTCTTCAAGTGGAACTCCACCGTGTCGCCCTGACGCACGCGGATGAAGCTGCCCGGCACGGTGCCGCCGAAAGTCCAGACGGTGTAACGCACGCCTTCGGAAATTTCCTTCTCCAGCTCGCGCACTTCGAGTTCGACAATCACTTTCGCCGGCGCCTTGCGACCGGTCGCAGGCGGGACATTGGGCGGACTCGTCAACACCGCCTTGATCGGCTCGCCCTGCGGCGGGCCTTGGTCGCCAGCGACGGCAGAAGCACCGGGCTCGGGATTCTTTGAGGAAGGTTCCGGAGCACACGCCTGAAGGCCGAGGCTTAATGCCAACGCGAGGCTGGCGCCGAAGTAGTTCATGGTGAATCCTTGAAGTGAACCGATGGACAGGGTTCACTGTAAGGATTGCTGCCCGCGCAGTTTTGATGTGGATCAAGTCGGCTGCAATGACGCCAGCGCGTCGGTAAGATTGCCTTTCAGCGGCCTTTCACCGGCCTTTAGGCGGCCTTCACGCAGTCGGCGTAGTAGTGCACCTTGCCATCCGCACCCTCTTCCTCCACCAGGCCATGGATATCGGTCTCAAAACCCGGACACTGGGCGTTGAATTCCCGCGAAAACTTGAGGTAGTCAACAATTTTTCGGTTGAACACTTCACCGGGAATCAAGAGCGGGATACCCGGCGGATAGGGCGTGACCAATCCCACCGTGATGCGCCCTTCGAGGTGGTCGATCTCCACGCGCTCGGTCTTGCGTTGCGCAATGTGCGCGTAGGCGTCGCTGGGTTTCATCGCGGGCGTCAAATCGCTCAGATACATTTCGGTGGTGAGCCGCGCGATATCGTATTTGGCGTACAGGTTGTGCACATGCTGGCACAGGTCCGCCAGGCCCATTTTTTCGTATTTGGGGTGCTGCTGGCAGAACTCCGGCAGGATGCGCCACATCGGCTGGTTTTTGGCGTAGTCGTCCTTGAACTGCTGCAGCGCCGTCAGCATGCTGTTCCAGCGGCCCTTGGTGATGCCGATGGTGAACATGATGAAGAAGCTGTACAGGCCGGTTTTTTCGACCACCACGCCATGCTCGGCAAGGAATTTGGTGACGATGCTGGCCGGGATGCCGGTGGGCGCAAAGGTGCCTTTGAGGTCCATGCCGGGCGTGACGATGGTGGCCTTGATCGGGTCGAGCATGTTGAAGCCCGGTGCCATCTTGCCAAACCCGTGCCAGTTGACGCCGGCTTTGGCGTTGGGCGCTTCACCCTTGATGATCCAGGCGTCGGCGCGCCCAATGCCTTCTTCGACCAGTTTGTCCGGCCCCCAGACTTTGAACCACCAGTCAGCGCCGTATTCTTCGTCGACCTTGCGCATGGCGCGGCGGAAATCCAGCGCTTCGGCAATGCTTTCCTCCACCAGCGCGGTGCCGCCGGGCGGCTCCATCATCGCCGCCGCCACGTCACAACTGGCGATGATGCTGTATTGCGGCGAGGTGCTGGTGTGCATCAAGTACGCTTCATTGAAGAGGTGTTTGTCCAGCTTCACCGTTTGGGAGTCCTGCACCAAAACATGGCTGGCCTGGCTGATGCCAGCCAGCAGTTTGTGGATCGACTGCGTGGAATACACCACGGCCTGTTTGGGGCGTTCGCGGTTTTTGCCCATCGCGTGGTAGGTGCCGTAAAACGGGTGGAACGCCGCGTGCGGCAGCCAGGCCTCGTCAAAGTGCAGGTTGTCCACGTAACCGTCGAGCATGCCTTTGATGGTTTCGGTGTTGTACAACACGCCGTCGTAGGTGGACTGGGTGAGGGTCAACACCCGTGGCTTCACCTGCGCCGCATCTATCCCCTTGAGCAAGGGGTTGGCGGCAATCTTGGCCTTGATGGCGGCTGGCTCGAACTCGCTTTTGGGGATCGGGCCAATGATGCCGAAGTGGTTGCGCGTGGGCTTCAAAAACACCGGTATTGCGCCCGTCATGATAATCGCGTGCAGGATGGAGACGTGGCAATTGCGGTCGACCACCACCACGTCACCCGGCGCCACGGTATGGTGCCACACCATTTTGTTTGAGGTGGAGGTGCCGTTGGTCACAAAAAAACAGTGATCGGCGTTGAAGATGCGCGCGGCGTTGCGCTCGGAGGCGGCAATCGGGCCGGTGTGGTCGAGCAATTGCCCAAGCTCTTCCACCGCGTTGCAGACGTCGGCACGCAGCATGTTTTCACCAAAAAACTGGTGGAACATCTGCCCCACCGGGCTTTTCAAAAACGCCACGCCGCCTGAGTGGCCCGGGCAGTGCCATGAATACGAGCCGTCTTCCGCGTAATCGAGCAAGGCCTTGAAAAACGGCGGCTGCACACCTTCGAGGTAACTTTTCGCCTCGCGGATGATGTGGCGCGCCACAAACTCCGGCGTGTCTTCAAACATGTGGATGAAGCCGTGCAGTTCGCGCAGGATGTCGTTGGGGATGTGGCGCGAGGTTTTGGTTTCACCGTATACGTAAATCGGCACGTCGAGGTTTTTGCGGCGCACTTCTTCGATGAAATGGCGCAGGTTCAAGACCGCCGGATCAAGATCAGGCCCCGGCGTGAACTCATCGTCGTCCACCGACAGAATGAAGGCGCTAGCGCGGCTTTGCTGCTGTGCAAACTGGCTCAGGTCGCCGTAACTGGTGACGCCCAGTACCTCGAACCCTTCGCTCTCGATCGCCTGCGCCAACGCCCGGATCCCCAGGCCTGAGGTGTTCTCGGAACGGAAGTCTTCGTCGATGATGACAATGGGGAATCTAAACTTCATGGCGGACTTTCGGCGTCGTAAAAATCAAAACAGGCGCGAAGTGTAAGGAAATATCGCCCTTCTGACGGGCTGGGCACTTGTGATTGACCCGTTATGGCACAAAATGTGGCTCCATGAACACATTGGCGCAATCTTCCATTTGGTGGCTTCTGGCCGGCGGTGCCGTTGCCATCGAGCTGATGACCGGTACGTTTTACCTGTTGATGCTGGCGGTGGGTCTTGCCGCCGCAGCGGTTGCTGCGCATTTGGGCTTTGGGCTCACTTTGCAGATGGTCACCGCTGCTGTGGCGGGTGGCGCGTCTGTCTTGATCCTGCGCGCCGTTCGGGGTAAACGCGTCCATCCCGCTAAAGCCAGCGAAAACCGGGACGTCAACCTGGACATCGGCGAAACCGTACACGTCGGCGCCTGGCAGTTTGACAACACAGCCCACGTGACCTACCGCGGCGTCAAGTGGAGCGTTGCGCTGCGCCCGGGCGCGGTTGCCGCAGCTGGGACCCACCGCATTGTCGAAGTGGTGGGCAACCGCCTCATCGTCGAAAAAATCTGAATATCATCCCCTGCGGGCCTCAAGCCTGGCGCGAACTCACCAGAAAGACACCATGACAACTGCTCTTGTTTTGCTCATCATCGCCGCGATCTTCGTGACCCAGTCGATCAAAGTGGTGCCCCAGCAGCACGCCTGGGTGGTCGAGCGTCTGGGCAAATACCACCAGACCCTGACGCCAGGCCTGAACTTCCTGATTCCTTTCGTCGACAAGGTTGCCTACAAACACATACTCAAGGAGATTCCGCTGGACATCGCCAGCCAGGTCTGCATCACGCGCGACAACACACAGCTGCAAGTGGACGGCATCCTGTATTTCCAGGTGACTGACGCCATGCGCGCCAGTTACGGCAGCAGCAACTACATCATTGCGATTTCGCAGCTTGCACAAACCAGCCTGCGCTCGGTGATTGGCAAACTCGAACTCGACAAAACTTTTGAAGAGCGCGACATCATCAACGCGCAGGTGGTGCAGGCCATCGACGAAGCGGCGCTGAACTGGGGCGTAAAGGTGCTGCGATATGAAATCAAGGACCTGACACCGCCGAAAGAAATTTTGCATGCCATGCAGGCGCAAATCACCGCCGAACGCGAAAAACGCGCCTTGATCGCCGCCTCCGAAGGCCGCCGTCAGGAGCAGATCAACATCGCCACCGGCGAGCGCGAGGCCTTCATCGCCCGCTCGGAGGGTGAAAAACAGGCGGTGATCAACAAGGCGGCGGGTGAAGCCGCCTCAATCACGGCAGTGGCCGACGCAACCGCGGGTGCCATTGAGCGCATCGCCGCCGCCATCCGCCAGCCAGGCGGCGAACAGGCGGTGCAATTGAAAGTGGCCGAAAGGTCGATAGAGGCCTATTCCAAAGTGGCCGCCGACGCCACAACCACCTTGGTGGTGCCCAGCAACATGTTGGAAGTCTCCACCTTGATCACATCGGCCATGAAGATGGTGCAGTCGGTCCAAAAATAAAACCCCGCAACGCTTTCACGTTACGGGGCTGTCTTTCTGGCGGAGAAGGCGGGATTCGAACCCGCGGAGGGTTTTACCCCTCGCACGCTTTCCAGGCGTGTGACTTAAACCGCTCATCCACCTCTCCAGTGCGACGTATTTTAGCTGAGCCGCGCCGTCATTTCACCCGGCCCGTCTTGCGCCCATGAAAAAAGCCACCCGAAGGTGGCCTTTTAAAGTCTGCCTGAACAATCAGTTCAGTGCAATCTTCTTGCCGTCCTTGTAGGTGTACAGCGTCATGGCGGGGTTTTTCAACTCGCCGTTGGACTCAAACTGAACCGTGGTGGTGATGCCTTTGTAGTTGGTGGCGCCAATCATCGGGCCATAAACCTTTGGGTCGGCGCTGTTGGCGCGTTTCATGGCGTCCACGAGCACGTGCACCGCGTCGTACACGTACGGGCTGTAGACCTGGAACTGCTTGGGGTACTTGGCATCGTAACGCGCCTTCCAAGCGGTGCCGCCTGGCATTTTGGCGAGGGAAGCGCCGCCTTCAGCACAAACGACGTTGTTCAGCGTCTTGGCACCAGCCGCCTGCTTGATCAGATCCTCGGTGCAAATGCCATCGCCGCCAAAGTATTTGACGTTGGTCAAACCGAGCTGTTCCATCTGGCGCAGCATCGGGCCGGCTTGCGGGTCCATGCCGCCAAAAAAGATAGCATCGGGGTTTTTGGCCTTGATTGCAGTCAAGATTGACATGAAATCCACTGACTTGTCGGTCGTGAATTGATCGTCAACAACGGTCATGCCTTTGGAAGTGGCTGTTCTTTTGAATACGGTAGCGACGCCTTGACCATAAGCTGAGCGGTCATCAATGATGGCGACACGTTTCAATTTGAGGGCGTCAGCGGCGTAGAAAGCCAGGCCAGCGCCAAGTGCATTGTCATTGGCCAGCAGTCGCCAGGTGGTTTTGTAACCAGGCTTGGTCAGGTCAGGATTGGTTGCCGATGGCGTCACATGTGGAATGCCGCAGGCGTTGTAGATCGCAGCAGCTGGAATCGTTGTGCCTGAATTCAAATGGCCCGCCACGCCGGCAACTTTGGCGTCGCACAGCTTCTGCGCCACGGCAGCGCCTTGCTTGGGATCAGCGGCGTCGTCCTCGGCCACCAGCTCAAACTTGACCTTTTTGCCGCCAATGGTGACACCGGCTGCATTCAGGTCTTCAATGGCCATGCGAGCGCCGTTTTCGTTGTCTTTGCCATAGGCCGCCTGTGGCCCGGAGATCGGGGCCACGTGGCCAATCTTCACGACCATATCCTGCGCCACGGCTACGCCACCAGCCACGGCCAGAGCGGCGGCAACGGTTACTTTCAATTTCATTTGCATAATCAACTCCAAAAATTAAGACCGGGGAGCCCGTTCTTGTGAATGATTGAATTCCACGGGCCGCAGGATAGCTCAAAAAAGCGCTCTATAGCCGTAGGGAAGATACCAAGCCAGAAGGCTTGCACCCAGTCAACCGGCTGGGCTTTGCGGCGTTTTCGGCAGGTCCAATTCCTGCGCGATCGCCTCCTCCACGGCAATACGCACGGCCCGGTCCACTTCGTCGCGGATGCGTGGCTCCATTTCGCGCAGTTTTTCGACCACCAGGGTTCCCAGGACCGCCTGCAAGGCACCCTGTAGTGGGCCGTCAAGGCGAAGCATGATCCGGTCGATAAGATCGTCGGCGCTGACTGTCGACTCACCCGCGACCGCTGCCGCCACAGGCAAATGCACCACTTCGGTCAAAGTCGGCAAAAACCGGGGCAAATTTTTGGGGGGCAAGGCGGTGGTCATGCAAAGGTTGATCGGGCGTTCATGCTGTGGCGCCCGAGACATCATGGCGAACCATTGCATAACCCCGTGAAGCGTAATGTTTCCAGCGGGCGCGCGCTGCGTGCCGGTCGGCTTCATCGGTTGCAACCAATTCAATCACGCGCTCAAATCGCTCAAAACCCGCTGGCACGTTTTCGTCCAGGTTCACCAGCATCTGGCGGGGGGTGGCAGCGTCTCCTGTCGTGTCGGCCAGGCCCAAGACGATGGGCGAGTTTTTCTGAACGGTCACTGGCGCGTCGGCAAAACAATGTGGAATGAAATCGAGCGCGGAGAAAGTCCACAAGGCCGCATCGAGCTGGCGTAGCGTGGCTGGCGGGCCCATCACCAAGACCCGGTGGCCCCCATTGCAGGCCTTTCTCAGCAGGCGGCAAGCATGACCCACCTTGTCGGGGGCATTGAAATGAAAAGAAATCTCGGTCACCGCAGGGTGCTCAGGCTGCGCGTGGCCGCTTGGCGCGAACCGCCTTCGGCTTGGGTGGCGCGGGCACCGCGTCAACACCGGCCCGCCGGACCAGGTACTCAACGAGAAGGCCCACCGGCCTGCCAGTAGAGCCTTTCGCAGCGCCGCTCTTCCATGCCGTGCCGGCGATATCCAGGTGTGCCCACGGAAATTTGCCCACAAAACGCTGCAGGAATTTGGCCGCAGTGACCGCGCCACCGGCCCTGCCGGCCACATTGGCCACGTCGGCGAAGTTGGTTTTGAGGCCATCCGCGTAGTCGTCGTCCAGCGGCATTCGCCAGCACAGGTCCAGTGACGCGTCGCCAGCCTGAACCAGTTGCTGCGCCAGTTCGTCCTGGCTTGCGAACAAGCCGCTGCGCACGCCTCCCAGTGCCACCACGCAGGCGCCGGTGAGGGTGGCAATGTCGATCACAGCCGAAGGTTTGAAGCGTTCGGCGTAGGTCAATGCGTCACACAGGACAAGCCGACCCTCGGCGTCGGTGTTGAGCACTTCAATGGTTTGACCGCTCATGCTGGTCACCACGTCACCCGGTTTGAGCGCTTTTCCGCCGGGCATGTTTTCGCAGGTGGGGATGAGACCAACCACATTGATGCGTGGCTTGATCTGCGCCAGCGTGCGAAAAACGCCCAGCACACTGGCTGCGCCACACATGTCGAACTTCATCTCGTCCATTTCAGCGGCGGGTTTAAGTGAAATGCCACCCGTGTCAAAGGTGATGCCTTTGCCGATCAGCACCACAGGCGCCTCGGTCTTGGGCGCGCCGCTGTACTTGAGCACCACAAACCGCAACTCCTGGGCTGAGGCCTGCGCCACAGCCATGAACGAGCCCATGCCCAGCTTGGCCACCTGCCTGGGCCCCAGGACCTCGCAACTGATGTCCTTGAAGCGGGCCAGTGACTTGGCGGCCAGCCCCAGCATGGTTGGCGTCGCGTGATTGGCCGGCCGGTTGCCCCACTCCTTGGCAAACTCGATGCCCTGAACCGTGCCGACGGCGCGCTCAAAAACGGATTTGAGCGCCTCGCCCCCCGGCGCCTGTATCACCACATTCACGATCTTGCGGCCTTCGGGTTTCGACTTGGTGGTGTTGAAAACGTAACTGGCGTCCGCCACGGCAATAACCGCCGCGCTGAGCTGGGATGCTCCTGTTTCCTCGGCAAAACACAGGCAAACGGATTTGACACTGGCGACGGATTTCACCGCGCCCACGGCAGCGGAGACCGCCTGGCGCACTTCCTTTGCGCTGCCAGCGCCGATGCTGACCACCACCAGGCGCGACGCCGCCAGATGGGGTGGCTGGTGGAACTGGGCCAGTTTCCCGGCCTTGTCGTCCAGATCGCCCAACGCGCGAAGTTGCTTGACACAGGCCGACAAATTGTCCGAACCAGGTTTGAATGCCGCGCCGACAAGCAACAAAAGGGCGTCACATTTTTGCGTTGCGGCGCTGCCCAGGGAGCTGGTGTTCAATTCAAAGTTCATAATTCCCCTTTTTCCTTTGTCGATGTTATTCCATTCCTCTATCCGAAAGGAGTTGGCCCGCAGTTTTGGGGCCACCTTCATCGTGTTGGTCACGGTTGTCATGACCATGACCCTGATCCGCACCCTGGGCGCAGCCTCGCGTGGCAGTTTCAATCCGTCCGATGTGATGATGGTGGTCGGTTACACCGTGTTGACCTTCCTGCCCAACATCACCACCATGGGCCTTTTTGTTTCAATCGTCGCCACACTGACCCGCCTGTACCGTGACGGCGAAATGGTGATCTGGTTTGGCAGCGGCAAGGGCTTGGCGGCGCTGGTGGTCCCCTTGTTCCGGTTTGCCTGGCCGATCCTGCTGGCGGTCTTCGGCCTGGCCCTGGTGGGTTTGCCATGGGCCAACCAGCAGATTGAAGGCATCCGCGACCACTACGAAAAACGCGGAGACCTGGACCGGGTTGAGCCTGGGCGGTTTCAGGAATCCGCCGACGGCAGCCGCGTCTTTTTTGTGGAAAAGAACCCGGCCGGCGCACGTGCTGGCAACAATGTGTTCATCGCCACCACAGAACGTGACAAAGAAACCGTGACCACGGCAGGCAGTGGCCAGATTGAACTCAGGGGCGATGACCAGTTCCTGATCCTCAAAAACGGCCAGCGACTGGAAAACACCCCCGACAAGGCTGATTTGAAGGTGAGTGAATTCGAGGAGTACGGCACGCGCGTCGCTGCTGGCAACACAGGCCTCAATGACGCCGCGCCGCTGGGCACGGTGTCCAGTCTCACCTTGCTGCTTGAGCCTACGCCACGCCATCTCGGAGAGATTTCCTGGCGCATTGGTTTTGCCCTGGCCGCGGCGAACCTGATCATCCTGGCGATCGCGTCCTCCCGCGTCAACCCGCGTGTAGGGCGCACCGGCAACCTGGTGTTTTCACTGTTTGCCTTCCAGATCTACCTGAACCTGCTCAATCTGGGGCAAAACTGGATTGCCCAGGAAAAGATTGGTTTTGCGCAATTCCTGTTGGCCCTGCACGGCGGCGTATTTTTGGTCTGTGTGACCTGGCTGACCCTGCGCAACAACAACTGGAGCCTGAGGTTGCGGCGGCGGCCCATTGCCGAACCGCAACCGGGCGGCACCGCGTGAAAACCATCCGTCGCCTGATTTATGGCGAAGTGCTCTACGCCGTTGCCTTCGTAACGCTGGGGTTTCTGGCGCTTTTTTCCTTTTTTGACGTGGTCGACCAGGTTCAGAAAATCGGACAAGGCACCACCCCCGGCTACCAACTTCCCCAGGCGCTCACCTACGTGGCGCTACTGCTGCCCAGCCACCTCTACGAGTTGCTGCCCATCACGGTTCTGATCGGTACCATTTTCGTGATGGCACGGTTTGCCCAAAGCTCGGAGTTCACCATTTTGCGCACCAGTGGCCTTGGCCCTTGGCGTGCTTTGCGCACGCTGCTGGCCATTGGGGCCGGTTTCGTGGTGCTCACTTTTGCCGTGGGCGACTACCTCACGCCCTGGGCCGACCGGGCGGCACAACTGCTCAAGGCGCGGTTTGAGGGCGACATCACCGTCGGGCAGACCGGTGCCTGGCTTAAGGAAAAGCAGCAGTATTCGCAGTTTGCCGCCAACGTGAGCGCGATTGCCCCCGATGGAACCATGCGCGGGTTGCGCATACTGGAGTTCGACAACCGCGGTCGCGTGGTGTCCATGACACGCGCCGAGTCGGCGCAGTTTTCCGGCGTAGATGCCTGGACCCTGAACCGCGTCGAACGCACGGAGTTCACAGCCGGCAGCGCAGGTGCTGCAGGCAATACCCCGGGCTTGAAGGGTTCCAGCGACATGCGGGTTGACCGCGTGAAGATGGACGAGTTCCGCTGGCCCACCGGCATCAGCGCCGAAATGGTTTCCACGGCGGTGCTCAAACCCGAGCGCATGGGCACCATCGACCTGTTTCAGTACATCCGCCACCTGGACGCCAATGGGCAGGCAGCGCAACGCTACGAAATCGAATTCTGGAAAAAGGTGTTTTACCCCATGAGTTGCCTGGTGATGGTGGTGCTGGCACTGCCCTTCGCCTACCTGCACTTTCGCAATGAAGGGATTTCAGGTTACGTGTTTGGCGGCGTGATGGCCGGCATCAGCTTCTTTTTCCTCAACAATGTGTCAGGCTACATGGGCGAGCTGCAGCAATGGACGCCCTGGCTCACCGCCGCCCTGCCGGGCATGATCTACACCCTGCTGTCGCTTGCGGCGTTTGGCTGGCTGGTGCTCAAACGCTGACGTGCCCATGGATTCAAAGGCCATTGTTTTTCTGGCGCACGGCTCGCGCGACCCGCTTTGGCAAGCGCCGATGGAGGCCATCGCGGCCCGCGCACGGGCACTTGACCCGGCTGCGGTGGTGCGCCTGGCTTACCTGGAGTTGTGTGCCCCGGCCCTGGCCGATGTAGCTGCAGACCTCGCGGCCACGGGCGTGTTGCATGTGGTGGTCATGCCGCTGTTTCTCGGCATGGGGCGGCACGCGCGTGAAGACTTGCCAAAAATTGTGGCCGACCTGCAGGCAAATTTCACGGCTGTGCGTTTCGAATTGTTGCCAACACTTGGTGAAGACGCGAGACTGGTGGACTTGGCCGCCACCCTTGCCGTGTCTGCAGCGTCGCAGGAGTCTTGCTGAGTGAGGGGCCCTGCCGACAAAGCCACGCGTATTGCGTTTTTGACCCTGCTGGCCATCAGCCTGGCCGCAGCGCTTGTCCCGGCCCTGGTGCCGGTGCTGGACATCGCCACGTCGACTTATTTCCTGCAAGCCAATCCACCCTTGAAAACCGCCGACTGGTGGTGGGTTGACCTGATCAACGAATACACACCCATGGTGTTTCGAAGTCTGGCCGTGGCCTGCCTTGCGGCCTGGTGGCTGGCCGCCCGATCGCAAAAACTCCGCCACCTGGCGCGTCCAGTGGCCTTCGTGGGCCTGGCCTTGCTGGTGGGCCCCGGCATATTGGTCAGCAGCGTCAAAGACATCACCACCCGCGCCCGGCCCCACCACGTGACCGAATTTCAGGGCACACGCCAGTTTTCGCCGGCCCTCAGGGTGGGCAACCAGTGTGACGACAACTGCGCCTTTCCCAGCGGCCACACGGCCGACGGCATCTTTCTGGCCTCCCTCATGTTGATCGACCGGCGCCGGCGCTGGTGGTGGCTGGCGGGCGGCATTGTGGGCGGCGTGGTGGTCGGATTCGCCCGCGTGTCGGTCGGCGCACACTGGCTGAGCGACGCCTTGTGGGCCTTCCCCATCACGCTGCTGGGCAGTTGGCTGGTATACCTGGCTTTTGAGCAGTTTTATCCGGACCGCCCGGCCCAAAACCGCGTCTGATTGATCCTGGAAAGTGCTTGTGGAAGTGTTAATTTGTTATGCCACAGAGGCATAATAAATACATCCATCATCGGTAATTTGATATGAACCTGCACCAATTCCGATTTGTTCAAGAAGCCGCACGCCGCAACCTCAACCTGACCGAAGCGGCCAAGGCACTGCACACCTCCCAGCCCGGCGTCTCCAAGGCCATCATCGAGCTCGAAGAGGAGCTCGGCATCGATATCTTCACGCGCCACGGCAAACGCCTCAAGCGCATCACCGAGCCGGGCCTTCATGTGCTCAAAAGCATTGAAGTGATCATGCGCGAGATTGGCAACCTCAAACGCATCGGCGAGCAGTTCAGCGCCGAGGACAGCGGTACGCTCTCACTGGCGACCACCCACACGCAAGCGCGCTATGTGTTGCCCGATTCGGTGGCGAAACTGCGCGAGGCCTACCCGAAAGTCAATGTCAGCCTGCACCAGGGCTCGCCCGAGCAGGTGGCGCGCATGGTGATCGACGAAGTGGCCGACATCGGCATCGCCACCGAGTCGCTGGCCGGTTATTCTGAGCTGGTCACCATGCCTTGTTATGAATGGCAACACGTGCTGGTGTTGCCGGTGGGCCACCCGCTGGCCAACAAGGAAGACATCACACTCGAAGACATCGCGCGCGAGCCGCTGATCACCTACCACCCGTCCTACACCGGGCGCACAAAAATCGACCAGGCCTTTGCGGCGCAAAAACTCTCGCCGCGCATTGCGCTCGAGGCGATCGACTCGGACGTGATCAAGACCTACGTGCGACTGGGCCTGGGCGTCGGCATTGCCGCAGAAATGGCCGTGCGCGACGTGCAGGAAGACCCACGCGGCGAGAAAACCGGCCTCGTGGTGCAACCGGCTGGCCATTTGTTTGGCCAAAACATCACCCGCATCGCCTTCAAACGCGGCGCCTACCTGCGAAACTTTGCCTACAAATTCGCCGAGCTGGTCAGTGGCCGTCTCGACCGTGAACACATCGAGCAGGCCATGGGCACCTCGCACGACAAATAATCAAGATCCATCAAACCGAGCGCCATGACAACCGCATTCACCCCGCCGCTGCAAAGCCGCCTGCCCGCCGTGGGCACCACCATTTTCACCGTGATGTCGGCACTGGCCGCCGAAAAAGGCGCCGTCAACCTGGGCCAGGGATTCCCCGATTTCCACTGCGACCCAAAACTCGTGAACGACGTTTCCGCCGCAATGTCACAGGGCCTGAACCAGTACCCCTCGATGCTGGGTGTGGCGGTTCTGCGCGACGCGGTGTCTGAAAAGATCAAGGCAAGTTACGGGCGCCACTACGACGCCACCAGCGAAATCACCATCACGGCGGGCGCCACGCAGGCCATCATCACGGCCGTGCTGGCTGTTGTGCACCCCGGCGACGAAGTGATCGCGCTGGAGCCGTGTTACGACAGCTATGTGCCCAACATCGAACTGGCCGGTGGCATCACCGTGCGGGTGCCGCTCACACCGGGCAGTTTCCGCCCCGACTTTGGCAAGATCGTTGCGGCCATTTCGCCCAAGACCCGCGCCATCATCGTCAACTCGCCGCACAATCCCAGCGGTACGGTCTGGTCGCGCGAAGACATGTTGAAGCTTCAGGAGATCCTGGCGCCGACCAACATCCTCCTGATCAGCGACGAGGTCTACGAACACATGGTGTTTGACGGCCAGGCGCACATGAGCGCCGCGCGTTTCCCCGGCCTTGCAGCACGCGCTTTCATCGTCTCGAGTTTTGGCAAAACCTTTCACGTGACGGGCTGGAAAGTCGGTTACGTGGCGGCGCCTGCGAGCCTGACCACCGAGTTTCGCAAGGTGCACCAGTTCAATGTATTCACCGTGAACACGCCAGTCCAGCACGGCTTGGCCGCGTATCTGGCGGACCCGAAACCTTACCTTGAATTACCGGCGTTTTACCAGCGCAAACGCGACCTGTTTCGCGATGGCCTGGTCAATACAAAATTCAAAATCCTGCCCAGTGAAGGCACTTATTTTCAGTGCGTCGACATCTCGCAGGTGAGCGCCAAACATGGCGACTTGGGCGAGGCCGATTTTTGCCAGTGGCTCACCTCAGAAATCGGCGTCGCCGCGATTCCCCTCTCGGCTTTTTACGGCGATGGGTTCGACCAGCGCGTGGTGCGATTTTGTTTTGCGAAGAAGGACGAAACGCTGAACCTGGCTTTGCAGAGGTTATCTAAGCTGTAGGCGGTCAATGCGATAGCCGGGTTCGCAAGGCAATTATTTCTGGTTCTTCCGTAGGCGCGCCGGAGAGACCGGGGTGGGTGGCTCCGCGAATGTCCCCCGCAGCGGCCTTCGCCGACTGCTCCTCCTTTATTTCGCTGCGCCACCCACCCCGCCCTCACCGGCAACAAAGGTGGGCCGGCAGTGACAGTAATTGGTATTCAGCAGTTGATCATCCCCAAATCTTACCAGATCTGGTCGAGGGGGCGCTCGGCGCTGCGGCATAAAGGAGGAGGCCGCTGGCCGGGGGACAGCCGCGGCGCTGTGTGCACCGCCGGCCTGATCCCGCCAGCGATGCGAAATGCCAGCCTGCTACTTCCGAACGTGTGGGCTAAAAATGCCCAAAATGCCAAAATTTCAATTGCTATATTATTGATAGCTATACAAGCAAAAAATACGTGACTTTGATGCCAAAAAACTTCCAAAGCGAGTCGAAAACCCGGTCAAAGTTTGAAATGTTAATACCCATGTCAACTTTGTCGCAATTCCAGGGCGACAACCGATGGCGTCACACGATCAACACTGCACCGGATTGCGGCAGAACTTCTCCAGTTCACGCACCGTGGCGCTGCCAGACACTGCGTTTTTGGCGCGTGGCCCCACGTCCAGGCTCAGCTTGAATTCGTACTTCTTGAAAAACGCCTCAAACAGTTCTCCGCCCAGCGTGGCATAGGCCGTCAGCGTGTCGGTTTTTGGGTCATGCTCGAGCAACACCGCGCACAGCGGCTGCTCGGCCGGGCCGCTTTGCACCTGCGCGCCTTTGGCCGGGTCGTACTGGCTGTGGTCGGCGCAGCAATGGATCAGGTTGTCCTGGATGCCTTTTTGCGCCTTGGTTTTGCGAAAACTGATGAAGCTGACCTGCGGTGTTGGGTAGACCAGTTGGTGCGCACAGATGGCACTGAAGGCGACCACGCTGCGGTTCTTGCCCACGCCCCCTGGCCAGGCGTAGTCGGCCTGCGCCTTGGTCACCAGGCGCTGCGGCAGCGCAGGCTTGCCCAGGTCGAGTAGAAACACCGGCGTGGCTTCAAACGGGTAATGGAAGACGTAGTTGGTTTGGGGTTTGAGGTTCGACGCCTTGAGCGGGTTGCCCTGCTCGTCCGCAAGCACGGTGCGTGCGTAGTGGTGGGGGCGCGCATCGGCGGCAAAACTGTCCGTGGTGATGGCGGCAGACAGACAACCCGCACCCACAGCACACTGTTCAACAAAGCTCCTGCGATCCATCCAGCCACCTCCCCTATGACGTCCACTGCCCCGGCAAGACAGCTGCCCCGAGTCTAGGCGAAATCAGCCGGGGCCGGAGCGTTCGGCCTCGCGCGCGGCTTCGCGGCTGGCACTGGTGGCCAGGCTGGCGCGGTTCGCCTCTCGCCGCGCAATCCAGATGGTTGAGGCGCAAATGATGGTGCCGCCAAAAATCGTCGATTGGCTCGGCGAATCGCCAAAAAGCAGCCAGCCAATCGCGGCCGACCAGACCAGATCGAGGAATTTGACCGACTGCGTGGCTGAGATGTCCGCCACCTGGAACGAACGCGTGAGGCAATAGTGCCCGAGGCTGCCCAGAAAACCGGTGAGCAGGAAGATGCCCCACTGCGCAGGCGTGGGCGCCGTCCAGTGCAGGAGCGCCATCGGCAGGCTCAAAATGGAGACCGAGATCGACTGCCACAGGACAATGTTTTGCGGCGTGTCGACCCGCGTCAGTGCCTTGGTCAGAAGGAATGAGGCGGCAAACGCCGGCGCCGAGGCCAGCATGATCAGGGTGTAGTACCCACCGGCGGCTGTGAGCTTGGGCCCCACGACCACC
Source organism: Rhodoferax sp. (assembly GCA_031397915.1). GTDB lineage: Bacteria > Pseudomonadota > Gammaproteobacteria > Burkholderiales > Burkholderiaceae_C > JANYCG01. The sequence continues at coordinate 6,586 of JANNMM010000226.1, read as the reverse complement.
ATCACGCCGGCAAACCCGATCAAGGCTGCCAGCCAGCGCTCCCAGTGCATCGGCTCCTTGAAGAACAGGTAGGCGCCCATCATGATGAAGAGTGGCCCGGTAAAACCGATGGCAGTCATGTCGGCCAGGGCGATTTTGGGCAGCGCAGTGAACCACAGGATCAGGCCAATGGTGTGCGCAGCACCGCGCGTGAAGTGCCCTGCCACACTGTGCGGGCGGCAGGCGGCCAGGCCCGTGCGCGCGGCCAGGGCGAGCATGATGCCCATGCCGAGGAAATAACGCAAAAACTGAACCTGAAACGGATCAATCTGCAGCGTCAGCGTGCGCAGGCTGGCGTTGAGCACGGCAAACAGCGCGCCAGCGCAGATTGTCCAGAGGATGCCTTTGACCGTCGGGTCGAGCCGACCGGCTTTGAGTTTGAGGGCTGAAAAGCGGCGCTGCAGGGTGCCGCGGCCGACGGCGGTGGAGTCAGAATTCATGGTGAGAGCTGCATTTTCGCAGGACAAAGGCTGTGTAGCCTAAGTTCGCCAACGCACGGACGCCACAGGGGGCGGCGCATTCCAATGGACCTGCTTGTGTGGACTGGGTCATCCTCTTCGAGGGTAGGTCACACGAAGGAGATGAACATGTATATCGGTGCCGGCGCCATTTTGGTCATTATTCTGCTTTTCCTTTTTCTTCGCTAAACCCTCGGCAGGCCGGGCAAACCCGGCCCTGGGGCGTTCACGTGTTCAACTGCGCCCAAGCCTTGTCCAGCCGCTTCACGCTCACCGGCTGCGGGGTTCGCAGCTCTTGCGCGAAAAAACTCACGCGCAGCTCTTCGAGCAGCCAGCGGAATTCGAGCATGCGGTCGTCAAGCATGCCCTTTCGCTCGGCCACCAGGCGCCAGTATTTCTGCTCCAAGGGGCGAAACTCTGCCAGGCGAGCGGCGTCGCGGGCCGGGTCGGCGCGGTATTTGTCCAGCCGCAATGTGATCGCCTTGAGGTATCGCGTGACGTGCGGCAGTTGCGCCCAGGGGGTTTCGGAGAGGAACCGTTTGCCCATCAGGCGCTGGAGTTGTTGCGCAGCGTCCGCTGAGGCATCCACTGCGGATTTGCTGTCTTTGATCTTGCGTGCAGCGGTGGCATATTCAGCCAGCAGGGTCGCGACCAGGCGCGCCACTTCGCTGGCGATCAAGGTCAGGCGGCCGCGGCCTTCGTCCAGGCGGCGCTGGAACTGCGCCGCGTCGGTGGGCAGCGGGTCGAGCAAGAAGGCACGGTCCAGCGCAACCTGAATGATTTGTGTCCGCAATTCTTCGAGCGTGCCGCCTCCCGCGTTGTCGTTCGTGCGGCCCACCAGCATGTAGGCCGTAGCCATTTTTTGCAGCTCAGGCAGGTTTTTTTCGAGGTACTTGATCGCCTCCTTGAGTTGCAATGCGAACAGGCGGCGCAGGCCCACTCGGTGAATCGCGGCTGCAACCTGCGGCTCGTCAAAGACTTCAATCTTTACGCCAGGCGAGGCACCCGGTGCCAAAGCCGCTGTGGTTTCCATCAGGGCGGGGTAACCGATGAGCGACTGGCCACCTTTGCGGATTTCAAGCAACTCGGGCAGTTCGCCGAAAGTCCAGCTGGTGTAAACCTGATCTCCGTGCAGTTGCTTCTTTAAATTAAATTTGTCCTGTTTTTTATCATTTTTTGCATCCAAAATAGGAGCTAATTCTTCAATTTTTCCGTGACTTGAGCTGCTTTTGTTTTCAACAAATGCTTTGGCATAATTATTTTCTGCCATTTTCAGACTCGCCAGCGCTGCAAATGCCCCCCGAGCCTGCGCCCCGAGCTCGGCCCTCAGGGCACCCAGGTTGCGCCCGGTGCCCAGTTGCCGGCCATGTTCATCCACCACGCGCAGGTTCATGAAGTAGTGCGGCGTGAGCATGTCCACCTTGATGTCGGCGCGCGCCACATCCAGACTCGTTTTGGCGCGCACGAGTTTCAGAACCGCGTCAACCAGCGAGCCCCGGCCAAAGGTTTCAGGCGTGTTCAACACCTCGACCATCTGCATGGCAGTCTCGGGCAGCGGCACCAGACGCGAACGCGGCCGCTGATGCAGCGTCTTCAGCAACGCCTGCACCTTCTCTTTCAACATGCCGGGCACGAGCCATTCACAGGCCTCGTCATTCACCTGGTTGAGCACGAACAGCGGCAGCGTGACTGTGAGACCGTCTTTCGCGTCGCCCGGTTCATGCAGATACGTGGCGGCGCAATCCACGCCGCCCAGGCGCACGGTTTTCGGGAACGACTGCGTGGTGATGCCCGCCGCCTCGTGGCGCATCAACTCTTCGCGCGTGAGTTTCAGCAGGTGCGGCCTGGTGTGCGATTCGTGTTTGTACCAGCGCTCAAGGCTGTGGCCGCTGCACACGTCAGCCGGGATTTGCTGGTCATAGTAGGCGAAGATGAGTTCGTCGTCCACCAGCACGTCTTGCCGGCGCGCCTTGTGCTCCAGCTCTTCGATCTGTTTGACGAGTTTCTGATTCGCCGCGAGGAAGGCCAACGGCGTCTCCCACTGGCCGTCCACCAGCGCCTGGCGGATGAAAATCTCTCGCGCGGCATGCGGGTCCACGCGGCTGTAGTTCACGCGTCGCCCGCTGTAGACCACCAGACCGTAAAGCGTGGCGCGTTCAAGTGCCATGACTTCGCCGGCCTTTTTCTCCCAGTGCGGATCGAGCAACTGCTTCTTGAGCAGGTGCGCGCCAACCGTTTCGAGCCACACGGGGTCGATGTTGGCGATGCCGCGCCCGAACAACCGCGTGGTTTCCACCAGTTCGGACGCGACGATCCAGCGGCCCGGCTTCTTGGCCAGATGCGCGCCAGGATGCGCAAAAAACTTGATGCCGCGCGCGCCCAGGTATTCGCCTTGCGGTCCCTTTTCGCCGCCTTCGCCTTCGAGCTTGAACCCGACATTGCCCAGCATGCCGGCCAACAAGGCCTGGTGCAGGTGCTCGTAGGACGCTGGCCTGGAATTGACCGCCCATTTGTGTTCCGTCACCACCTGGTGCAACTGCGAATGGATATCGCGCCACTCACGCACACGCCGCGGATTGACGAACGAGGCGCGCAGTTGCTGCTCTTTTTGGCGGTTGGATCCGGTCAATTCGTTGAGCCATTTCCACAACCGCAAGTAGCCACTAAACTCGCTTTTTTCGTCGTCAAACTTGGCCTGCGCCTGGTCGGCCTGGGCCTGCATCTCCAGCGGGCGATCCCGCACGTCTTGCACCGAGAGCGCGCTGGCGATTACCAGCACCTCGTCGAGCGCACTGCGGGTACGCGCCTCCAGAATCATGCGGCCAACACGAGGGTCCAGCGGCAATTTGGCAAGTTCCGCGCCGGTCGGCGTGAGTTCGTTGGCGTCATCGACCGCCCCCAGCTCATTGAGCAACTGGTAACCGTCGGCAATGGCGCGGCCTTGCGGGCGCTCCAGAAAGGGGAAATCTTCCACCTGCCCCAAGTGCAAGGATTTCATGCGCAGGATGACGCCCGCGAGTGAGGAACGCAAAATTTCTGGGTCGGTGAACTTCGGTCGCCCGTCAAAGTCCTTCTCGTCATAGAGCCGGATGCAGATGCCGTCCGCCACGCGCCCGCAGCGTCCGGCGCGCTGGTTGGCCGAGCTTTGGCTGATGGGCTCGACCAGCAATTGCTCTACTTTGCTTCTGAAACTGTAGCGCTTGATACGCGCTGTACCAGCGTCAATCACGAAGTTGATTCCAGGAACGGTGAGTGAGGTCTCGGCCACGTTGGTGGCCAGCACGATGCGCCGTCCGCTGTGGTTTTCAAAAATCCGCTCTTGCTCGACCTGGGTCAGACGCGAAAACAGCGGCAAGACCTCGGCGTTGCGCATGATCGGTTGGTGGCTCAGGTGGCGGCGCAAATGGTCTGCCGCTTCGCGGATTTCACGCTCGCCGGGCAAAAAGACGAGGATGTCACCGCTGTTGTGAGCGTTTTGCCAGAGCTCGTCCACCGCGTCAGCAATGGCATCGTTCAAATCGTAGTCCCGTGATTCTTCATACGGGCGGTAACGCTGATCGACCGGGAACATCCGGCCCGAAACCATGATGATCGGTGCGGGGCCGTCCTTCGACTCAAAGTGCCGCGCAAAGCGATCTGCATCAATGGTTGCCGAGGTCACGATGATCTTCAAATCAGGCCGCCGAGGCAGGATCTGCTTCAAATACCCGAGCAAAAAATCGATGTTGAGCGAGCGTTCGTGGGCCTCGTCGATGATGATCGTGTCGTAGGCGCTCAAGAGCGGGTCGGTCTGGGTTTCGGCCAGCAAGATGCCGTCGGTCATCAATTTGACGGACGCGTCACGGCTCAGTTTGTCCTGAAAGCGCACCTTGTAACCCACGACTTCGCCCAGCGGCGTTTTCAACTCATCGGCAATGCGTTTGGCCACCGAGCTCGCGGCGATGCGGCGCGGCTGCGTGTGGCCGATGAGTTTGGCGCGCACACCGGGCAGGTAATTCAGCTTGCCGCGCCCCAAGGCGAGAGCGATTTTGGGCAACTGCGTGGTTTTGCCGGAACCGGTTTCACCGCAGACGATGATGACCTGGTTCTTCTCCAATGCGGCCGCGATCTCGTCGCGTTTACCCGACACTGGCAGCGATTCCGGAAATTCAATGGTAAGACGCGTGACGGGCAAAGCTGAAACTTCGTAGAGAATCGATGATTATCCCAGCCCGCCTGGCTGGGCTTCGCAACGAGACCCATGTCCACCGTCTTCAATTTCACTTTCGTTCCCTGGTTTCGGTCCGTTGCGCCGTACATCCACAAATTCCGCCACCAGACCTTCGTGGTGGGGCTGGCAGGCGAAGCCATCGCGGCGGGCAAGCTGCAACACCTGGCGCAGGACCTGGCGATGATCCAGGCGATGGGCGTGAAGATCGTGCTGGTGCACGGTTTTCGCCCGCAGGTCAATGAGCAACTGCGCGCCAAGGGGCATGAGCCAAAGTTCTCGCACGGCATCCGCATCACCGACGAAGTAGCGCTGGACTGCGCGCAGGAGGCGGCCGGCCAATTGCGCTACGAGATCGAGGCAGCCTTCAGCCAGGGCCTGCCCAACACGCCGATGGCCGACTCTACAGTGCGCGTGATCTCCGGCAACTTCATCACCGCGCGCCCGGTCGGCATTGTGGATGGTGTTGACTTCCAGCATTCGGGCGTGGTGCGCAAGGTCGACGCCGCCGGTATTTCACACACGCTCGACTCAGGCAGCCTGGTGCTGCTGTCGCCTTTCGGTTTTTCACCAACCGGCGAAGCGTTCAATTTGCAGATGGAGGAGTTGGCTACCTCGGTTGCCGTTGCGTTGCAGGCCGATAAATTGATCTTCCTGACCGAAATACCCGGCATACGCGTCGACCCACAGCTGCCCGCCAGTGAAGACAACCCGATTGACACCGAGCTGCCCTTGGCGGCCGCCGAAAAACTGATCGCCCAATTGCCTGCACCCTTGGTGCCGACTGACACCGCGTTTTATTTGCAGCACTGCGTGAAAGCCTGCAAGGCCGGTGTCGAGCGCAGCCACATCCTGCCGTTCTCAACCGATGGCGCCCTGCTGCTGGAAATTTACGTGCACGACGGCATTGGCACCATGGTGATTGACGAAAAACTGGAGTCCATGCGCGAAGCCACGGGCGACGATGTGGGCGGCATTTTGCAACTGATAGAGCCGTTCGAAAAGGACGGCACCCTGGTCAAACGCAGCCGCTCCGAAATAGATCGCGACGTCGGCAACTACACAATTTTGGAGCATGACGGCGTGATATTCGCCTGCGCCGCGCTCTACCCCTACCCGGAAGCGAAGACCGCCGAGATGGCGGCATTGACCGTGTCGCCCCAATCGCAGTCGCAAGGCGACGGCGAACGCATCTTGAAGCGCATCGAGCAACGGGCCAAGGCGATGGGTCTGGACAGCATCTTCGTGCTGACCACGCGCACCATGCACTGGTTCATCAAGCGCGGCTTCGTGCAGGTCAATCCCGAATGGTTGCCCGATGCGCGCAAACGCAAATACAACTGGGACCGCAAGAGCCTGGTGCTCGTGAAAAAGCTGTCCTGATCATTCGAGGAGTCGCGATGTTTCCCTGGCTTTTCAACTACGCGCCGCAGTACCAATTGCCGTGGAGCGGCAACTGGGCGCAGACCATCGATCCGGACACGAGCTTCTTCGCCAACATCAAGCCGGGCGCCGGCGTCGGCGAGATCGAGCGCAAGGCGACCGACGTGGCAAGCTATGGCAGCCAACTCGGATGGCTGACGGAGATCCTGCTGACCGATGACGTGGACGAGCATGGCGTGCCCACCGTGACGCCGGAAGACGCGGCCAGCGCGCGGCTCAAGCTGCGCACGGCCTACAAAAAAATCCGGCAGATCAAGGAAGAGAGCCGTGCCGACGTGCGCCAGAGCGCCGTGGCGGCGCTGGAGCGGCTGCGCAAGTCCGACCCCGCCGGTTACGCCGTCGTCCTGCGCATGGCCGCGCTCGAGGCACCGGTCGCGCAGGCGAAGGTCGCCGTGGCGCCGGCTGCCGAGTCGATCGCGCGGCGGAAATAGGACGAACC
>JANNMM010000107.1:0-6155 GCA_031397915.1 Rhodoferax sp. | reverse complement strand
GGTTGTGGGAGGAGGGCCTGCTTCGGTCCCAGCTGCTGGACGGCAAAAACGACCAGGATCCGGAGGTTGCCAAGTTCCGCGATTATTTTGATTACGACGAACCCATCAGCCGGGTGCCCTCGCACCGTGCACTGGCCGTGTTTCGCGGACGCGCACTGGATATTCTGGATGTGAAACTTATTCAACCGAACAATCCAAATAATTTAGAGCTTTCAAGTCACGTAAAAATTAAACAAAGCGCTACAGGATCAGGAATAAAAACGCCTGAAAAAACAACACATAATCAAACAATTTCAGCTTCACAAGTAACTTTGGCCGAAGCACGCATTGCCCTGGCCCTGAACTGGCGCCACCAAAACCGCCCGGCAGACGATCTCATCCGCAAATCTGTGGCCTGGACCTGGCGTGTGAAGCTCAGCCTGTCGATGGAGCGTGATTTGTTTGCGCGGCTGCGTGAATCGGCAGAGAAAGTCGCCATCAAGGTCTTCGCCGACAACCTGCGCGACCTGCTCCTGGCCGCGCCCGCAGGCCCGCGCGTGGTGATGGGCCTGGACCCGGGCATCCGCACCGGCGTGAAAGTCGCCGTAGTGGACGCCACTGGCAAATTGGTCGACACCGCCACCGTATTCCCCCACGAGCCGCGCAAAGACTGGGAGGGTTCGCTGCACCAGCTGGGTCTGCTGGCCCACAAACACGGCGTCAACCTGATCGCCATCGGCAACGGCACCGCCAGCCGCGAAACCGACAAACTGGCGGGCGATTTGATCAAGACGCTGGCGACCCGGCTCGAGATGAAAATCGAGAAAGTGGTGGTCAGCGAAGCCGGCGCCTCGGTCTACTCCGCCAGCGAATTCGCGTCAAGCGAAATGCCCGACGTGGACGTGAGCCTGCGCGGCGCGGCCAGCATTGCGCGGCGCCTGCAAGACCCGTTGGCCGAGCTGGTGAAGATCGATCCCAAAGCGATTGGCGTCGGCCAGTACCAGCACGACGTGAACCAGACCGAGCTGGCAAAAACCCTCGAGACGGTGGTGGAAGACTGTGTGAACCGCGTCGGCGTTGACCTGAACACGGCCAGCGTGCCCTTGCTCTCACGCGTCTCCGGCCTCTCAGGCAGCGTGGCCAAAGCGGTGGTGCGATGGCGCGAAACCAATGGCGCGTTCAAAAACCGCCAGCAACTGTTTGACGTGGCCGGCCTGGGTGCCAAAACCTACGAGCAAAGCGCCGGTTTCCTGCGCATCCGGGGCGGCGACAACCCACTGGACATGACCGGCGTGCACCCTGAGACCTACCCGCTGGTGGAAAAAATCATGCGGCAGGCCAAGGTGCCGGTGGCCGAAATGATGGGCCGCTCTGAAGTCTTCAAAACCCTGCGCCCCGAGCTCTTTGCCGACGCCGCCTTTGGCCTGATCACTGTTCGTGACGTGATGCAGGAGCTGGAAAAGCCCGGCCGCGACCCGCGCCCCGACTTTAAAGTGGCCCGCCTCGACGATGCCGTGCAAGACATCACCGACCTGAAAGAGGGCATGGTGCTCGAGGGCACGGTGAGCAATGTGGCTGCATTTGGTGCCTTCATCGACCTGGGGGTGCACCAGGACGGTTTGGTGCACGTGAGCCAACTGGCGCACAAGTTTGTGACCGACGCACGCGAAGTGGTCAAAACCGGGCAGATCGTCAAAGTGCAGGTGGTGCAGGTCGACGCGGCACGCAAACGCATTTCACTCACCATGAAAATCGGCGCACCGCCGGTTGGCCAAGGCGCGCGCGACACGGGCCAACGGCTCGGCAACGAGCGCCAACGACCGTCGGCCAACGCGTTCAGCAAAGCGCCTCCAGAGCCGCAAAACACAGCCATGGCGTCGGCATTTGCACGGCTCAAACCGTGAATCGGCGCCTCGACCTTGTCTGCGCGCCATAATCAACTGGTCCGAAACCCGGCTGATTGGCCGGGCGGCCCTTTGGAGAATAGTGTCTGATGGAGTTGAGCGAGCTGTTGGCCCTGCAATTCAACCTGCCCAGCATCCCCCGGGTGGTGGCGCTGTTGTTGTTTGAGCTGGAGCGCCCCGAGCCGGACCTGCAAAAGATCACCCAGCTCATCAGCACCGACCCGGCGCTCACCACGCGTTTGCTGGAAATCTCGAATTCGGCCTATTTTGAGCTGTCGGGGCAGATCAACAGCGTCTCCGAGTCGCTGGCGTTGCTGGGTTTGGGGCATGTGCGCTCGATGGCGGCAACGGCGGCCAGCGGCAGCTCGTTCAAGGCGGTGCCGGGCATCAATTTGCAGCAGTTCTGGAGTTACAGCCTGAATGTCGGCAAAGTCTCGCGCTCGCTCGCGGGCGTTTTGCGCGGCAACCAGCAGGCGGCGTTCACCTGCGGCCTGATCCACGCGGTGGGCGAGTTGGCGATCCACCTGGCCATGCCCGAGCAAGTGGCCCGGCTCAACCCGGAAGTTACACCGATCAGCCTCAAACGCGCCGACGTGGAAACCAAGGCGCTGGGTTTCTCCTATGCCGAAGTGGGCGCCGGTTTCGCGCGCCGCTGGAAATTTCCGCAAACCATGGTGGACGCGCTGGAAAACCAGTGTTACCCATTTGAAAAAGACGTCTACGAGCCTCTCGCGGGCATCATTCATCTGGCTACCTGGCGCGCCCGCGCCAAAGAGGCGAATCTGGACCAGCGCGCCATGGCCGTCACGTTCCCTGGTTCGGTGGGCGACATCCTGAAACTCGACATCGACATGGTGCTGCAGCAAGACCCGATCGACTGGACCGCCGCCGTGCCGGGCAAGCAGTTCGCTTCCTGAACCACAACTGACGTCAGGGTTCCGGTATGCAAGCGTTGCGACTCTACGCGGGCCCGCTGGCCCGTCGGCACCTTCAGGAAAATGGCCTGCAGGCCGCTGATGTGGGCGTTGTCCCCGGCGCCGCGGGTGGCCCCAAAGGCTTGATCCTGGGCCCGATCGACCGTTTTCTGTTTGGTCAATGGTTGCCGCAAAGCCGCCAGCCCATTGACCTGGTGGGCGCCTCGATTGGCGCGTGGCGCATGGCCACAGCGTGCCTGGAAGACCCCGTTGCGGGCTTCAAGACGCTCGAGCGCGACTACATTGCCCAGCACTACGTGCTCAAGCCAGGTGAAAAGCGGCCGTCCGCGAAGTTTGTGAGTGAACAGTTTGGCCAAAACCTTGCGCGTTTTTACGGCGGCCGAGTCCAGGAGGTACTGAACCACCCGCGTTACCGGTTGCACGTGATGACGTCGCGCGGGCGCCATGTGCTGGGGCGCGAGGGCCCCTGGCGCACACCACTGGGCTACTTGGGCGCGTTTCTCACCAATACGGCGCAACGCAAGGCCATGGGCGCCTGGCTGGAGCGCGTGGTGTTTTCTTCAGGCGCCCGCAGTGACCACGGGGCGTTGCCGGCTTTGCCCTTTGGCACGGGCGATTTCCGCACGCGTCAGGTCGCATTGACCGAAGCCAATTTCAATCTGGCGGTTCAGGCTAGCTGCTCGATACCCTTTGTGCTGAACGCCGTGCACGACATCCCCGGGGCGCCGCGTGGGGCTTACTGGGATGGAGGCATTATTGATTATCATCTTCATTTAGATTATTTATTAACCAAAATTACACCTGACTCTCTAGCAAATAGTCTAATGAATTCAAGACTTGGTGGCAATCCAATTCACGAAGAGTGTGAAAAAACTACAAATTCAATAGAATCCGACGCCGCAGAAGTTGCCCATACCGCTAAAACCGGTCGCTTGGTGCTGTACCCGCATTTCCAGAAAGCCGTGGTGCCCGGCTGGCTCGACAAGGGCCTGAAATGGCGCCACAAGGCCACGCGGCACCTGGACAACATGCTGCTGCTGGCGCCCGACCCGAATTGGGTCAAAACATTGCCCAATGGCAAGCTGCCGGACCGCAATGATTTCACCCACTACGGCAGCGATTTCGCAGGCCGCGTGAAAGCCTGGCGCAGCGCGGTGTCCGCCAGCCATCAGTTGGCGGATGAGTTTGCCGCATGGCTGGAGAAGCCCGACATGGCACGGGTGCAGGCGCTTTGAACCTGGACAATTCCACCTTATGAATCCCGAGCGTCTTGAGCCGTCAGTGCATCCTCGATACCTGACCGCCGCCCTCTACAAATTTGTCGACCTGCCCGACAGCGCCGACTTGAAAGAGCCGCTACAGGCCATGTGTGATGCAGCGGGCGTGAAAGGCACGCTGCTGCTGGCCACCGAAGGCATCAATGGCACGATTGCGGGGCCGGAAGCCGGCGTGCGGGCGGTGCTGGCGCATTTGCGTTCGCGGGATTTTGCCGGTGGCGCGTTGGCGGATCTGGCACACAAGGAATCCTGGGCGGGCGAGCTGCCGTTTCTGCGCATGAAAGTGCGGGTCAAGAAGGAGATCGTCACGCTGGGCGTGCCGGGTGTCAGCCCGACGGTGATGGCGGGCGCGTATGTGCAGCCAAAAGACTGGAACGCGCTCATCAGCCGCCCCGGCATGGTGCTGATCGATACCCGCAACGACTACGAGGTGGACATCGGCAGCTTCAAAGGCGCGGTCGACCCGCGCATCAAGACCTTTGCCGACCTGCCAGGCTGGGTGGCCGCGCAGGAGAACCTGGAAAACGGCGGGGCCTTGCACACCGACGGCGCCAGAAAACCCGCGGTGGCGATGTTTTGCACGGGCGGCATCCGCTGCGAAAAATCGACCGCTTTCCTCAAAATGAAAGGTTACGACGAGGTTTACCACCTGGAAGGCGGCATCCTCAAGTACCTCGAAGAGGTGCCGGCGGCGCAAAGCCTGTGGCAGGGCGAGTGTTTTGTCTTTGACGAGCGTGTGTCAGTGGGCCATGGCCTGAAACCGGGGCCGTATGAGCTGTGCCGCTCTTGCCGCCACCCGGTGGGTGACGCCGAGCGGGCGTCTGCGCTGTTTGTGCGGGGCGTGAGTTGCCCCCGGTGTTTCGCAACGCGCACGGACCAGGAGAAGGCTTCGCTGTTGGAGCGCCAGCGCCAGGTCGAGCTGGCCCGCACACGCGGACTGGCGCACGTGGGCGCGAAGATGCCCGGGAAGCCGCGGCGGCTGCCAGACCCGGTGGCGCACTTGATGAACCTGCTTGAGACGTCGAAAACGGAGCAGGTAAACGTGCCTGAAAGCGCCGGTATCGTCGGTTCATGTCAGCGCATTTTGATCGCATTGGTAGGGCTGCCTGGATCTGGAAAGTCATTATTAGCCAATAAGTTAGCGCATGAAGTTAATCTGAATTATGGGATTGAGGTCGCCGTTGCGCTGGGCATGGACGGCTTCCACCTCACTAAAGCGCAACTGGCGGCTTTCCCCAACCCGGCGGAGGCCTTCAAGCGCCGCGGCTCACCCTGGACTTTTGATGCTGCGGCGTTGTCGGACCGCCTGCGCCAACTGCGCGCCGTCGGTGAAGGCGACGCCGGTCAACCCATTGGCGTGAACTGGCCAGCCTTTGAACACGGTGTGGGCGATCCCGTGGAGGACGCCATTTCAATCAGTCCAAGCGTCAAACTGGTCATCGTTGAAGGCCTGTATTTGCTGCACGAGGGCGACGGCTGGAACGTGGCGCAGCAGTTTCACGAGCGTTGGTACCTCGATGTTCACATGAAGCTGGCCATGCAGCGCCTGGTTGATCGCCACATGCGGACCAATGGCAACGCGCGGGAAGAAGCGGAGCGCCGAATCGCAGTGAACGACCGGCTGAACGCAGATATCGTGCAGTCGACGCGCGCACGGGCGCAATGGCTGGTCAGTTCCCCCGAACGTCCCGGTTCCTGAAACCGGACGACAACAGCCAAAACTCAGGCCGTCTTGGCGCAGGCCTTCGCCTGACGGCGAACGCCCACGACGCCAACCAACGCGGCGCCAAACAAGAACAAGGAGCCCGGCCAAGGAACCGCATTGGAATCAGGGTCGGGTGCCAGAAAGCCCTGAACCACCAATTATTCCATTTCTAATTCATTAGTGTAATAATAATGCTCCATCAACACAGATGGAGCATTTCATGTCGCGACCATTCACTGGAGATGAGGAACTCCTCAAACGCGCCCGCCAGACAATCCGCAGCGATTGCACGCTGGAGCAGTTTCGTCAAGCCCAGGCAGTGCTGCTGCCGCTGGACTATGCGATGAGCTTGGCC
>JANNMM010000102.1:0-5987 GCA_031397915.1 Rhodoferax sp. | reverse complement strand
GTAATTAACACCCATGTTAACACAATTGGGGAAAATGATCAAAAGTTAACATGGGTGTTAATTATTGACGCTTTTTGCTGCTGTTTTGATATTTTTATAGAAAAAGCGGCGCCTAAGTCACGTATTTACTCATTTTATTGCTATTATTATAATAGCATTGACTATTTAAATGGCCGCATGAAGTGGCTTCCCTCCGGGTGTATGTGATGGGGTTTTCATCCCTCTTCATCCACCGCCCCGTGGCCACCACGCTGGCCACCTTGGGCGTCGCCCTGGCCGGGGTGATCAGCTTCTTCCTGCTACCCATCTCACCTTTGCCGCAGGTGGATTTCCCCACCATCTCGGTCAGTGCAAGCATGCCCGGCGCCAGCCCCGACACCATGGCCGCCACGGTGGCAACACCGCTCGAACGCGCCCTCGGTGCCATCGCTGGCGTGACTGAAATCACGTCCTCCTCATCTCTGGGCAACACCCGCGTGGTGTTGCAGTTTGACCTGAGCCGTGACATCAACGGTGCCGCCCGCGACGTGCAGGCGGCCATCAACGCCTCACGCGCGCTGTTGCCAACCGGCTTGCCCAGCAACCCGAGTTACCGCAAAGTCAACCCGGCCGATTCCCCGGTGATGATCCTCGCGCTCACCTCCGACACCCTCACCCGTGGCCAGATGTACGACGCCGCCTCCACCGTGCTGGCGCAGCGACTGGCGCAGGTCGAAGGCATCGGGCAAGTCACCATCGGTGGAGGCGCCCTGCCTGCCGTGCGCGTGGAGATTGATCCGAACCGCCTCTCGGCCAACGGCCTCTCGCTCGAAGACGTGCGCATCGCCATCACCGCCACCAATGCCAACCGACCCAAGGGCTCGGTAGAAGACGGCGCGCGCACCTGGCAGATTGGCGCCAACGACCAGGCTGGCCTGGCAGCGGACTACGCGCCGACCATCCTGCGTTATCGCAACGGCAGCGCGGTGCGCCTATCCGACGTGGCCGATGTGATCGACTCCGTGCAAGACGTGCGCAACTACGGCGTGGCCAATGGCAAACCCTCCATCCTGCTGATCCTCAACAAAGCGCCGGGCGCCAACATCATTGAAGCGGTGGACAAGGTGCGCGCGCTCTTGCCGCATCTGCGTGCCACCATCCCCAGCAGCATCAACCTCGAGGTGGTGATGGACCGCACGCCGACCATCCGGGCCTCGCTGCGCGAGATGGAAAAAGCCCTGGCCATCGCGGTGGGCCTGGTGATTCTGGTGGTGGTGCTGTTCCTGCGCTCCGGGCGTGTCGCGCTGATTCCGGCGGTCGCCGTGCCAGTCTCCTTGTGCGGCACCTTTGTGGTGATGTACCTGTGTGGCTACAGCCTGAACAACCTCTCGCTGATGGCGCTCACGGTGGCCACCGGTTTTGTGGTGGACGACGCCATCGTCGTTCTGGAAAACATCCGCCGCCACATGGAGCGCGGCAAATCCGCCCTGCAGGCTTCGCTGGCGGGGGCGCGCGAAATCGGGTTTACCGTGGTGTCGATCAGCCTGTCGCTCATCGCGGTGTTCATTCCGGTGCTGATGATGGGCGGTATCGTCGGCCGATTCTTCCGGGAGTTTGGCGTGGTGTTGTCGTCGGCGATTTTGGTGTCGATGGTGGTCTCGCTCACCACCACACCGATGATGTGCGCGCTCTTGATGAAGCCGCAGCCGGCCCAGCCACCGTCTGCCATCGGCCGCTGGAGCCAACGTTTCGGCAAACGCTTCATGCGCGGCTACCGGCGCTCGCTCGCGTGGGCGCTGCGTTACCAGTACGTCACCCTGCTGCTGTTTGTCGGCGTGGTCGCGTACAACGTGCACCTGTACGGCGCCATCCCCAAAGGCTTTTTCCCGCAGCAAGACACGGGCCGCGTCATCGGTTTCATCCAGGCCGACCAGGCCACCTCATTCCAGGCGATGCAGCAGCGGCTCGACCGTTTTCTGGAAGTCGTGCGCGCCGACCCGGCGGTCGAACATGTGACGGGTTTCACCGGCGGCGCACAGCGCAATTCAGCGCAGATGTTCATGTCGCTCAAACCTTTGAAGGAACGTGACGTGAGTGCCGAGCAGGTGGTCACCCGACTGCGCGCCAAATTGTCGAAGGAAGCCGGCGCGAATCTCTTCATGGTGCCGGTGCAAGACATCCGCATCGGCGGTCGCCAAGCCAACGCCGCCTACCAGTACACGCTGCAAGGCGACAACCTGGAAGAACTGCGACTGTGGGACCCGCGCATCCGCCGCGCCATGATGGCCCTGCCCGAGCTGGTCGATGTGAACACCGACCAGCAAGACCGCGGCTTGCAGACGTCTCTCATCATAGACCGCGACGCCGCCGCGCGCATGGGCCTCTCGGTGCGCAATATCGACAACACGCTGAACAACGCCTTTGGCCAGCGCCAGGTCGGCGTGATCTACAACCCGCTCAACCAGTACCGCGTGGTGATGGAACTCGCCCCCGAACATCTGCAAAACCCGGAGTCGCTGCGCAACCTGTTTTTCATCAACACCATCGGCGAGCGCATCCCGCTGGCGAGTTTCGCGCGGCTGGAGTTGACCAACACGCCGCTCTCCGTCAACCACCAAAGCGGCACACCGGCATCGACCATCAGCTTCAACCTGGCACCGGGCGTTTCTCTGTCTGAAGCAACGGCAGCGGTAGACAACGCGGTTGCCGAGCTCGGTGTGCCGGTCTCGGTGCGCGGCACCTTCCAGGGCACGGCGCGGGCCTTTGCCAAATCGCTGGAAAGCCAGCCGATGCTGATCCTCGCCGCGCTCATCACCATCTACCTGGTGCTGGGCATTTTGTACGAGAGCCTGATCCACCCGATTACGATTTTGAGCACCCTGCCGTCTGCCGGCATTGGCGCGCTGTTGGCGCTGCAGTGGTTCAACACCGAGTTGTCGATCATCGCCTTCATCGGCATCATTCTGTTGATTGGCATCGTGAAGAAAAACGCCATCATGATGATTGATTTCGCCATCGAGCGGCAACGCCACGGCCACCTGAGCGCAGCCCAGGCGATTTACCTGGCCTGCCAGTTGCGCTTCCGCCCAATTCTGATGACCTCGGTGGCGGCCATTTTTGGCGCGGTGCCGCTGGCCATGCCCACGCTGTTTGGCGCGGGTGACGGCGCCGAGCTGCGCCAGCCGCTGGGCATCGCCGTAGTGGGCGGCCTGGTGTTGTCGCAACTGCTCACGCTTTACACCACACCCGTGATTTACGTCTTGATGGACCGGCTGCGTGACGCCACCATGCGCCTGTTCACCCGCGCGCCATCAACGATCCTCCCCGAGCCCGCACTATGACGCATAAAGTCGCCCGCATCGCCTTGCTTTGCGCCACCTCGGCCCTGCTGGCCGCTTGCGGCACGGCGCCCGTGTACCAAAAACCCGCTGTTGCGACACCCTCTGCGTTCAAGGAATCGGCTTTGTGGAAGACCGCCCGCTCGGGCACAACCACCACCCCCGCGCAGGTGCCCGACACCTGGTGGACCTTGTTCAACGACCCGGTGTTGAACGACTTGCAGGCCGGAGTTGCCATTGGCAACGAAAACCTCAAGGCCAGCGCCGTCCAAGTGCAGGTGGCGCGTGCGGCGCTCACCACCACCCGCGCAGGCGGCAGCCCGGTGGTGGGTATCGGCAGCGGCATCACCTATGGCGCCAATGGCGCTGGTGCCACGCCCACCACGTCGAATTCCATCGCCGCCAACGCCAGTTGGGAGCTTGACCTGTGGGGCCGCGTGGCAACCGCAGTGAGCGGCGCTGAAGCGCGCGTGCAGGCCAGTGGCGCAGACCTGGAGGCGGCGCGCCTGTCGGTGCAGGCCCTGCTCACCCAAACCTATTTCGCCCTGAGAAGCAGCGAAGCGCAAGCCGATTTGCTGGAGCGCTCGGTTGTGGCTTTCCAGCGCTCACTCGAACTCACCTCCAACCGCTACAGCGCGGGCGTCGTCTCTGCCGCCGACGTGGCCCAGGCCACCACCCAACTGCGCGCCACGCAGGTTCAGTTGATCGACACCAAAGCCAGCCGCGCGCAACTCGAGCACGCCATCGCCACTTTGTTGGGCAAACCACCCGCCGCCTTTGACCTGGCACGCACCGCGGCCTTGCCGCAGGCACCCGAGGTTCCGGTTCAACTGCCCGCCCAGTTGCTGGAGCGCAGGCCCGACATCGCCGCTGCCGAGCGACGCGTTGCCGCTGCCAACGCACAGATTGGCGTCGCACAAAGTGCGTTTTTCCCGGCCATCACACTCTCGGGCTCCGCCGGATTCCGCTCAACCGGCCTGCTCGAACTCATCAGTGCGCCCAGCCTGTTCTGGTCACTTGGCCCGGCGCTGGCATTGGGTTTATTTGACGGGGGCGCGCGCCAAGCCGGTGTCGATTCAGCGAAGGCCAGTGTCGAACAAGCCGCCGCCAGTTACCGCCAAACGGTGCTCACCGCTTTCCAGGAAGTTGAAGACAACCTGGTCGCCGCCAGCAGCCTGGAAGAACAAATCGTCCTGCAATCCGATGCTCTCAAAGCCGCCCAGCGCAACCTGGACATTGCCAACAACCAGTACAGCGCCGGCATCGTGAGTTATTTGAATGTCGTTACCGCGCAAGCCACCGCGCTGTCGTCTGAACGCAGTTTGCTGGACTTGCGCAACCGGCGATTGGTGGCGACCGCACTCTTGCTGAAGAATTTGGGCGGACAATTCAACGACACCTCCAGGGAACCCCGCAAGGAATAGACGATGACCGACTTCACCCCCTTCACACCCTCACCCCGCGTGCCTGACCCGGCCATCGTCTCGGTTGATCCGTCGTTTGAAAAATACCGACTGGCCCTGGCCAAAGTTGAACGCATTGCGCACGGTTTTCGCTGGGCGGAGGGCCCGGTGTGGCTGGGCGATACGCGCCAGTTGGTCTGGAGCGACGTGCCAGGCAACACCCTGTACAAGTGGGACGAAGAAACCGGCACCACGTCGCCCTTTCGCAAACCCAGCAACATGGGCAACGGCAACACACGCGACCACCGGGGCCGCATACTCACCTGCGAGCACCTGGCCCGGCGCGTCACGCGCACCGAACAAGATGGCCGCATTACCGTGCTGGCCGATTCGTATCAGGGCAAACGGCTCAATTCCCCAAATGACATTGTGGTGAAGTCAGATGGCTCCATCTGGTTCACCGACCCGTCGTTTGGTATTCAAGGCAATTACGAGGGCGACAAAGACGAGCCGCAGCTGCCCACCAACGTCTACCGCCTTGACCCGGATGGCACGCTGAGCGCCGTGGCAGAAGGCATCAACCAGCCCAATGGCCTGGCGTTTTCACCCGACGAGTCAATCCTGTACATCGTTGAGTCGCGCGCCACACCGCGCAAGATACTGGCCTTTGATGTGGTGGCTGGCCAGGTGGGTGCGAAGTCGCTCGCCAACCGCCGCGTGTTGATCGAAGCCGGCGCCAAAGGCACGCCCGACGGCTTCCGGCTCGACATGGATGGCAACCTGTGGTGCGGCTGGGGCATGGGCGAAGCCGGGTTGGATGGCGTGCACATCTTCAATCCGAAAGGCCAACTGATCGGCCGCATCGACCTGCCCGAACGCTGCGCCAACGTGTGTTTTGGCGGTGTGCACCGCAACCGGCTGTTTATGGCCGCAACAACGTCGGTGTATTCGGTCTATGTGAATACGCAGGGTGTGGGCTACGCCTGATAGAGCCAGGGCACGTCCAGCAAACGCTCGCCCATCAGCTTCATCGACACATCGCGCGCCAGGCGCAGCGCGCCATCGGCATGAAAAATTCGCCCGTTGCGCATTGAGCGCTTTTGCACGCGGGCGTTGCGCCGCCAACGCGCAGTGGCGTACTCACTGAGGGCCAGCGGGACGTCTTGCGGCATGCGGGCCAGGCCACCGGCCAGGCAAGCCGCATCTTCAATCGCCATGCCTGCACCTTGTGCCATATACGGCAACATCGGGTGGGCGGCATCGCCCA
>JANNMM010000093.1:0-8762 GCA_031397915.1 Rhodoferax sp. | reverse complement strand
GGTGAATCATAAGGAAGAGCGCGAAATGGCCAGCGCCCAAGACGCCCCCCAGGCCGACGATCACGTGTACTTCCCACAGCGGGCGGACGCGGGCGAGCACCGGCGTGTGCAGGCTGCCGATCAGCTCGAACAGCGCCTGGCGGTCGTTCTTTTTGGGTGGCAGCTTGTGAAAAAAGACGTGGGCGCCCAAATCCACCTGGTCCACGGTTTTCCAGCTGGGCATGGCCGTCAGCGTGAAGTGGATGACGCGGTTGAAGGGCGGCGCCACATCGGCAAAGGTCAAATAATCCTCGTAGATCGACTTGACAAAGCCAGGCTTGGCGCCGGTTGGTTTCTTGCAGATCTGCAGACCGGCCACATGTTTCGGGCTGGCGTCTGACTCGGCAATAAAAAACGCCAGGTCCATCAGGGAAAGCGTGCTCATGGGGCTCCGTTCATGCAATTCGGGTAGGCAAGGGGTAAAACTGGTTTGCCCCATTTTGCGATAACAGGCTGTTTCAGCAAAGCGGGAACTGGCGCGGGTTTTCACGGGTCTACCCACACTGTTTCGCCAATTAGGAGAGCCCCATGTACGCACTTGTCCCCCGTTGGCTGCTGATTTGCACTGCCTACCTGCTGCTCGGAGGCGGTGCCGCGCTGGCGCAGACCCAACCGCAACCCCAATTGCAAGGCAGCAACTGGAATTCACCCAACAACGGGCCCTGGCGCACCATGTCTGAGGGCGCCGACGCGAAGCTGATGCTCGAAGGCCACGACGCGGTGGCGTATTTCACGCAGAACAAGGCGGTGAAGGGTGACCCGGCGATCAAGCTCGAGCACCTGGGCGTGATCTACCGGTTCTCTTCTGAGGCCAACAAGGCCATGTTTGCCGCCGCTCCCGAGAAATACATGCCGCAGTTTGGCGGCTTCTGCTCCAACGGCATCGACTACGCGGTGCCTTGGGGCGGTGGCGGCGCCGAGAACACCTGGCGCATCTACAAAGGCAAGTTGTATGTGTTTGGCGGCCAGACCTCGCGCGACGAGTTCGAAATGGACACGGTGCTGAACCTCGACCGCGCCCACCAGCTCTGGAACAGCGAAGTGGCCGGCTCCAACGCCTGGATCACCCGTTACAAACGTTTGGTCTTCCGCGTGCCGCATTACAAAAGCGGTGCACAGCTGGCGGCAGAATACGCCGCCAAACTCGACTCCAAAACCCTGCCCGTGATGCCGGGCGCGCCGCAGGTGGTGCCGCAGCAATAAAAGCCGCGGTCATACTGTTGCCGATGCCGAAGCGTCTGATTTAGGGCCGCATCTGCGCGACGGCACCCCATTCGTTGGGCCCGATGCGCGCCACGATCACCTTCGGGTTGCTTGGGTCCAGCACCACGGTGTGGCCTTCCTGGATCGCAAAACCGGTGGCCAGCCAGAAGATGCCGCCGTGCGCCATCATGAAGTGGTTTTTGCCCGGAGCCGGCCGCTGCGCCAGAAACGCCTGCACGCGGCCCTTGATGCTCGGGTCGACGCCAAAATCGCCCTCGCCGCTCAAGCCTTGTGTGGCCTCGGCCCCATCGACAAAAAAGGCCGCCGACTCGGTGGCGCGGCAGTAGCGGCTGCTCCAGGCTTTGTCGATCGGCAAGCGCACCTGGCGGAACTGCCCACCCGCCACGCGCATCTCGGCGCGGCCTTCGTCGGAGAGCTGGCGCTGGGTGTCGCATTTGGCGAGGTCAAAGGTGCCGTTTTTGCGGTTGTCGCGCTCGCGCTCGATCTGGTCGTATTGCGTTTTGCCGTGGCGCAGGTAAATAACGTAGCCGCCTTTGGCCAACGTCTCGGCAATCGCCTTGGCGCCTGTGACCAGTGGCTCGGGGTTGGTGTTTGGCAGCGGCGGTGCAAAGTTGACCTGCTGGCGAAAGCCAACGTCGCCGGAGGAGGCGCAAGCACTCAACAACACGAAGAATAAAATATTTAGGAGTTTCATATTAGATTAATAATGGCACTAAAGTCACAAGTTAATTAAATTTTTAGCTATTAATATATAAGCAAAATTGAATATTTTTTATTAAAACAAACAAATATAATCAACACACAACGACAATTAGGTCCCAGCTGTGCGCACTGGCGGATGGCCCTGAATCGTCGGCCATGAACCCCACGCCTTGCAGCTTGCCAGCCCTTTGCAGTTAGCATTTGACCATGGCCTCCAAGACGGCGCTCACCCCCACATTCACCCACAATTTAGCCCCTGGCATCCGGTTTGCGCGGCTGTCTTCTGGCACGCGCATTGCCTGGGCCGCCAGCGGTCGCGGGCCGGCGCTGGTGCGGGTGGCGCACTGGATGACCCATGTCGAGCAAGACCTGCAGTCGCCGCTGTGGCAGCCCTGGCTCGCGCAGTTGAACCAGGCCTTGCAACTGGTGCGTTATGACGAGCGCGGCTGTGGTTTGTCGGGTGCTGATTCGGCCGAACTCGGGCTGGAGGCGGCGCTGGAGGAACTGGAGGCCGTTGTCGATGCCGTTTTTGACGCGACCGGGCACACGCAGGTGGCGCTCCTGGGCATGTCGGGCGCCGGGGCGCCTGCCATTGCTTACGCCGCGAAACACCCGCAACGCGTGAGCCACCTGGTGCTGCACGGCGCCTACGCCTGCGGCCTGCTGCACCGCTCGCCTACGCCCGAGCAGTTGCAGATGTTCGAAGCCATCGTGAAGCTGATGGCGCTCGGCTGGGGGCGTGGCGACGCCGCCGTGCAGCAGTTCATGACCACCAGCTTCATCCCCGACAGCAACAGCGCGCAGGCGGCCGCCTTCACCGAACAACAACGCCTCTCGTGCTCCGGCGAACGCGCCGCAGCGATCTTCCGCGCCCGCGTGGGGCTTGACGTGCGGGGCTTGCTGGCACAGGTGCGTTGCCCCACCCTGGTTTTGCACAGCGACGGCGACGCCATGGTGCCGATTGAACTGGGGCGCACCTTGGCCGCGCACATAGACGGCGCGCGTTTTGAAACACTCGCCAGCCGCAACCACATCCCGCTGGCCGGTGAGCCGGCGTTCGAGCGTTTTTGCAGCGCCGTCCGCGATTTTGTGACCCAACCGCAGGGCAACCAGGCGGGCACTTTGCCGGGCGCATTGGCCGGCGCCTTTACCCCACGCGAAAAACAGTTGATGGCGCTGGTGGCCGCCGGGCAGGACAACCTGCAGATCGCCGCGCACCTGGGTGTGACCGACAAAACCGTGCGCAACAGCCTTTCGCGCCTGTACCGCAAACTTGGTGTGGAAGGCCGTCCGATGGCCGTGGTGCGTACGCGGGAACTGGGGTTTGGCTGACGCGGGTTTCGGCTGAGCCGTGCTTCGGGACATTTGCCCCCTGCCAACCGCCTGCGCGGCGCGCAAATGGCACCCGATCGGGACAAAGGCCCGCTGGTCTGCGGCAGCGGTGATCGATTCAATGGTGGTTTTCAAAGGAGACCCCCATGTTTGTGTCAACCCCCCAAGCCACCCTGTACTGCAACGCCTTCGGCCCCCACGACGCGCCCGCCATTCTCGGCATTGGCGGCTGGATCGGCAGCGGCGAATTGTGGGCGCTGCCGTTTGAAACCTTGAGCCAGCGCTGGCGCACCATCACCTATGACCACCGGGGCACCGGGGCCAGCGTCGCGGCGCTCGACTCCATCATGCTGGACCACCTGGTCAACGACGTGTTTGCTGTGTTGGACGCCCACGGCGTTGCGCGTTGCGTGCTGGCGGCGGAATCGTCTGGTGCCATAACCGCCTTGAGCGCAGCCTTGCGCGACCCAGCGCGCATCAGCGGCCTGGTCGTAGTGGACGGCATGGTGTTTCGCGGGCTGGACGCGGCCTCGGACCCGTTTTTGCAAGGCCTGCAACACCACTATGCGGCCACACTCGACCGCTTTGTGGACTTGTGCATGCCCGACGACGGCCCCGCGCACATCAAACGGTGGGGCCGCCAGATCATCAACCGCGCCCTGCCCGAGGCGGCGATCGCGCTGCGACGGGTCAACAACCAGGCCGATATTCGCGCCGAACTCCCGAAGATTCAGCAACCCACGCTGGTCATCCACTGCGACGGCGACAAAATCGTGCCCGTCGAGCAGGCGCACACCTTGGCCAAAACCCTGCCCAACGCTGAACTGGTGGTTTTCAACGATTCCGGCCACATCCCGACGATGACCCGGCCTGGCGAAATTGCGGCTCAGATCGAACGCTTTTTTGCCTGATCGCAGGGCCCCGCCAGCCGATGAGCGGGGCGTTCAGCCGTGCTTTACCACTTTCTGGTCGATGGCCCCAAACACGCTCGTTCCGTCTTTCCCCTTGGCTTCAATGCGGATCGTGTCGCCAAATTTCATGTAGTCGGTCTTGGGTTCGCCGTCCAGAATGGTCTCGATGGCGCGTTTCTCGGCGATGCAGCTGTACCCTTTGGGCCAGTCTTTTTTGCCGTCCACCTCCACGCCCTTGTTGCTCACCGTGCCGCTGCCAATGATGCTGCCGGCGCGCACGTTTCGGGTTTTACACACATGCGCGATGAGCTGGCCGAAGTGGAAAGTCATGTCGGTAGCGGCGTCACACAGGCCCACCGTGCGGCCATTCCACTGGCTCTGCACGGTGACGCTCAGGCGCCCGGCGTTCCAGGCGCTGGTGTCGGCGGCGCCCGCGGTACCGGGCGTGGTGAATTCGTCCAGCGTCACCGCCACCGGGCTGAAGGCAGTGGCCGGTTTGCTCTGCAAAAAGCCGAAGTTTTTGGCCAGTTCATCGGGCACCAGATGGCGAAGGCTCCAGTCGTTGGCGAGCATGATGAGGCGAATGCCGTCGAGCGCGCGCTCAGGTGAACTTTGCATCGGCACGTCGCCCGTGATGCAGACCACTTCGGCTTCGAAATCGATGCCCCAGGCCTCGCTGGCAAACGGCGCGTCTTCGCGGGGGCCCAGGAAATCGTCACTGCCGCCCTGGTACATCAGGGGCTCGGTGTAGTAGTTGGCCGGCACCGGCGCGTGGCGCGCCAGGCGCACCAATTCCACATGGTTGAGGTAAGCCGAGCCGTCGACCCATTGGTGGGCGCGTGGCAGCGGCGCCATACACATCGACGGGTCAAACGGGAAGGCGTGGCGCGCTTTTCCGGCGCCGGAAGGGCCGTCCCCGCCACGGTTCAAGGCTTCGTACAGGTCTTGCAGCTGCGGGGAGAGGAAGTTCCAGTCGTCCAGCACCTGCTGCAGGCGGTCGGCGATGCCGGTCGCATAATGGGCCGTGGAGAGGTCGCGTGAGACGACGACAAGCTGGCCGTCGCGTGAGCCGTCTTTGTAAGTTGCCAATTTCATTGAAAAATTCCGCTGGAGTGTGACTATTTCGCGCCGCCTGGGTCTGCTGATCGGCTCGATCAAGCGTTGAAGTCTAAGTGAATGCCTTGACCACCCCTGCCAGCCCTGCCCATGCCGGTCTGCCGCGCAAAGCGCTGGCCGGCTTGGGTGCGGTTGTGTTGCTCGCCCATGCGCTGGTGGTGCAAGTGGTCGGCAACGCGATCGACGCGCCAACAGCCCTGGTGACGCGGCCCTTCACCACGCGGGCTGTCGCCGCAGCAGCGCCCCTGGCCTCCACCGCGCCGGCTGTGTTGCCCTCACGGCCGCCCGCGCCGCGCCCGATTAAACGCCCGGCGGTGCGCCCGGCCGCAAGCCTGGACGCATCCCCCGCACCCAACGGCACCCCAGAACCGAATTCAGCGGTGGCCATTGCTGACAATGTGCCCTCCGCCACAGAGCCAGACGCTGCTAAGCCGCCAGAAACGGTCGCCGCCCAACCAAAGCCAGCCGCCAGTGCGCCGCAGGTGGCAGCGGCCGATGGAGCGACGGCCGCTGCGGCAACTTCGCCGCCCCCTGTCTCTGCACTCCCCGCCGGCCCGCCCGCAGGCGCAGTCGCCTACACCGTGCCGGGCTCGGTGCGGCTTCTGTACAAAACTGTGGCGCTGGTGGACAGCATGAACTGGAACCTCAACGGCGAATTTCTGTGGTTGCAGGACGGCAACAGCTACGACGCCCGGCTGCAATGGCGCGCACCACTCATTGGCAGCAAGATCTTCACCAGCACCGGGCGCATCGGCAGCGAAGGCCTGCTGCCCACCCGTTTCAGCGACAAGTTCCGCTCTTCGGAGGTGGCGGCGCATTTCGAGCGCGACAAACAGATGGTGGTCTTCAGCGCAAACACGCCGCAAGTGCCTCTCCTGGCCGGCATGCAGGACCAGCTCAGCGTGTTTGTGCAGGTCGGCGCCATGCTTGCGGGCGCGCCGGCCCTGTTTCCGGCGGGCACCGAGCTGACATTTGTCACCATCGGCGCGCGTTCACCCGACACCTGGGTGTTTGTGGTCAACGGGGAAGAAAAACTCAGTTTGCCCGGTGGCGAGGTCGCCACACTCAAACTCTCGCGCGGCGCGCGGAAAGAATTCGACCAGACCGCCGAGTTGTGGCTGGCGCCGAGTTTGGGTTATTTGCCGGTGCGGATCAAAATTTCTGAACGAAATGGTGACTTTATTGACCAACAGTGGCGTGCCACCGAGACACCCTGATGGTTTTTCTCTGTAAAACCCTGTTACGCTTCTACGGCAACCTTGAATAGTGATGGAAAGGTATCAAATAAAGTCCATGCATACGCTCTACGATTCCGAAACCTATTCTGTGACCCACATGCTGGCCAACGCGGCCCTGGTGGAGGCTGCCACGGCGCTGGATGCGGCGCAGGCCAACCACGACGCGCCGGCCAACAAGCCGTTGCCGGTGATGGCGCGCCACGGTTTTGAGATTGTCGACAAACGCTCGGGCAAAGAGGTTTACCTCGACGGCTCCTGGGCCGAGCTGTTCCAGCAGCACATTTCCGCCTGGCAGCTCAAGACGCCGACGCAGGAAGAAGTCGAAGACACGCTGGAGCAATACGCCGAGCTGGCGCAAAACCCGGTGCTGGTGCACTGATCATTTACTGAAAAATTAACACCCATATTAACATTTCAGCGAAAACCCTCCCGGGGATGATTTTGGAAAGATATTGGTGTTCAAGTCACGTATTATATGGTTAGTTTGCTACTATTTTAGTAGCATTTTTTTGCTTACAGCTTGCAGCGCCCCCACACCACTTGCACATCGACTGGACGTTCCCAGCCGCCTGTTGGTCCTGCTGCCCACCGACGCCCTGCTGCTCGGAGAACAACACGACAACGCCGACCACCAGCGCATCCAGCGCGAGGTGGTTGAAACACTCGCCGCCCGGGGCCAGCTGGCTGCACTCGTGATCGAAATGGCCGTGCGCGGCACCACCACTGCGCCATTGGCGCGGCAGGCCAGCGAAGCCGACGTCAAAATCGCACTCCAATGGGACGACAAAGCCTGGCCCTGGCTGGCTTACGCACCCGCCGTGATGGCCGCCGTGCAAGGTGGCATCCCTGTAGTGGGCGCCAACTTGCCGCGAACCGCCCTGCGCGAGGCCATGGCCAATGCGGCTCTGGACACGCGACTGGACGCCGCCGCCTTGCAACGCCAAAACCAGGCCATCCGCGAAGGCCATTGCGACCTGCTGCCAGCCAGCCAGATCGCGCCAATGACACGTGTGCAGATTGCCCGCGATGTGGCGATGGCCGAGCATGTGCGCCGCGCCGTCGCCGATGCGGCAGGTAAAAAGGTGTTGCTGATCGCCGGCAGTGGCCATGTGGACAAAACACTGGGCGTCGCGCGCCACCTGGGCGCCACCGTCAAGTCGACATCGGTTTTGCTGGCGGCGAGCGACTCGCCGGTGGACGCCGACACCGCCGCGGGCTTCCATGCGGTCTGGCCAACTTTGCCCGCGCCGAAGAAAGACTACTGCGCCGAGTTGCGCAAATCAATGTCCAGCCGCGCCCAGGCGTCGATCTCGACTTTGAGTTCGGGCGATACCAGGGCGCTCACCGCCACCAGCGTGGACGTGGGGTAACAACCCGCCGCATCCGGACCGAAGAAATCTTTGCGGGCGCGGCCGACTTCTTCGCGGTCTTTGATATCGGTGAGGTACACCACGGTCTTGATGAGGTTGTGTTTGTGGCCGCCGGCGGCCGTGACCAGGGCCTCCAGCTTTTTCAACACGACGATGGTCTGGTCGTAGGCGCTGGCAGGTGTGACCGCACCGGGCTTGGCGGACCGCGCTGTCATGCCCGACATCACCACTTCTTCACCCATGCGCCAGGCGCCAGTGAAGGTGAGCGCCGGGTTGTCCGGCACCTCGGCGCAGAAGATTTTGGCCGCGTTCACGGCGAGGCAAGTTGCTTCTGCGCCATGGCCTGCATGACTTTGCGCAGGCGCGACAGGCCCACGTCGTGTTCGTACAGGTGTTCGCGCCGGTTCGCGTCGGGCTCCATCGCCTCCAACATCACGCGGTCTTGCTCAAGCACCGTCCAGTGGCGCGCCTCCAGCCGGTTGCGGTAGAGAAAACGCCACACGTCACGCTCCCAACCCTGCACCTTGCGGCAGCGCCAGTGGAACACCGCCGCGAAGTTGGGCGCAATCGGGGTGTAACTGCCGATGATGCCGAAACTGCCGCCCGGGCCGCCGGTTTTTGGATAAGGGATGGCCAGGCGCAGCCAGTGCGTGCCGGTGACGCCGAATTCGGTCCAGTCGAAGTTCACATCGCGCTGGCCATCTTTCTCGAACATGAAGCCGTGTGCGGTTTTACGCAGCTTGAATTTGGCGCTGATGTCGCCTTCACTCATGGAATGGGACTGTTTGTGCACAAAGGTGCCGTGCATCGGGTCCATCACGTTGTCGATC
>JANNMM010000111.1:0-5054 GCA_031397915.1 Rhodoferax sp. | reverse complement strand
GCTGTCATGCAGCAGGCCAATCTGCGTGTTCGACAAGCCCAGCAGTTCTGCCAATACCTGATCGGTGTGCTCACCTTGCCGAGGAGCACATTGCGCATCCGACCGTTCCATTTGGACCATGGTCGCCGCCGCGCCTGGAGTCGGGTAAGTCAAACCGCTCGGATGGGTCACGGAGCTGAAGAGGGGGTTGGCGGAGACCAGGCGCGGCTCTTCAGTCAATGCGGACTTGAGCGTGTGGTACGGCCCCCAGCACACGCCGTTGGCATCAAAGACAACGCCCAGCGCGTCTGAACTGCGCCGTGCAATCGCCGCCTCCACCAGCGGCGTGATCACGTCACGGTGTGTGAAGCGCAAGCCTTCATCCTTCATGAACGAGACACCCAGAGCAGCCTCGATCCTGACTATCGCCGCGCCCAAATCGAGGGACTTCACCAGGCCCGTCCACTGCCGGGGCGTGATGGCAACCACCATCAAACGCTTGCCATCTGCGGTTTTGAAATCGCGCCCGAATGCGCCAAACAGGGTGTTGCCCATTTTGGGCCGATCCGTGCCACTGTGCACCTCGGCGATCTGGCCCAGGTGCCCGAGCGAGGCGATGGCAATGTCTGACAGCGGCACGCGCACTTCCTGCCCCTGGCCGGTGGCTTGGCGGTGGCGCTGGGCGGCCAGCAGGGCAAACGCCGCGTACGCTCCGGCCAGCAAGTCCCAGGCGGGCAACACGTGGTTAACAGGTTCAGGGGGTTCCGTGCGGATGCCGGATGCCCCAGGTGCCCCGGTCATGTAGGGCACGCCGATGGCGGCATTGACCGTGTAGTCCACCGCTGGCGTGCCATCGGCCCAGCCCATGACGCGGGTGGTGATGAGGTCTGCCCGACCCAGGCGCAAGCGCTCGTGCGACAGGAAACCATCGGCAGGGAAGTTCGTCACAAACAAACCGCCACCGTCACCCGATGCGCATACCAGTTGCGCCACCAGGGCACGGCCTTCGGGGGATGCGAAGTCCACCGCGATGGACAGCTTGCCCTTGTTCAGGCCCTCCCAATACAGGCTGCTGCCGTTAGCGGACAGCGGCCAACGGTGCGCATCCGGCCCACCGCCAATTGGATCGATGCGGATGACCTGTGCGCCCATCTGCTGCAAGTGCAGGCTGCACGAGGGCGCGGCGATGAAGGAAGCGCATTCAACCACGCGCATTCCGTGCAGGAGCTGGTACATCGCGCAAAGCCTTTATGGAAAATCCTGGGTCAATTCAGCTTGAGGTTGATGCTCTTGGCAAGCTGGCCCCATTTTTTCTGCTCGGCGTCAATGAACCTGGAAAACTGCTCGGAGGTATTTTGCACCGGGATCAAGCCCTGCAGGCGCATGTTCGCGATGACGTCAGGTTGCGCCAGCACGCCGGAGATGTCGCGCTGCAGTTTGGCAATGATCGCCGGGGGCGTGCCAGCAGGGGCTAGCAGGCCGCTCCAGTCGTGGAACTCAAAACCTTTGACGGATTCGCTGACCAGCGGGATGTCGGGGTATTCTGCAACGCGGGCATCTCCGCTGAAAGCCAGCGCGCGCAGCTTTTTGCCCTTCACCAGAGGCATTCCCAGAGCCAGATTGCCGAAAGAAAAAGTGATGTCGCCACCGGCCACGGCCACCAGTGCATCAGACACCGTCTTGTACGGGATGTGTTTGATGGAGACGCCACTCAGGGCGCTGAGAGACTCACCCGACAGGTGCGCACCGTTGCCATTGCCGCCTGACGAATAGGTCAGCGTGCCAGGGCTGGCCTTGGCCGCGGCAATCACATCTGCCAGCGTCCTGAAAGGCGAGCTGTCGGCAACAACCAGCAGCAACGGTGACTTGTACAACTGCATGATGGGAACAAAATCACGGGCCGCGTCATAGGGCAGTTTCTCGTAAATGCTGGGGTTGATGGCCAGCCCGCCGACGTGGCCCACGACGAGGGTGTAGCCGTCTGGGACCGCCTTGGCTGCGGCGCTCAAACCAATTCCCCCGCCAGCGCCAATCCTGGTGTCGGGCACAAAGGGCTGGCCCAGCCGCTCTGACAGTTGCTGGGTCACAATGCGCGCGGCCAAATCCGGGTTGGAGCCCGGACTGTAGGGAACAAGCACTTTGACGGCTTTGGACGGGTAGGTCTGCGCGATAGCGGGCAAGACCGGCAGTGCGAAAAGCGCAGCCGTTGCAAGCGCGGATGCAAAAAGAAGGGATTTGCAGGGTTTGAAGGTGTTTGTCATGGTGTGTCCTTTGGTATTTATGCGGTAGCAATGGCTGGGGTTTTGACGCGGGAGTCCGGCACATGGGCTTCGCGGTCCCACACGCTTGCCGCCAGACCGGCTTCCTTGAGCTGGAACTTCTCGATCTTGTTGGTCGGGGTACGGGGCAGCGTGGATGCAAACTCGATATAGCGCGGCAGCATGTACCTGGGCATCACGTTCACCAACCAGCCGTAAAGCGAACTGGCGCTTAAGTTTGAATCGTCGGCCTTCACAACCACGATGCGCACGTCGTCTTCTCCCATCGCAGCCGGGTAAGCCAGCGCAGCGCACTCGCGCACATCCGGGTGGGACGAGACCAGGCTTTCGACATCGAAGCTGGAGATGTTCTCACCCAGGCGCCGAATCCGTTCTTTGCGCCGGTCGATGAAGAAGACATAGCCTTCTTCGTCCTGGCGGCCGATGTCGCCGCTGTGAAACCACAGGTTGCGCGTGGCTTCAACCGTTGCGCCCGGCTGACCCACATAGCCGGGGGTGAGCAGCCACGGGCTTCGGGGCCGGAAGACCAGTTCACCGGGTTCGCCTGCGGGCACGGGGCAGTCCTGGTCGTCAACGATGGCCATTTCCCACTCGGGGTGAACCTTGCCTGCTGCGCCTGCGCGCCGGTCGGGGAACCCGCTGTAGACCGGCAACCCCATCTCTGTCATGCCGTAGGCCTCGACCAGGCGCACGCCAAAACGGCGCTCAAAGTCCTCATCAGCGCGGGAGTTGTACATCCGCGTCACCTTGTGTTGCCGGTCCTTGGGGCTGGGGGGCAGGGCCTTGAGCATGGCCGTCATGGGGGGCAGGGTCTGCGCGACCGTGGCGCCACAGTCAATGGCCTCTTGCCAATAGCGCGATGCGCTGAAGCGGGCCCCCACCACCACATGGGCCCCCAAGATCAAACCTGGCAGCAGGCCCAACCGGGTGGACATGCCGTGGAAGAAGGCGAACGGCGTGTACAGAATGTCATCACCCGCAAGGCCAGTGGCATGCACGTAGGTGCAGGCCGCGTCAAGCGCCTGGTTGGCGGTGATCAACACGCCCTTGGCCGGCCCGGTGGAGCCCGACGTGAACGAGATGGCGTGGATCGAGCGCAAGTCGCCCGCTGCGTTGGGGGTTGCCACCAGCGGAGAAGTTTCAAGCGCGGACAGGCTGACCACCCCGTCGCGACCGCTGGTCTGTGCGTCAGTCCCGATGACGGTACGAATGCGCTCCCGCGTGGACACAGAGACCGTCGCCAGAACATCGGCTGATGCAGCGTGCAGCACGAGCACACTGCATTCGGTATTGCCCAGCGCGTTGTCGGCCAGTTGCCCCCTGAACTGGGGATTGATGGCGACGGTGGTGGCGCCCAGATGCGACGCAGCCAGCCAGACGAAGACATAGGCGGCCACGTTGGGCAACATGACACCAACCCGTGTGCCTTCTGCCACGCCCAACCCGGCCAGGCCCGCAGCAACGCGCATCACGCGCTCATGGACAGCTTTAAAAGTGTAGGTCTCGCCCTCAATCGTCAGGTACGGGCTGTCGGGGCGGTCGCGCACCTGGCGCTCCAGCAAGGCGCTGGTGTGGCGGAACGCGTTGGGCAAAACAATGCGGCCTGTGGGGCCAAGGGGGAATGCACGCATGGCTTCAGGCCTTTCCAAGAATCAGGGCGCTCTTGTGGCCGCCGCCGCCGCCGCTGGTGACCAGGCAAGTGCGCGCATTGCGCACCTGGTTCGGGGATGCGCCACGCATCTGCCGCACGCCTTCAATCACCAGGTTCAGGCCATGCAGATAGGCTTCTGATAACAGCCCGCCCGCCGTGTTGATGGGCAATGCCCCATCGGCCCGCAAGCCGCCCGAGGCGATGAATGCCGGGCTCTGGCCCCGCTCGCACAGGCCATAGTCTTCAAGCGCCATCGGAATCAAGCCGGTAAAGGCGTCGTAAATCTGGGCGACATCGATATCCTTTGGCTGCAAACCAGATTGGGCATAGATCGCCTTGGCCACCTGCGTCGAGTTGACCGTGCTGTAGTCGTCCACCGGCATGTTGTGCGTGCCCATGGGGCCGAGCGACCAGCGCGGACCGCTGGCGTCTGCCGCAGCCAAAATAGCCACGGCGGGCTTGCCCAGCCTGGCTGCATTGGCCATGGAAGTCACGACGACCGCGCAGGCGCCATCGGTCTCAAGGCAGCAGTCGTACAGGCGGAACGGGTCGGCGATCAGGCGCGCGTCAAAGTATTGCGCGCGGTCCAGTGGTTTGCCGTAGGTGACGGCGCGTGGGTTGTTCTGGGCATTTTGCCGCTGGGTCAGGGCGATCTCGGCCAGGTGATCGCTGGTGGTGCCGTAGCGGTGCATGTGGCGGCGAAAGGTGAGCGCCGTCATCTGCGCTGGCGCCATCAGGCCAAACGGCGCGATGTACTGGCCATAGGCCGGCCGGGGGCGGAACTCGCCATAGCGCTCATACTGCCCCTGGCAAAGTGAGCGATAAGCCACTGCGTATTGGCTCATGCCGGTGGCTACCGCCATGGCCGCCAGCATGACCGAGCCGCAGCAACCACCGCCCGCGCCGCCCCATACGATGGAAGAGAAATTCAGCACCGGCGCGGCCAATGCTGTTTGCACAATCACGGGCTCGTGCCGCTCGAAGCCGAACGAGGTGTAGCCATCCAGCTCACTGGCTTCGATACCCGCATCGGCAGCGGCACCCCGGATAGCCTGCAGCAAAAGCGTCAATTCCGACGTGCCGGCATGGCCGCCACGCCGCTTGTAGGCGGTCTCACCAATGCCGATGATGCAAGGCTGGCGACT
>JANNMM010000049.1:0-16979 GCA_031397915.1 Rhodoferax sp. | reverse complement strand
TTTCTCGGGCAACTGCGTGAAGTGGGTACGGCCTACGACGCGGCCGACGCGTTGGTGCATCCGACGCTGGAGGACACCTTTGGCATGGTCGTGCTCGAAGCCATGGCGCATGGCCTGCCGGTGGTGGTGAGTGCGGCGCGTTATTGTGGCCTCGCGCAATTGCTCACCGACGAAGAAAATGCCCTGATTCTTCAAGATCCGACCGATGCGCTTTCGCTGTCGGAAGCATTGAGAAGGGTTTTAGGAGTCGCGAGCCTGCGGCTGCGCCTGGGACAAGCCGCTTGCGACTTTGCAGCGGGTTTTAAGTGGAAAAATTTGTCTATTGTTCAAGAATCTATGTACTTAAAGAGTGCATTAAGTCACGAATAATGGCGGTTTAATGCTATTTATATTGGTATATAAATTGATTTAAATATAATCAATCTATATATTCAAATTAAATATGAACGAAATTTACTTTCGCCGCAAATACATCGCCATGTCGGACCCTTTATGCAGGAGCGCTGCGAGCGGGTTGAGAAGTTCAGCAGTAATTTTCAGCACAGAGTAGAGCGGCTCCGAGCTGTTGCCGCGGTCGCTGAAACGCACACTGCGGGTTTTCAGGAGCGCTCGCGTCAGGCCGGCCTGCGCGGCCAGTTTTTGCAATGACTTCGGGTTGAAAAAGCTGATGTGACCGCCGTGTTTGGCGATGCTCAAATAGTCCCAGTGCGCACCAAAAGCATGGGCCTGCCAGCTGTCCGCATTGGCGGTGCCGACGAGCAACACGCCGCCCGGCTTCAAAATGCGCTGGCACTCCTGCAAGAGCGGCAAGGGCTCCTTCAAATGTTCGATCACTTCGAGCAAGGTGATGGCGTCAAAACTCGCGCTGGCATAAGCCGCCTCGTGCAGCAGACCCTGATAAACCTTCAGCCCCGCAGCCTGTGCCGTCGCTGCGGCCTTGGCTGCTGGCTCCACCCCTTCTGCAGCGTAACCAAGTCGCACGGCAGCCCCCAGAAAAGCGCCACTGGAGCAACCGACGTCCAGCAAACGGGTTTGCGCAGGTTTTTTTCCGAGCAGGGCACTGATGTTGCCAAGGTATTTCTTGCTGCGCCGCTGGCTGCGCACCGCCGAACGGGCGTCTGGCAGGGTTCCGCGCGGATCGTTGAACTCCTGCATGGACTGCCAATACAGGGCCTCGCTGCATTGACTGACCAACTGGCCGCATTCGGGGCAACGCAAGAGCGGGCCTTCGGGCATAGCGATGCGGGTGGTTTCAAAGGGGACAGTACAGCCCACTGGGCAAGCGGTGATCAGGCTCATGAAGATTTCAATCAGACAAAACGGGTGAGGAATGCGCCTGCAGGCCGCTTCGGTTCAGGCGCGCGTAGGCACCGTCGTGGGCCAGAAGTTCGTCGTGTGTGCCACTTTCGGCGATTTGTCCGGCCTCCATCACGATGATGCGGTCGGCGTGGCGTACGGTTGAAAGGCGGTGCGCGATCACCAGTGTGGTGCGGCCTTTCATCAGCGTAGCCAGCGCCGCTTGCACCAGGCGTTCGGAATCGGTGTCCAGTGCCGACGTGGCTTCGTCCAGGATGAGGATCGGCGCGTCCTTGTACATCGCGCGGGCAATGGCCAGGCGCTGGCGCTGCCCGCCGGAGAGTTGCATGGCGTTGTGGCCCACGACGGTGTCAATGCCCTGGGGCAAAGCGGCGACAAAGTCACCCAGATTGGCCGATTGCAGGCAGGCGGCTACGCGCTCGCGGTCCACAGTCATGCCCAATGCCACGTTGTTGGCCACACTGTCGTTGACCATCAGCACGTGTTGACTCACCATCGCGAATTGCCTGCGCAAGGAGAGGAGCGACCATTCGCGGACGTCGTGGCCGTCCACCTGGACCAGGCCCGACGTGGCGTCGACAAAACGTGGTAACAGATTGACCAAGGTGGTTTTTCCGGAACCCGAAGCACCCACGAGGGCCAGTGTTTCACCCGCTCTGACCGTCAGGCTGAAGTGGTCGACGGCCGGCGCCGGGCTGCCCGGAAAAGTCACGCAGACGTCAGCGAAGATGATGTCGCCGCGCGCGCGCGCGACCTCAAATCGGCCTTCGGATTCATCGGGCGTGTTGTCGATAAGGTCCAGCGCACGCTCCAGCGCTGCCAGGCCGCGCGTGATCGGGCTGGACACCTCCGAGAGCTGGCGTATTGGCGCCACGATCATCAACATGGCAGTCACGAAAGCCACGAAACCGCCGACCGAGGTGCCGCTGCTGGCGCTTTGAACCAGCGCGACAGAAATCACCGCGGAAAGCGCCACAGCCGCCAGCATTTGCGTCATGGGTGTCATGGCGGCGCCGGCGACCGTAGACTTCATCGCCAGACGGCTCAGGGCCTCGCTCAAGGTGTCAAACCGGCGCGACTGGGAGCCCTGCGCCCCTTGCAGACGGATGTCGCGTTGCGCCAACACGTTTTCTTCAACCACATAGGCGAGCTGGTCTGTCGCGTCCTGGCTGGATTTGGTGAGCCGGTGCAGGCGTTTGGTCAAGACCCGCATCACCCAGGCCACCGCCGGGAAAATGGCGGCCACGATCAGGGTGAGTTTCCAGTTGAGAAACACCAGGTACGCGGTCAGGGCGATCAGCGTCAGGCTGTTGCGCAACAGGCTCAAAAATGAAGCCACCAGCATTACGGCTCCGGTTTGAACCTCGTACACCAGGGTGTTGGACAAGGCACTGGCGCTTTGCTCGGTAAAAAGCCGCAGGTGCGAGGCCAGGACCTTTGCGAACATGGCTTTTCGAAGGGCCAGCAACCCATGGTTGGTGATCTTCGTCAAACCAACCTGGGCGACGTAACCGGCCAGACTGCGCACGCCAAACAGGGCCAACAACGCAACCGGTACCGTCCAGATCGCGAGCCTGCCTTGCTGAAAGCCCTGGTCCAGGAGCGGCTTGAGAAGGGCCGGGATCATCGGCTCGGTGGCTGCACCCACTGTCGCGCCAACAGCTACCAATGCCCAAATCCGACCCACGCCGCTGAAATAGGGACGTAGCCGCTGGATGCGCTGAAAGAGAGTCAAAACCGGCTTCCCGGTCAGCGGCGCATGGGTAACGGGCGTCTCGGTCATGGGGTGGCTTGGCTGTTTACAAGGGGCGCACTTTGACGCAGGGCCACTCCCAGGCCCAGCAACAAGCCCAGAACGATGCAAAAGTAGTCACCAATCAGCCCGTCATAAAGGCTCGAATTGAACAGGCAGGCGACCGCCATCGCGACCACAACCGATACCCCTGCGCGGTACACCGGCTGTGGAAACCCTGAAAAGTCGCGTGCCAGAGCCAAGTGCAACAGCAACAGCAACGCGACACCCGCGACGCCCAGCTCAACCCCCCACAACAAATACTCCTGATGGGGGTTGCTCAGCGGCCCTGAGCCAAATACCTCCGTTGCGTTCGGGCCTTGCAGGCGTTTGACCGTGCGGGTCCATCCGCCCACCCCATGGCCTATCAGTGGCTCCTCACCAATGGCTTGCACCGACCGCTGCCAGGCGTTGAGCCGCCAACCCGAAGAGGTGCTGACATCGGCCTTTTCTGAAAAATTCCGTGATTCTGAGAGGATCACAACGACGCGGCTGGGCAGGTGTGACCAGCTCAGATAGAGCACCGCACCAACCAGCAGGGGGGCGCCGAGCACGGCCGCCAACCGCAAGCGCGCCGGCAGAGCCCACACCGCCGCCAAGCCCATCAGAACACCTGCGATGACAAAGGCTGTGCGGCCGATGAGAACCTGGAAAACATTGACCAGGGCTGCGACGGCAAACACCGAAGCGAACCATCGGGGCCACAAGGGCTTGGGCAGCGTCAAAGGCTGCAAGTGCCAAAGGATGGCAGCACTGGTTGCAAAGATGATGCCCTGATCCAGGTAACTGGAAAACACAACGCCCCGTCCCTGCGCGGGCGACCACGGCAACGGCACACCGACGGCAAGCAGCCAGGAAATTACCAGTAAAACCACTTGCCCCAGGCCAAAGGCGAAGAACGCAAGTGCCGCTTCCCGTGGGCTGCGGATCAGACCGGCCACCAGCACAATGACCAGAAGTTTGCCGTGTTTGACCAGTGACATCAGTGCGGCGTCGGCGTCGGCGACCGTCCAGATCAGGCTCATCGCAAACAGGCCCAGTATCAGCAACACCAAAGGCGGACTGCGCAGCCCGCTCATCACCGGCGGTGCATTTGCGTGATTCACTTGCCGGGCTGCAGAGATGAAATAACCGACTGCACCAATGAAGAGCAACAATTTTCCAAGGCTGATCATGGCAATTGGCAGGCTGGCCGCGAGCGCGAGGAAGCAAACCAGCGCCAGCCGGAAACTCCATCCCGATTGGGCGGGACTCAACGGGGAATGGGTGGTGGCGGTCAAGCGTCTGGACGGGACAGTTCAAACTGCGCGGGCGGCTGCCATTCAGCGCCTTTTTGCTTTTCTATCGCCTTCACATACCGGTAGAAAGTGCCTTCGAAATTGCCCAAGGCAATGACGAATCCGGGCCAACCATCCAGGAAACCTCGTTTGAACACGTAATGTTTCACAAACGCCCAAAGGCCGTGCACCAAGGCCTGCCCCATGCCCAATTTGCGTCCTTCCAGGCGCTCGGCACCCAGCGTGGAATAGCGGTTGGCCTTGTGCAAGACCTCACCCGTGTTTCTGAACGGGAACTGCCAGATCGCATTTTTCAGAAAACCAATTGGCTTTTTTGAGGTCAGTATGAAGTTTTCGTGCACTTCTTTCAGGTCATAGTGCATCGCTCCCTTGCGGAACAATTGCGGCTGGCGGTAATTGGGGTACCAGCCCGAGTGCCGGATCCAGCGACCCATGAAAAAATTGCGCCGGGGTACCCAGTAGGCCTCGTACAGGGCATCGGTTGAATCGCTGGCCTTAAGAATCCCCTGGATTTCCAGCGCGGCTTCGGGCGTGCAGCGCTCATCGGCATCGAGGCTGAAGATCCATTCATGGCTGCAGGCGGCTAGGGCTTGGTTGCGCAGGTCGCCAAACCCCTTGAAATCAACCTGAACCACCCGGGCACCCAATGACGCTGCAATTTCGGCCGTGCCGTCTGTGCTATGCGAGTCGACAACGATGATTTCGTCGGCCCACTGCACGCTGCTCAGCGTGGCTGCTATTTTTTCTGCCTCGTTGAAGGCGATGGTATAGACCGAGAGTTTGCCCATTGTGCGGGATCGGGGAATGGTAGTATTTGGTGAATATTGCACGCCCGGAGTGCCCAAGGCGCTGCGTAGTCTAGTTCAATATGGAAGTACCGAACCTCGTTTCCCTCGTCATCACAACCTACAACCGCAGCGACGCCTTGCTGGCTGTTTTGTCTGCGCTCACGAGGCAAACAGACCGGAATTTTGAGGTGATTGTGGCAGACGATGGCTCCAGCGAGCTGCACCGGCAGAACATTCTGGGTTCAGCTGCCGCCCGGGCGCTCAAGCTGGTCCACGTCTGGCATCCCGACGTTGGCTTCACTGCGTCAAAGGTGCGCAATCGGGGTGTGGCTGCGGCGCGCGGCAATTACATCGTGTTCCTGGACGGCGACTGTGTCCCTGAAAACGACTTCATCGCACGCCATCGCGCCCTGGCTTCGCCCGGGTGCTTCACCAACGGGAGCCGTGTCCTGCTTTCGCCAGCGTTGACGCAGCGGGTGGTTGAGGGGCATGAAGTTGTTGACGGCAAGGGCGTGCGGTATTGGCTGGCCTGGCGGCTGCAAGGTGACGCGAGCAAATTGACCGGCCTGATGCGGCTGCCGGACGGCGCCTTTCGGGTCCGGAAAAAATTCACCTGGAAGGGCATCAGAAGTTGCAACCTGGCAGTCTGGAAGGATGACTTCGAAAAAGTGGACGGCTTTGACGAATCCTTCATTGGATGGGGTCATGAAGACGCCGACTTCGTGTTGCGCTTGCACAACCTGGGCGTGTCCCGCAAAAACGGCTTTTGTGCCACCGAGGTTTTCCACCTTTGGCACAAGGAAGCCAGCCGATCCCGGGAATCGGCAAACGCGCGCACGGTGTCACTGCGCGCCAACACGAACATTGTCAAACCTACGCTTGGTTACGCTCGTTTGCGGTACAGCGACGATGCAGTGGTCACGAGAACGGGATAATGCAACCATGATCAAGCGCTGGATATCCCTCATTTTGTTGCCCGCGATGGCGTTGTTGGGTTTTGCTGCTCACGCACAATTTCGCGTGGAAGTCTCTGGTGTGGGTCTTACGCAGTTGCCAATTGCCGTTTCCGGGTTCCGGGGTGACGACCTTGCGCCGCAAAAAATCGGTGCAATCGTATTGGCAGACCTCGAGCGCAGCGGGCAGTTCAAGTCAATCGACACGGCGGGCACCGCCATGGACGAAAACGCGCGCCCGGATTTGTCCACCTGGCGGCAAAAATCGGCGGACTCGCTCGTGGCCGGCAGCATCACACGGCTGGCAGACGGGCGCTTTGACGTGCGGTTCCGGCTCTGGGACGTTGTCCGTGGCCAGGATTTGGGCGGCCAGAGTTACGCCGTGTCACAGGCCGACCTGCGTCTGACGGCCCACCGCATTGCCGACTTCATCTACGAAAAACTGACGGGTGAGCGGGGCATTTTCTCAACCCGCATTGCCTATGTCACGAAAGGCGGGGCACGCCATACCCTGTGGGTGGCGGACTCCGATGGTGAAAACGCGCAGGCTGCGCTGGGCAGCCCTGAACCGATCATTTCGCCGGCATGGTCGCCCAGCGGTTCACAATTGGCTTACGTGTCTTTTGAGTCGCGCAAGCCGGTGGTGTACGTCCATGACGTATTGAGCGGCCGTCGAAGGCTGATCGCCAACTTCAAAGGCTCCAACAGCGCGCCCGCCTGGTCGCCAGACGGCCGCACACTGGCCGTCACGTTGAGCCGGGACGGCGGCTCGCAGCTTTTTCTCATAGACGCCAATGGCGGCGAGCCCAGGCGACTGGCGCAGTCGAGCAGCATCGACACGGAGCCGGCGTTTTCGCCGGACGGGAAGAATATCTACTTTGTCAGCGACCGGGGCGGCGGCCCGCAGATCTACCGCATGGCGGCGGCCGGATCAAACGCCGAACGGGTTACCTTCACAGGCGGTTACAACATCTCGCCCGCGCCCAGTCCAGACGGCCGCTGGCTGGCCTACATTTCACGCGTGAATGGCGCATTCAAATTGCAGGTGATGGAACTCTCCAGTGGAAACGTCAGTCAGATTACCGACACTGGAACGGATGAAAGCCCCAGTTTTTCACCCAACAGCCGCTTGATCGTCTATGCCACGTCTGTGCAGGGTCGGGAGGCCTTGATGACGACCACACTGGATGGGAAAATCAAGGCCCGGCTGACCGGGCAGAGCGGCGATATCCGCGAACCCCATTGGGGCCCGTTCCAGAAGCAATAGTCTTCTGCGCCGACCTATTTTGTTGACCAATCCGGGAGTAGACAGATGAAGAGATTTTTGATCGTTGTTGGAATTTGCGCCATGTTGGTGGCCTGCGGGTCGTCGGTGAAACTTGACGATGTTCCGGTCGAAGACAAATCCGCGACGAATGTGAGCCAGATTGGTGGTGCGGGCTCGGGTGCACAAGGCGCAGCGGGAACCGGGCCTGGCAGTATTTCGCAAAGCGCGGTGGCGCCCGTTGATCTCAACCGCGCCGGTGCTGCTGGTGCTGCCCCTTCCGGTCCGCGGGTGATTTATTTTGATTACGACAGCTTTGTCATCAAGCCCGAGTTTCAGGCCCTCATTGACACCAATGCCCGCTTCATCCTGGCCGACAAAAACCGCAGGCTCTCCATTGAAGGGCATACCGACGAACGGGGTGGGCGCGAATACAACCTTGCCCTGGGGCAAAAACGTGCCGAAGCCGTTCGCAGGGCGCTTGGACTGCTGGGTGTGGGTGAAGCGCAAATGGAGGCGGTCAGTTTTGGCAAGGAGAAACCGGCTGCCGAAGGCAGTGACGAAGGCGCCATGTCAAAAAACCGCCGGGCTGAATTGGCCTACCGTTAAGCCATGCAATTGCCGAAGTTTCCCGGAGTTTTGGTTGCGTTGGCGTTGGCTTGCGCTTGCACTGGTGCGTCTGCCGGATTGTTTGATGATGAAGAGGCGCGCAAGGCCATTTTGGACCTGCGCCAAAGGGCCGAAGCCATCCGCCAGGAATCAGACC
Organism: Rhodoferax sp.; assembly: GCA_031397915.1. Lineage (GTDB taxonomy): Bacteria > Pseudomonadota > Gammaproteobacteria > Burkholderiales > Burkholderiaceae_C > JANYCG01. The sequence goes on along the minus strand of JANNMM010000049.1, from coordinate 8,801 downwards.
AGAAGCTTTCCGAGCAGGTTCGACGCTCAGGAGAAGAGAACGCCCAAGTGCGGCGCAGCCTACTTGAATTGCAAGGTCAGATTGAAACCATGCGCGGCGAAATGGCCACCTTGCGCGGACAAAACGAGCAGGTAGCCCGCGACAACCAGTTGCTGCAACGCCAGCTTGCTGATGTTCAGCGGCAACAAAAAGACGCTGCCCAGGCTTTTGAAGACCGTGTCCGGAAGTTTGAACCGACCAAAGTAAGCGTTGATGGCAGGGAATTTTTGGCAGATCCTGCAGAAAAACGTGATTTTGAAGCCGCACTGGCCACGTTTCGCAAGGGCGATTTTGCTTTGGCTCAACCTGCATTTGTCGATTTCTTGAAACGGTACCCGCAAAGCGGTTATGCACCCTCAAGTCTGTTTTGGCTTGGCAATGCGCAATACGCCACACGTGATTACAAAGAGGCGGTGGTCAATTTCCGCTCATTGTTGGCGCAAGCGCCCGACCACATGCGCGCGCCCGAGGCTGTTTTGTCGATTGCCAATTGCCAGATTGAACTCAAGGACACCCGCGGCGCACGCAAGACCCTTGAAGACCTTGGCAAAGCTTATCCCCAATCAGAGGCCGCAGTTGCCGCCAAGGACCGCTTGACCCGCCTTCGGTAACCTCACTGCGTCGAATGGCGCGGTATTTGAACCGGCAAAAGCCCGGGCACGGGTGGCCCGTAAAATCGGGCTATGCAAGCTTCAGAAATTCCTTCGCTGACCGTCCAATTGCTTTGGGCCGGGTTCGTGTTGTCGGCCATGTTCGGCGCTATCGCCCAGAGAACCCACTTTTGCACCATGGGGGCGGTGAGTGACGTCGTCAACATGGGTGACTGGACGCGCCTGCGTCAATGGGGATTGGCTGCCGGCATCGCCATGATCGGTTTTGGCGCGATGGGATATCTGGGTTGGATCGACCCGGCCAAGACCTTGTATGCGTCCAGTCGCTGGATGTGGCTTTCTGCCCTGGTCGGTGGACTGCTTTTCGGCTTTGGCATGGTGCTCGCCTCCGGTTGCGGTAGCAAAACACTGGTGCGCATTGGCGCTGGAAACCTGAAGTCTCTGGTGGTGATGGTGGTTCTCGGGCTAGCAGCCTTTGCGACATTGAAGGGCATCACTGGCGTGTTGCGTGTCAGTTCCGTTGACCGGGTGGCACTCGAGCTTGCGTCGGGCTCCTCCTTGCCCCAAATGTTTGCAGCTGCGTCTGGTTTAAAGCTTGCAGTGGTCGGACTCTGGCTCGGACTGGTGTTGGGAGGCGGCCTGGTTGCCTGGGCTTTGGCGGGGAAAGAATTTCTGGGTTTTGACAACCTGCTTGCCGGAATCGGCATTGGCGCCATTGTGGTGCTGGCTTGGTGGCTCAGTGGCCATTTTGGCTACCTGCAAGAACATCCTGAGACACTGCAGGAGGCGTTTTTGGCAACCAATTCTGGCCGGGCCGAAGCCCTGAGTTTTGTTGCGCCCATTGCGTATTCACTGGACTGGCTGATGTTTTTCAGCGACAAGAGCAAGGTTTTGACGTTGGGCGTCGTGTCCGTGGCGGGTGTTATCGCCGGTTCGGCAGTGTATGCCCTGCTCACTGGCGCGTTCCGCTGGGAGGGGTTTGCCGGGACCGAAGACGTGGCCAATCACCTGGCGGGTGCTGCGCTTATGGGGGTGGGCGGGGTAACCGCATTGGGCTGTACAGTGGGACAGGGCCTGTCCGGTATTTCCACCTTGAGCGCTACGAGTTTTGTAGCAGTCGCGGCAATTATAGCGGGAGCTGTGGCTGCATTCAAGTATCAGATTTGGCGCCTTGACCGCCTTGGCTGATTTGTCCGACCCGATGGTGGATGTTTCCCGGCGGTTCGCCGGGCTCGATCGCCTGTATGGCGTCGACGGCGCCAACCGAATCCGCAATGCACATGTGGCCGTCGTCGGAATTGGTGGTGTTGGCTCGTGGGCCGCCGAGGCGTTGGCGCGAAGTGGCGTGGGACGGCTGACCCTAATTGATATGGACCACGTTTCGGAATCCAATGTCAACCGCCAGGTCCATGCCATCACGCCAACACTGGGGCAGGCAAAAGTGCTTGCAATGCAGGAACGCATTGCACAAATCAACCCCCAATGCCAGGTCGTCGCAGTCGATGAGTTTGTGACGCCATTGAACTGGCCGCAGTTGCTGCCAGCGGGCGTGCAGGCGGTGATTGACGCCTGCGACCAGATGCAGGCGAAAACCGCCATGGCGGCTTGGGCGATTGAACACAAAGCGACTTTCGTATGTGTGGGTGCAGCCGGCGGAAAACGCCTGGCGCACAAGGTTGATATCGATGACTTGAGTGTGGTGACCCATGACCCCTTGTTGGCGCAGTTGCGATACCGTTTGCGGCGCAACCATGGTGCGGCAAAAGAGGGTAGAAAGATCGGCGTGAGCTGTGTGTTTAGCCGGGAAGCCGTTAGACCGCCAGATCCATCATGCGCCATTGGGGGCGACGGATCACTCAATTGCCAGGGTTACGGTTCCGTCGTGAGTGTGACGGCAACTTTCGGTCAATGCGCTGCCGGATGGATTCTTGAGAAAATTTCGAACAGCGAGATTGAAGAGTACCCAGAATTAACGTTATAATTTAAGGCTTTGCTGCAACACAAATCTGCAAGGGTTTGAGAAGTGGCAAACGGGTTTCAGCTTGCCGAGCTCCATTGAGAATTTGATTGAAAATCGGCTGGTTCTTGCCCTTGATGGGACGTTAGCTCAGTTGGTAGAGCAGCGGACTTTTAATCCGTTGGTCGGCAGTTCGAGCCTGCCACGTCCTACCAAAATTTGAGGGCCTGATAGCAATATCAGGCCCTTTCTTTTTACTCCCGATCAAGCCGTTGACATCTCCAGCCAGCGTTCTTCAAGCGACTGCAATTCAGCGTTCACTTCATTGAGGCGTTTGCCGAGGTCGGCAATTTCTACCGGGTGCACCGATTTGCCAAGGTGGGCTTCCAGCGCGGCGCCTTCAGCGTTCAGGGTTTTCATGCGCTCTTCAACCTGCGCGAGATCACGTTCCGTTTTCGATCTGTTGACTTTGCCCGGGCCCTGGGCCTTGAGTGCAGCTTGCCTGGCGATTGCAGCCTGCGCTTCTTCTTTGGCCGCGCGGCTGCTGGCTTCCTTGATGGCTTCGCGCTGGCGTTTTGCTTCATCCAGCAAATAACGCTGGTAGTCGTCCAGGTCGCCGTCAAACGGTTCAACACCACCACGCGAGACCATCCAGAATTCGTCACATACCGCGCGCAAAAGCGCCCGGTCATGGCTGACCAGCATCACGGTGCCTTCAAACTCGTTCAGTGCCACTGACAATGCCTCACGCGTGGCCAGATCCAGATGGTTGGTGGGCTCGTCCAGCAGCAGCAGGTTGGGCCGCTGCCAGACGATCATGCACAACACCAGGCGCGCCTTTTCGCCGCCACTCATGCTGCCAACGGCCTGTTTGACCATGTCGCCGCCGAAATTGAAAGTGCCCAGAAAGCTGCGCAAGTCCTGCTCACGGGTTTGTTGCCCGGCGATTTTTCCGGCGGCAGTCATGTCTTTGACCAGCTTGATCATGTGCTCCAGCGGGTTGTCCAATGGCCGCAACACGTCCAGCTCCTGCTGTGCGAAGTAACCGATGTTGAGGCCGCGGCCTTCGGTGACATCGCCGCCCAAAGGTGCCAGCTCGCGCGCAATGGTCTTCACCACAGTTGATTTTCCTTGCCCGTTGGCACCCAAAATGCCGATGCGCTGGCCCGCCAGCACAGAGCGGCTGACGTTGCGCACAATCGTCGTCGAAGGGGTGCCCGCAGGCGCGTCAGCGGGTGGCGGATAACCAAAACTCACACCCTGCATCGCCAACATCGGGTTGGGCAGGTTGGCTGGCTCCTTGAACTCGAAACTGAAATCAGCCTCGGCCAGCAGGGGAGCGATTTTCTCCATGCGATCCAGCGCCTTCACGCGGCTCTGCGCTTGTTTGGCTTTGCTGGCCTTGGCCTTGAAGCGGGCAATGAACTTCTGCAGATGGGCGATCTTGTCCTGCTGTTTGGCAAATGCGTTTTGCTGCAGCGACATCTGCTCGGCGCGCATGTCCTCAAACTTGCTGTAATTTCCGCCGTAACGTACCAATTTCCCGGCGTCAATGTGAAGGGTGACGTTCGTCACGGCATCCAGAAATTCGCGGTCATGGCTGATGACGATCATCGTGCCTTCGTAGCGCTTGAGCCAGTTCTCCAGCCACACCAGCGCGTCCAGATCCAGGTGATTGGTGGGCTCGTCCAGCAACAGCAAATCTGAAGGGCACATGAGGGCCCGCGCGAGCTGCAGGCGCATGCGCCAGCCGCCAGAAAAGCTGTTGACAGGGTTGTCCAGTTCAGTGGTCTTGAACCCCAGGCCGAGGATCAACGCCTGTGCCCGAGCCGGAGCATCATGGGCGCCGGCGTCCTGCAAGGCCATGTAGGCATTGGCCATGCGGTTGTAGTCTTCGGTGGATTCGGAAGCGGTTACCTCCTCCTGCGCCGCCAGCAAGACGGTGTCGCCCTCAACCACGTAGTCGGTGGCGCTTTGCTCGGTCTCGGGCATGTCCTGCGCCACCTGGCCCATACGCCATTGCGCCGGGATGAAGTATTCACCGGCGTCTTCATGCAGGCCGCCGTTGAAGAGGGCGAACAGGGAGGACTTGCCCGCGCCATTGCGGCCGACCAGGCCGACCTTTTCACCGGGGTTCAGGGTGACGGTTGCGCCGTCCAGCAGCACTTTGGCGCCACGGCGCAGAACAACATTTTTAAGAGTGATCAATTGAATTCAGGCCTGCGATGGGTTCGCGGCGCATATCGCGGAACGGGTGAGAAGCAAAACTTGATCACCGCCAGCGCTGGTGTCCAGCCAGACGGCTTCAAGTTGGGGGAAGGCGGTCTCGAAATGAACGCGTTCATTGCCAATCTCGAGCACCAGCACCGCATTTTCGCTCATGTGCGGCGGTGCGGCATCAAGCAGCTCGCGAATAAAGTCCATGCCGTCTATGCCGCCGTGGGTGTTGCCGTCCAGCGCCATCGCGGGCTCGGCCTTGTATTCGGGTGGCAAGTCGGCCATGCTTTGAGCATTCACGTAGGGCGGGTTGCAGAGAATCAGATCAAATGGGCCCTGCGCCACGAGCGCCGCAGCTTTCAAGCCATCCGACAATAGCAACTCAACGCGGGTGACCAAGGCGTGTTTTTCCACATTGATGCGGGCCACGGTGAGCGCGTCGGTGGAGAGGTCAGAGGCCGTCACCACCACATCCGGATACGCCAGAGCCGCCAAGACGGCTAGACTGCCATTGCCGGTGCACAAATCCAATACCTTTTGGGTGGACTCCGAGAGCCAAGGGTCAATGGATCCGTCTTCAAGCAATTCCGCAATCAAGGAGCGCGGAACGATCACGCGTTCATCGACATGAAACGGTACACCTTGCAACCAGGCTTCGTGAGTCAGGTAAGCAGCAGGTTTACGGCTGGTGATGCGCGCTTCGATTAATGCAGCAACTTGTTCAATTTCCGCGAGACTCAAGGCCCGGTTTGCCAAGGAGATTTTCGCCAAGTCTGAATCCAGCGGCAAACCGATCTTCCATAAGACCAGCCAGGCCGCCTCGTCAAACGCGTTGGTCGTTCCATGCCCAAACGACACACCAGCAGCCTGCAATTGTTTTGCGCTGCGATCAATGCATTCGGCCAATGTCACGCGTGGGGGCCGGCAAGATTTTCAAGAACGCGCCGGTAGATGTTTTTCAGTGGTTCGATATCGGCCAGCGGCAGGTACTCGTTGATTTTGTGGATGCTGGCGTTGGTCGGCCCCAACTCGATCACTTCTTTGCAAATTTTCGCCATGAAGCGACCGTCACTGGTACCTCCAGTAGTGGACAACTCGGTGCTGATGCCCGTCTCTGAAAGGATGGCTTCGCGCACGGCGTTCAACAATGTACCGGGCGTAGTGATGAAGGGCTGGCCACCCACCACCCAATCCAATTCGAATTCGAGCTGGTGCCTGGACAAAACCGCAAGCAGACGGGACTTGAGTGATTCAACGGTGGACTCCGTTGAGAAACGGAAATTGAAATCCACCACCAGCGTTCCGGGAATCACGTTGGTGGCACCAGTACCCCCATGGACATTGCTCACTTGCCAGGCTGTTGGCGGGAAAAACTCGTTGCCGCTGTCCCACTGCATGGCGACCAGTTCGGACAGTGCTGGTGCAAACTCGTGAATCGGGTTTCTGGCCAGATGCGGGTAAGCGATGTGTCCCTGAATGCCCTTGACGGTGAGTTTGCCTGACAAGGTGCCGCGCCGCCCGTTTTTCACCATGTCGCCGATTTGGCGTATCGAGGTGGGTTCGCCAACAATGCAGTAGTCAATGGTTTCGCCGCGCTGGCCCAGCGCCTCGCAGACCTTCACCGTGCCGTCAACAGAAGGGCCTTCCTCGTCACTGGTCAGGAGCAAGGCAATGTTGAGGGGCGCGTCTGGCATGGCGGCAACGAATTCTTCAACTGCAACCACAAACGCAGCAATTGAGGTTTTCATGTCGCTTGCCCCACGCCCGTACAGTTTGCCGTCGCGGTGTGTGGGTGTGAAGGGGTCGCTCTCCCATTGGTCTATGGGGCCGGTTGGCACAACATCGGTGTGGCCGATGAACGCAAGCGTTTTGGCAGCCGCGCCATTCGCATGGCCAGCCTGTCTCTTCGACCAGAGGTTGGTGACGCGAAAATTTTCTGGGCCGCGGACCATGGTTTCGTTGACAAAACCCAGAGGCGCAAGCCGGTGCGCAATGATGCCCTGGCAACCGCCGTCCTCAGGCGTCACAGAGCGGCAGGCGATCAGTTGTTCAGCGAGGCGCAGAGTCGCAGACATCAGTGTTTGACATCCAGCGTAATTTCCGTGAATGAAGGCTCGTCATCCTGCTCGTCTTCAACCACGGCAGCGGTCTTGCTGCTGAAGTCGTTTTGCATGCGCCACATCAGGTTGGTGGGCGAGTCGGAATTGGCCAGGCCTTCCTTGCGCTCAACCGTGCCGTCCACGATCATCCGGGCGATGTCGGCCTCAAAACTCTGGGAGCCTTCGGACATGGACTTTTCCATCGCTTCCTTCACGCCGGAGAAATCACCCTTCTCGATGAGCTCGGAAATCAGCTTGGTGTTGAGCAGGATCTCGACGGCGGGAACCCGTGTTCCCGTGGTGGCGCGCAACAGGCGCTGCGACACGATGGCCTTGAGCGCTGCGGCCAGGTCACCCAACATGGTTTGCCGCACTTCGACCGGGTAGAAGCTCAAAATACGGTTGAGGGCCTGGTAGCTGTTGTTGGCGTGCATGGTGGCCAGGCACAGATGGCCCGACTGCGCGTAAGCGATCGCCGCCGACATGGTTTCGCGGTCGCGAATCTCGCCGATCAAAATGACGTCCGGCGCCTGACGAAGTGCGTTCTTCAGGGCCACTTGCAGGCTCTGCGTGTCGACGCCGATCTCGCGCTGGTTCACCACGGATTTCTTGTTCTTGAACAAAAATTCGACCGGGTCTTCAATGGTCAGGATGTGGCCGGATTGCGCCTCGTTGCGCAGGTCGATCATGGAGGCCAGCGTGGTGCTTTTGCCGGCGCCGGTGGCGCCCACCATCAGGAGCAGGCCACGTTTTTCCTGGATCAGGTCGGCCAGCGACATGGGCACACCCAGCGTGTCCAGCGCCGGTATGAGGTTGGGGATAAAACGGATCACCGCCGCGATGGAGCCGCGCTGGCGCATGCCGCTGAAACGGAAGCGGCCGATACCCGCCATCGAGAATCCCATGTTCAGTTCGCCGGTTTCCTCCAGTTCCACAATTTTGTCGGCGGGCAACACTTCGGCCAGCAAATTGCGTGGCGCGTCGGGTGGCAGCAGCTGCGTGTTGATGGGCAGGCACTGGCCGTTGATCTTGATCAAGGCTGGCGAGTGCGCCGACAGATAGACGTCCGACGCCTTCTTGTCACTCATCAGGCGAAGGATGCGCTCCATTGTGCCGGGCGGCTGCGCGGAGCTGGCCGAGGCACCGAGTGACCCATTGGGTGCAAGTTGGGCTGACATGGGCAGGTTCCTCTGGAGGTGTTGGTGGTTTCAGTCGCGCATCAATCACGCAGCAGATCGTTCAAACTGGTCTTGGCGCGGGTTTGCGCGTCCACCCGCTTGACGATGATGGCCGCATACAGGCTGTATTTGCCGCCGTCTTTTGGCAAACTGCCGCTGATCACCACCGAGCCCGACGGCACGCGACCGTAAGTGATGGTTCCGGTCGCGCGGTCGTAAATCGGTGTGCTTTGGCCAATATACACACCCATGGACAGCACCGAGTTCTCCTCAATGACAACGCCCTCAACCACTTCAGAGCGGGCGCCGATGAAGCAGTTGTCTTCGATGATGGTGGGGCCGGCCTGCACCGGCTCCAGCACGCCACCGATGCCCACACCACCGCTCAAATGCACGTGTTTGCCGATCTGCGCGCACGAGCCCACAGTGGCCCAGGTGTCAACCATGGTGCCTTCATCCACATAGGCGCCAATGTTGACGTAGGAGGGCATCAGGATCGCGCCTTTGGCGATGTAGCTGCCACGGCGCGCAACGGCGGGTGGCACCACACGAACGCCGGTGGCCCTCATCGCGGCCTCATCGAGGTGGGCGAATTTGGTCTGCACCTTGTCGAAAAAGCCCAGGTCACCGGCACGCATGACTTCGTTGTCCTTGAGGCGAAAACTGAGCAATACAGCTTTTTTGATCCATTGGTGAACCG
>JANNMM010000382.1:0-2061 GCA_031397915.1 Rhodoferax sp. | reverse complement strand
GGCCTGCGAAAGACCGTGGCGCTGGCCGCCTGCCTGAGCCTGACAGGCGGTACCTTGATGGGCGGGCTGGCATGGGCTGGGGTCAGCAATGTCTGGGCGGTGATGCTGCCGTATTTCATTTTTATGGTGGGCCACGGCGTGCACCAGCCCTGCGGGCAAAGCGGCGCGGTGGGGCCGTTTCCGCAGGCGGCCGGCGCGGCGTCGGCACTCAATGGTTTTTTGATGATGCTGGTGGCCTTTGCGATGGGCGGCTGGCTGGGCACCCACATGGACGGCACCGTGCTGCCGCTCACCAACGGCGTCTGGTTCTGGAGCATTTTGATCGCGCTGTCGGCCTGGACGCTGGTGCGCAAATATGGTGAGCCCGTGTCGCCCGCCATCGTAAAAACCGATGCCGCATGAAGCCTGATTTTCCCGTGAAATACGTGGCGATCGCCGGGCCGACCGCTTCAGGCAAGACGGCCGCCGCGCTGGCCATCGCTGACACCTACCCGGTCGAAATCATCAGCGTCGATTCAGCGCTGGTCTACCGCGGCATGGATATCGGCACGGCCAAACCGACCGCCGCAGAACTCGCCGCGGTGCCGCATCACCTCATTGACATTCGCGATCCACTGAACGCCTACAGCGCCGCAGAATTCGTGCTCGATGCCGAACTACTGATCGCGGGCATCACCGCGCGCGGCAAGCTGCCGCTGCTGGTGGGCGGCACCATGCTGTACTTCAAGGCGCTCTTCGATGGGCTGGACGACATGCCCAAGGCCGACCCGCGGGTGCGGGCCGTTCTGGCGCTGGAGGCGCTGGAAAAAGGCTGGCCCGCGCTGCACGCCGAGCTGGCCGAAATCGATGTGATTACCGCGAATCGTCTGGCGCCGAACGATTCGCAGCGCATTTCGCGCGCGCTGGAAGTGTTCAGGGTTTCGGGTCAGCCGCTGTCATCGTTTCATCAACAGAACGCTACTAAAAACATAGCTTCTGACCCAGATCAAAAGTGGGCTGCAGCCCTTATTTCCCTTGAACCGACGGAGAGAAGCTGGCTTCACGGCCGAATTGCCGAGCGGTTTGACGCGATGCTGGCTTCGGGCTTTGTCGATGAAGTCAAGGCCCTGCGCGCCCGCGGCGACCTGAATCCCGATCTGCCTTCAATGCGCTGCGTCGGCTACCGACAGGCCTGGAAAGCCCTTGACGGAAATTTCCCGCTGGCCGAGCTGCGCGACAAAGGCATCGATGCCACACGCCAGCTTGCCAAACGCCAGATCACCTGGCTGCGCTCGATGCCGCAGCGGCGCATCGTGGCCTGCGATGCGCCCGGTGCACTGGCGCAGGTGATGGAACATGTGAAAGCAATGTGCGAATGAGTGATGCGCTCACGCTTCAAGTCAAAAATCTCGGCAAGCGTTACGGCGACACCGCCGTGTTCAGCCAGGTCTCACTCGACGTGGCGCCGGGCGAATTCGTCGCCATCGTGGGCGAATCGGGCGTCGGCAAATCGACGCTGCTCAACTGCATGGCGGGCCTTGATAGCTGGGACGAAGGCACCGTTCGCCTCAACGGCGCCGACCTGCAAATGATGACCGACGACCAGCGCGCGCTGCAGCGCCGCCGGCATGTCGGCTTCGTGTTTCAGGCGTTTCATGTGTTGCCGCACCTGGACGTGGCGCAGAACGTCGCGCTGCCGCTGCTGCTGCTCGGCCAGACCGACGACGCCCGCGTGCAGGCCATGCTCGAATCGGTCGGCCTGGCCGGCATGGGCGCCCGACTGCCGCAGCAACTGAGTGGCGGGCAGCTGCAGCGCGTGGCAATCGCGAGAGCGCTGGTGCACCGGCCCGGCCTGCTGCTGGCCGACGAGCCCACCGGCAATCTGGACCCGACCACCGCCGCCAAAGTGATGGACGCGCTGATTGCACAGACCCGCGAACATGGCGCGTCGCTGGTGCTGGTGACACACTCGGAAGCCGCCGCCGGGCGTGCTGACCGGGTGCTGCACTTGAGCAGCGAAGGCATTTCGGCCTGAGTTTTTTGTGATGAGCCCGCCATGCAGTCGCTATACAATTCATAGCT
>JANNMM010000367.1:0-5025 GCA_031397915.1 Rhodoferax sp. | reverse complement strand
CCCCATGTTCACCGGAATCATCACCGGCGTGGGGCGCATCGACGCCATCCATGCCCTCGGCAGCTCTTTATCGCATGGCAAACAACTCAGCGTGGTTTGTCCGCCGGGCTATTTGGACGACGTGGGTTTGGGGGACAGCATTGCCATCAATGGCGCCTGCATGACAGCCACCGCGATTGACACCGCCAGGAATGAATTCCGCATCGACATTTCAGCAGAATCTTTGGCCCGCACGGCCGGGCTGGCCGAGACGGGCCCGGTCAACCTGGAAAAGGCGCTGCGTGCGCAGGACCGCCTGGGCGGGCACATTGTGTCCGGCCATGTGGATGGTGTCGGCACCGTCGTGCGCTTTGCCCAAGTAGGCGAAAGCTGGCTGCTGCAAATCCAGACACCGCAGGAATTGGCCAAATTCATGGCCTGCAAAGGCTCCATCACCGTCAATGGCGTGAGCTTGACGGTGAACCAGGTTGACGATTTGCCGCCCTCATCCAGCGGCGGTCAAACCCATGCGGGTGCTTGCCAGGTCAGCATCAACCTGATTCCCCATACGGTGCAAAACACGGCTTTGGCCGCGCTGAAATCGGGCTCCCGGGTCAACCTCGAAATTGATTTGATCGCCCGCTACATCGAACGCATGCTGCAGAAAGTTCCCGTATGATCCCCGCCGTTACGCCTTCGCCTGGCGCCGCCAAGATTTCCCCGGTTGAAGATATCGTCGCCGACATGCGCGCAGGGCGCATGGTGATCCTCGTGGACGAGGAAGACCGTGAAAACGAAGGCGATCTGGTGCTGGCGGCTGACCATGTGAACGCGGAGGCCATCAATTTCATGGCTCGTTTTGGCCGGGGCCTGATCTGCCTGACCCTCACCCGAGCGCGCTGCGAGCACCTGCAACTGCCCCCTATGGCCGTGCGCAATGGGGACAAAAAAGGCACCGCCTTTACCGTCTCGATCGAAGCCGCTGAGGGCGTGACCACCGGCATTTCCGCCGCTGACCGCGCACGCACGGTGCAAGCCGCCGTGTCCAAGGACGCCAAGCCGATCGATCTGGTGCAACCGGGCCACATCTTTCCGCTCCAGGCGGTGGACGGTGGCGTGCTGATGCGCGCGGGCCATACCGAAGCCGGTTGCGATCTGGCCGGCATGGCAGGCTGCACCGCGGCAGCCGTTATCTGCGAGATCATGAAAGACGACGGCACCATGGCGCGTCTGCCAGACCTGCAGGTGTTTGCGGCCACGCACGGACTGAAGATCGGCACCATCGCCGATTTGATCGAACACCGAAGCCGGGTTGAATCGCTGGTGGAAAAGCTCGCAACCCGCAGCTTGCAAACCGGCTTTGGCGATTTCACGGCGCACGCCTTTCAGGACACCACCACCAAAGGTGTGCACCTCGCACTGGTGAAGGGCGAATGGGCTCCCGATGACACAGTGACCGTGCGCGTGCACGAGCCGTTCTCCGTGCTGGACGCTCTGGAAGTCAACCGCGCGATGCACAGCTGGAGCCTCGATGCGAGCCTGCAGCACATTGAGGCTGAAGGGCGCGGCGTAGTCGTGTTGCTCAACTGCACCGAAAACGCCGAACAACTGCTGGCCCAGTTTGAAGGTACCGCCCGAGCCAGCCATGGCCCTGAGCGCGGGCGCATGGATTTGCGCACCTATGGCATTGGCGCGCAAATATTGCGCGAATGTGGCGTGCACAGGATGACACTGTTGGGCAGCCCCCGGCGCAGCCCGGGCCTCACAGGTTACGGGCTGGACGTGGTCGGCTACGTTTCACGATAAAACTTCAAACTCGGGAAAAATCAAGCATGTTTGGTGCAGACAAAGGCAATCCGGAATCGCAAAGCCATCGGCTGGATGGAAAGCCGCTGCATATAGGTGTTGTGCAGGCGCGCTTCAATGAACCCGTCACCAATGCACTCTTTGAAGCCTGCAAAGCCGAACTGATGGCCTTGGGTGTGCAGGCCAAAAATATCGACCACGTCTCGGTGCCCGGTGCGCTCGAAGTGGCCGTCGCCCTGCAGGCCATGGCCGAAAAATCGCGCTACGACGCGCTGATCGCCCTGGGTTGCATCATCCGTGGCGAAACCTACCACTTTGAGCTGGTGGCCAATGAGTCAGGCGCGGCCGTGACGCGGGTTTCCCTCGACTACCAGTTACCGGTTGCCAACGCGATTTTGACCACTGAGAATCTGGCCCAGGCCGTCGCACGGCAATCTGAAAAAGGCAAAGACGCCGCCCGAGTTGCCGTCGAGATGGCCAACCTGCTGGAAGAAATTTGATGAACGACACCCCCTCCACCCTGGGCAAGGCCCGACCACCCCGGCAGTCCCGCACGGGCCTGACCAGCACGGGCGCGCGCAAGGCCGGCAGCAAGTCCAGCCGATCCCGCTCACGCGAGTTCGCCCTGCAAGGCCTTTACCAACTGCTGATCGGCAAAAACGAGCTCGACGACATCGACACCTTCACCCGTGACCTGGCCGGCTTTGCCAAGGCCGACTCGCTGCACTTCGAAGCGCTTTTGCGTGGCTGCGCGAAAGAAGCCGCCGAGCTGGACGACTACATCCTGCCGCACCTCGACCGCAAACTCGACGAGATCTCGCCGATTGAGCGCGGTATCCTCTGGATTGGCGCCTACGAATTCAAACATTGCCTGGACGTACCCTGGCGCGTCGTGTTGAACGAGTGCATCGAGCTCACCAAAGAGTTTGGCGGCACCGACGGACACAAATACGTCAATGGCGTACTCAACGCGCTGGCGCCAGAGTTGCGCGCGCAAGAAGTGCAGGCAGACCGCGCACGGGGTCCCAAACCTTGACCCGGCTCCCGCAACGGCCCTGAATCGAACCCGCATGGTCATGAGGATTTCAGCCCGCGCAGAACGCATCGAGCCCTTTTACGTGATGGAAGTCGCCAAGGCGGCGGTTGAGATCGCGCGTGCTGCTGCCAAGAGCGACATGCCGATGGTGTTCCTGAACATTGGTGAGCCGGATTTCACCGCCGCGCCCCTGGTCGTCGAAGCCGCTGAACGCGCCATTCGCCGGGGCGCTACCCAGTACACGCAGGCAACCGGCCTGCCCGCCCTGCGCGAGCAAATCAGCGCCTGGTACCAAAGCCGTTTTGGCGTGCAGGTCGACGCCGGGCGCATCATCATCACGGCGGGTGCATCGGCTGCGCTGCAACTGACCTGCCAGGCGCTGATCGACCGGGGCGATGAGATCCTCATGCCCGACCCAAGTTACCCCTGCAACCGGCATTTTGTAAGTGCCGCAGACGGGCAAGCCGTGCTGGTCCCCACCACGGCAAAAGATCGCTTCCAGTTGAGCGCCACCAAAGTCGAAGCCGCCTGGAACCCGCACACGCGAGGCGTGTTGCTGGCCTCGCCCTCCAACCCTACTGGTACGTCGATCCACCCGGATGAAATGCGCCGCATCCACAACTTTGTAGGCACACAAGGCGGCATTACCCTGGTCGATGAAATCTACCTGGGACTGAGTTTCGACGCGCAATTTGGCCAGACCGCATTGGCACTGGACGATCAAATCATCAGCATCAACAGTTTCAGCAAATACTTCAGCATGACCGGCTGGCGACTGGGCTGGCTGGTGGTTCCCGAAGCGCTGGTCAGTACCATCGAGCGTCTCGCCCAAAACCTGTTCATCTGCCCGAGCACGGTGGCGCAGCATGCGGCTCTGGCCGGTTTTGAGGCACCGAGCCTGGCCGAGTTCGAAGCCCGGCGCGCCGAGTTCAAGGCCCGACGTGACTTCTTCATCCCGGCCCTGAACGCCATCGGCCTGCCAGTGCCGGTGATGCCCGACGGCGCTTTTTACGCCTGGTCCGACTGTTCGCAGGCTTGCCAGCGCTTGAACCAAAAATTTGGAACCACACTCCAAGACAGCTGGGACTTCGCTTTTGAGGTGATGCGCCGCGCCCACGTGGCGGTAACACCGGGGCGCGACTTTGGTGTGGCGCAAACCGGTAATTTTGTGCGTTTTTCAACAGCGAGCTCCCTGGCTGAGTTAAAAATCGCGATTGAACGCCTAAAGGCCTTGCTGGCTTGATTCAACAGCCGCGCTGTTACAAGCCGGGTCGCTAAAAAATGGAAACACAGGGAAGCATTCAATGAACCAAGACTTGTCCATCCTCCATCTGGTGCTCAACGCCAGCTTCGTTGTGCAGGCGGTCATGTTGCTGCTGGTGGTGGTCTCAGTCACCAGCTGGGCGGCGATTTTCCGGAAACTGTTTGCCCTGCGGCGTGTCAAAGACCTGAATGAAACCTTCGAACGCGAATTCTGGTCGGGCACCAGCATGAACGACCTGTTTGCCGCAGCTGCCAAAAACGCCCGCAGCGCAGGGCCGATGGAGCGCATCTTCGCCAGCGGCATGCGCGAATTCCAGAAGCTGCGCGAACGCCGCATCAGCGACTCCTCCACCCTGATGGACGGCGCGCGGCGCGCCATGCGCGCCAGCTTCCAGCGCGAGATGGACGTGGTCGACAGCAATTTGTCTTTTCTCGCGTCGGTGGGCTCGGTATCGCCTTACGTAGGCCTGTTTGGCACAGTCTGGGGCATCATGCATGCGTTCACCGGCCTGGCTTCGCTGCAGCAGGTCACGCTGGCCACCGTGGCGCCGGGCATTGCCGAAGCGCTGGTGGCCACCGCCATTGGCCTCTTTGCCGCGATACCCGCTGTGGTGGCCTACAACCGCTTCGCCCGTGACATCGACCGGGTGGCGATCAAGCTGGAGACCTTCATTGAAGAGTTCTCCAACATCCTGCAACGCAATGTCGGCGCACAGTCGCCGTCTGACCGCTGAACGCGGCCACAGGAATACGGAGCCAACACCATGCCAGCACTTGTGAGCCGCGGACGCGGACGGCGCTCCATCAACGAAATCAACATGGTGCCCTTCATCGACGTAATGTTGGTGCTGCTGATCATCTTCATGGTGACGGCGCCCTTGATCTCACCCAGCATGATCGACCTGCCCAGCGTGGGCCGCGCAGCCAAGGCGCCGGATCGG
>JANNMM010000338.1:0-9838 GCA_031397915.1 Rhodoferax sp. | reverse complement strand
CGTAGCGCCAGGCATGACCGAAACACCCATGACGGCAGGTATGCTAAAAATGCCCGCCATGCGCGAGGGCGCCGCGCGCCAATACCCGATGGGGGGCGTGCAGACTGCCGACCAGGTCGCCGACGTGATGGCCTGGCTTCTTGGCGACGGCGCGGCGCGCCTGACCGGGCAGGTGATTGCGGTGGACGGTGGCTTCACCACCGTGCGGCCTCTCGTGAGATAGTTTGGGCATACGTCAAGGAGTACCCCATGAGCGAAGACCCCCGCTGTTGCGGCAGCGGCACCTGCATCATTGACATCGAGGGCCTGTGCTGGTGCGGCCAGCAATGGGATGGCGAAAAAATGTGTTTGCCCGCGCTTGGCAGCCTGTCCGCGCAGACGGCTCCAGTACCGAATCGAGCAAGCCACGAACAGCCCCAAGACAGATGACGAGGCAGGCCGGGGGCCCCTGCCCATGGGCTGTAACACTGGGCGTTTGCGGGCTCTTTCCGTTTGCAAGCCTTGCCGCCATGCTTTGCCTGGCGCGGCCCGGTGGCTGGCCGCTGGCCAGTCTGGCGCTGCTGGGCTACGGCGCAACCATTGCCAGCTTTTTAGGGGCCATACATTGGGGCTTGGTGATGCGCGACGGCACTCGCGAGTCGGCACCCTCGCTGATTTGGGGCGTGGCGCCCAGCCTGCTGGCTTGGTTGGCACTGCTGCTAAGCCACGCAATGGGCTTGCTTCTGATTGCGGCGCTGTTGTGGGCCTGTTTTGCGATGGACCGGGTTCTGTACCCACGCCACCAGTTGCAGGCCTGGTTTCCGATACGCTTGACATTAACCGTGGTGGCCAGCCTTAGTTGTGTGGCTGGGGCGCTAGCGCTGCTGTATCGGGCTTGAAGCGTGATCGACCGGCAGCCATAAGGATCGCAAGAGCCCTGTCGGCAGGCGGCGGCGGTGTATTTGGGCTTGGTGATGTTCCTGGGGCTTTCCACTGGAGCAGAGCTTGCTCCGCAACGGGGTTCTTGCCCCATGACACAATTGGATTTCAGTGAGAGGCTCAATGAGCATTTCACTGAGCCCCACCCAATTTCACCTTGAAAGCTGCCCGCGTGAGCCTGCTTTTCTCCCCCTTCTCCCTGCCATCTCCAAAGGGCGGTTTGCCCCTTGCCAACCGCATCGTCATCGCACCCATGTGCCAATACCTGGCCCAAAGTGGCAAGGCCAACGACTGGCACTTGGCGCATTGGACCGGCCTGCTCAACAGTGGTGCCGGCCTGCTGACCATCGAGGCCACGGCAGTGACGGAGACTGGGCGCATCACCCACGGCTGCCTGGGACTGTGGAACGACCGCACCGAAAAAGCCTTGGCTGACATGTTGCACCGCGCGCGCAGGCTGGCGCCAAAGATGCCCGTCTGCATACAGCTCGCCCATGCGGGCCGCAAGGCTTCCAGCGCGGTGCCGTGGGGCGGCGGGCAATTGATTCGACTCGACCAAGGCGGCTGGCAGCCCTTGGCGCCCTCTGCGTTGCCCCAACTGCCTGCGGAAGCACCGCCGGCCGCCATGACGGTGGAGGATATGGCCCACGTGCGCGAAGCCTTTGTCGCCGCCGCCCGACGCGCCCATCGCCTGGGTATTGAAGCCGTTGAGCTGCACGGTGCCCATGGCTATTTGCTGCACCAGTTTTTGTCGCCCATCGCCAACCAGCGCGCTGACGCTTTCGGTGGCAGCGCGGACAACCGCATGCGGTATCCGCTGGAAGTTTTTGCAGCGGTGCGCCAGGCCTTCGAGGGCCCAGTGGGCATGCGCGTGTCAGCCACCGACTGGGTGAACGGCGGCTGGGACCTGGCCCAGACAACTGAATTCGCGCTTCGCCTCAAAGCGCTGGGCTGCGACTTCATCCATGTGTCATCCGGCGGCGCATCACCGCAACAGAAGATCAACATCGGCCCCGGCTACCAGGTGCCGTTTGCCGGCCACATCCGCAAAACCAGCGGCATGACGACGACCGCCGTGGGCCTGATCACGCTGCCGCAACAGGCTGAAGACATTTTGCAAGCCGGAGACGCAGACCTGATCGCGTTGGCCCGCGCCCTGATGTACAAACCGCGCTGGCCGTGGGAAGCCGCCGCCGCCCTGGGCGCCACCGTCACCGCCAGCCCGCAGTACTGGCGCGGCCTGCCGCGCGAGGCGCAGAGCGTGTTTGGGGACGTGAGGATTGGAATGCGCTGAGCGAAGGTGAACGCGAGGGCGAACGTGAAAACGAACGCCGACAGCAGAAGCGGCAACCTCTGTCAGCCGGGCATCAAGGCCGAGCAATTCCAGCACTGCTCAAAACCGCCCTCAACCAGCTCGCCACACACGCAATGCCAGCGGCGCTGCGGCACATGTTGCAAATGGTGCAGCAGCTCGCGCGCCTGGGTTTCCTGCTCCGGGTGCTGGAACCAAACTTCAGGCAGGCACTGATCCGGTGGCAATTCGCCCGCCGCACTGGCCAGGTATTGCCGCTGCACGCTGGCCGCGACGCCTCCCGTTGTGAGCGCGTCGGCCCACAAGGTGGCGATGGCCAGATTCGGGGCTTGGGTCAGGCGGGGCATGGGGTGAGCATACTGAAGTCCGCGCCCGGGTGTCTATCAGCCCATTTGGTTCTATTGACGGGGCTTGCTCTGCAATTTTCAAATAATTAACATACGTGTTAACAGTTTTCCGATTTGACTCGGTTTTTTGACTTTATGCAAATTTTTGGCAACCAAGTCACGAATAATATACCTTTATTGCTATAAATAATGTAGCAATTCCCGGTCCCATAATTCGTCCGGTTTATTGCCGCGCTCAGCGCGATGAGCCCCGCACTGCGACCGGGCAACGCGCATGCGGTTTTGGTGTGAAAACACGCGCGATACGAAAAATGTGTGCGACTCGGTGGTCGCGCATTTTTTGGTATTCCCGCCAACAAAGCTTCCGCGCGCCTTTCCCACCAAAGCCCGGTCGCATTGCCCAATCACCGCGCTCAGGTTTTGTCAACGTAGGCCGGCAATGTCCAACTTTGCGGATATCAAGGTCTTCCATTGCGCATGGTGCCCTTACGCTCCGCCTCCAATTCGGCCTGTCGCTTTGATCGCTGCTCGGGCGTCTCGCTGCTAAGTTTGCGGTCCAGTTCCACGCACTTCACCAACTCAGTACTGCCTTTGCAGCGGTCTGGCACGTTTGGCCAATTGCTGCGACAGCCCACTTCACCATGAAAACCACCATCGACCAAAATGGCCTGTTGATCTCGGCAACAACAACGCTGCGCCGGGACTCGATTTCGCTCATAGGGGTAGGTGCTTGGTTGGCTGCCGACGGCGTCAACAACCAAACCCGCACAACTGGCCAGTGACATTGCACAGCAAAAAGACTCAAGCCTTCAGAAACTCCGCCTTCCCGCCCAACCACCGGTAAACATGTTTCTCCGCGAGCTCCGGGTATTTGTCCAGCATCGCGGGCGCCGCAGCACGCGCCCACGCCAGCAGGTCAATATCGGTGACGAGGTCTGCAAAGCGCAGGAGCGCATCCCCCGACTGCCGCGCCCCCAGAAACTCACCGGGGCCGCGTATTTCAAGATCGCGCCGGGCAATCTCGAAGCCGTCGTTGGTCTGCACCATGGCTTTCAGGCGTTCGCGGGCCATTTCGCCCAGGCGCGTCGCGTCGCCCGTGGAATAGATCAGCACACAGGCTGACGCGGCCGCGCCGCGCCCGACACGACCCCTGAGCTGGTGCAGTTGCGAGAGGCCAAAACGCTCGGCGTGTTCGATCACCATCAGGCTGGCGTTGGGCACGTCCACGCCGACTTCGATCACCGTGGTGCTGACCAGCACGCCCATCTGGCCTGCGGTAAAGAGCGACATCACGGCTTTTTTTTCCGGCACCGGCATGCGCGAGTGCAAGAGGCCGACCATTACGCCAGCACTGCCGCCGGGCCGCCCCAAGGCGGGGCCGGCCCCCTCGGGGGGCAGCGACCCGCGTAGCGGCGGAGCGTGGGGGCTATTGAGCGCCGTACTCAGGTCGGCGTGGGTTTGGGTGGCGTTGGTCAAGTCCAGCGCCTCGCTTTCTTCGATCAGTGGGCAGACCCAATAGACCTGCCGCCCTTGCGCCAACTGGTCGCGGATGCGTTCGACCACTTCGTGGCGGCGCGATTCATTTACCAGTTTGGTGACGATGGGCGTGCGCCCGGGCGGTAACTCGTCGATGGTGGAGACATCGAGGTCGGCGTAATAACTCATGGCCAGGGTGCGCGGAATTGGCGTCGCCGTCATCATGAGTAAATGGGGCTCGCGCTCTTTATTGACATTGAGGTCGGCCACATTGACTCCGTGCAAGCTCACTGCCCCCTCCCCGGCCCTCCCCCGAGCGGGGGAGGGTTCAGAATGCGGGGTCATCTTGCTGCGTAGCGCCAACCGCTGCGACACGCCAAAGCGGTGCTGCTCGTCGATGATGGCCAGCGCCAGGTTCTTGAATTCGACCTTGTCCTGGATGATGGCGTGGGTGCCGATCACCAGCCCGGCTTCACCGCTTTTGATCAGCGCCAGCATCTCGCGCCGCTCTTTGGTTTTCTGGCTGCCGGTGAGCCAGGCGGTTTTGACGCCCAGCGGCTCCAGCCAGCCGATGAGTTTGCGAAAGTGTTGCTCGGCCAGGATCTCGGTGGGTGCCATCAGGGCGCATTGCCAGCCAGCGTCGATGCAGGTGGCGGCGGCGAGGGCGGCGACGATGGTTTTGCCGCTCCCCACGTCACCCTGCAACAAGCGGTGCATCGGAATGGCTTTGGCGATGTCGGTTTCAATTTCAGCGCTGACGCGTCGTTGCGCAGCGGTAAGTTTGAACGGCAAAGACGCCAGCAGCTTTTGGTGCAGGCTGGTTTTGGATTTGCGCACGAGGCGGGGCGCCTGAAGGCGATCACGCGCACGTTTGCTTTGCAATTGCGAGAGTTGTTGCGCCAGCAACTCTTCGAGCTTCAGGCGTTGCCAGGCCGGGTGGCTGTGGTCCGACAAGGCGGCGAGTGGGACGTCGGGCGTCGGATGATGCAAAAACAACAGCGCCTTGTGGAGATTCCACGAGACCCAGGCAGCGTTCTTGATCAAAAGTTCGGGCGTGATCGTCTCCGTGAGGTCAGCGCGTGCCAAGCCACTCAAAACGACCTTGCGCAGGTAGGGCTGGGGCAAGCCGGCGACGGTCGAATACACCGGTGTGAGCGCACTGGGCAGGTCGCCACTGGCCGTGCGAAAACTTGGGTGCAGCATGGTGAAGCCGAGAAAGCCGCCTTTCACTTCGCCGCGCGCGCGGATGATGTTGCCCACCGCCAGCGCTTTTTGCTGCGATGGGTAGAAGCTGAAAAACCGCAGGGTACAGGTGTCGCTGCCGTCGTTCACGGTGACCACCAATTGCCGGCGCGGGCGAAATGTCACGTCGCATTGGGTGACGGTGGCCTCGATCTGCACGATGTCGCCCTCGCGTGCGTCGCGCAAAGCCGTGATGCGGGTCTCGTCTTCGTAACGCAGGGGCAGGTGCAGCGCCAGGTCGATGTCGCGCTTGAGTCCGAGTTTGGCCAGCGCTTTTTGGATCGGTGTTCTTATCGGGGTCGGCGCGGTCGGCATGGGAGAATTCTGCCCCATGCGCACCTTCTCGCTCAGCGACTTCGACTTCACACTCCCGCCTGAGCTGATCGCCCAGCATCCTGCGGCCGAACGCAGCGGCTCACGTTTGCTGGATGGCTCGACACCATCGCCCGTTGACCGGGTGTTCCGGGAATTGCCAAACCAGCTCAACTCCGGCGATTTGCTGGTCTTCAACGACACCAAGGTCGTCAAGGCGCGCCTGTTTGGGGAGAAACCGACTGGCGGCAAGGTCGAGCTGCTGGTCGAGCGTGTTCTGGGCGGCAACCAGGTCGCGGCCCACATGCGGGTGAGCAAGAAGCCGGAAATCGGCACCACCTTGAAGCTCGTTGGCGCGCCTGGCACGAGCGATGGACTGAGCGCCACGCTGCTCGGGCGATGGCCAGAAGCCGACAGCGCCATGTTCCGTTTCGTCCTCAGCAACGACGCGGGCGACGACCCGTACATGCTGATGGAGAAACACGGCCATGTGCCGCTGCCTCCTTATATTGACCACGCAGATTCTGCCGACGACGCCAGCCGTTACCAGACCGTCTTCGCCAAATACCCCGGTGCCGTGGCAGCACCGACGGCTGCGCTGCACTTTGATGAAGCGCTGCTGGCGGCGCTGGACGCACGCGGCGTGCAGCGTGCCTTCGTCACCCTGCACGTTGGCGCAGGCACCTTTCAACCCGTCAAAACCGAAGACCTGGCCCAGCACCAGATGCACAGCGAGTGGTACCAAGTGCCGCCAGACACAGTGCAGGCGATTGCCGAATGCAAAGCGCGCGGCGGGCGCGTGGTGGCCGTGGGCACGACGACGGTGCGCACGCTGGAGTCGTGGCAACAACGCGGCGAGTCGACCGGCGACACCAGCATCTTCATCACGCCCGGCTACCGGTTTCAGGTGATCGACGGGCTCATCACCAACTTCCACCTGCCCAAATCGACCTTGATGATGCTGGTTAGCGCCTTCGCCGGGTACGAGCCCATCCGCGCCTTGTATGCGCACGCAATCGCCCAAAAGTACCGTTTCTTCAGTTATGGCGATGCGATGCTGCTGTGGCGTAAAAACTGATTCTCACCCCTTGCGGCGGGAACCTTGCCTGCGAAACAATGTCCATCGCTGGGGTCAGCAGCCTGAACCCCGGTCACACCGCCCGGTGCGAGCCTTTTTCAACAATTTCCAACGGAGACATCCATGACCACTCGTTTACCCGCCATTTGGGCCACACTGATCGCCGTCACCGCCCTGGCCAGCCTCACCTCGCTGGCCCAGGCCCAGGTGCCGCAATACGGCCCCAATGTCACCCATGAGCAGGCTCGCAAGGCCATTGCCGGCGCTGTCGCCGACTCGCGCCGCCAGAACCTGCCCATGGCAATTGCCGTGGTGGACACGGCCGGCCAGTTGATGGCGTTTGAGCGCATGGACAACACCCAAATCGGCAGCGTCGCCGTGTCGCAAGACAAAGCCGTTTCCGCTGCCCTGTACCGTCGACCCACCAAGGTGTTCCAGGACGTTCTGGCTGCCGGTGGCGCGGGGCTGCGCGTCCTCACCCTGCGCGGCGCCAACGCCGTTGAAGGCGGCATTCCGCTCGTGGCCGCAGACGGCAAAATCATTGGCGCGATTGGCGTTTCAGGCGGCAGCGCCGAGCAAGACGGCGTAGTCGCCAAGGCCGGTCTGGATGCGATGAAATAAGGCCCCGTCGGGCGACCATCCAAAAAAGGGGGCTGCGTGCCCCCTTTTTTCATGGACTGCCGCGGGCCAGCAACAAAGCACATGGGCGGGGATGCCAGACAATCTGGCCATGTTGAAATTCGAGCTCCTGAAATCCGACCCGCCCGGGGCAAACCATCCGGGCACGCACGCCCGCCGTGGCCGCCTCACACTCAACCACGGCGTCGTTGAAACGCCGATCTTCATGCCCGTGGGCACCTACGGCACCGTCAAGGGGGTGATGCCGCAAAGCCTGCACGACATGGGTGCGCAGATCATCCTGGGCAATACGTTCCATTTATGGATGCGCCCGGGCCTGGACGTGATGGCGAAATTTGGCGGCCTGCACGCCTTTGAGAAGTGGAACAAGCCGATCCTCACCGACTCGGGTGGCTTTCAGGTCTGGTCACTCGGCGCGATGCGCAAGATCAGCGAAGAAGGTGTGAAGTTTTCCAGCCCGGTGAACGGCGACAAACTCTTTTTGACGCCCGAAATCTCGATGCAGATCCAGACCACACTCAACAGCGACATCGTGATGCAGTTTGACGAATGCACGCCGTATTTGTCGGTCGAGCCCAAAACCAAAGGCCAGCTAACCACCGAGGCCGAGGCCAGAAGCTCGATGGAACTGAGCCTGCGGTGGGCCCGGCGCTGCAAAACGGAATTCGCCCAACTTGAAAACCCCAACGCGCTCTTTGGCATCGTGCAAGGCGGCATGTTCGAGCACCTGCGCCAGGAGTCTCTGGAGCAACTCGTCGCCATGGATTTCCCCGGTTATGCCGTGGGTGGCGTGAGTGTGGGTGAACCCAAAGACGAGATGCTGCGCATTATGGCGCACACCCCGCACCGCCTGCCGGCGCACAAGGCTCGTTATTTGATGGGTGTGGGCACACCCGAGGATTTGGTGGAAGGTGTCGCGCAGGGTGTGGACATGTTTGACTGCGTGATGCCGACCCGCAACGCGCGCAATGGCACGCTGTTCACGCGTTTTGGCGATTTGAAAATCCGAAATGCGCGGCACAAATCCGACGGGCAGCCGCTGGATGTAACGTGCACCTGCCATGCCTGTGCTGGCAAGGCTGGAGTGGCGTGGGCCGACGGGGGCCGTGACGGTTTTTCACGCGCCTATTTGCACCACCTGGACCGCTGCGGTGAAATGCTCGGGCCGATGCTGGCCACCATCCATAACTTGCACTATTACTTGAACCTGATGCGGGAGATCCGCACGGCACTGGAGACCGGGGCCTTTGCCGAATTCCGCCTGCAGTTCAAGGCAGAGCGGTCGCGCGGGGTTTGATTGATTGCCATTCAAGTAGACAGCCCATCAACTCCCTGATTGATGGCCTGCATCGCCTGCGTGACGATTTTTGCCTTCCAGGCGGGTGTATCAACGTAAAACGCGTCGCGCAGGCTTTTCTTGATGTCGTAGACGAGCGCAACGGGCGCTTCCGGGTGCTGGTAGTGCCAGTGGTCGCCGCGCAGGGCCTTGAGCACTTTCAATTTGTCGACCGTCCCGAACTCCATCGCCATGGTGGTGATTTCGGACTCGGGGCACTCGTCGTAAATCGCCGGCCACATCAGGCCGGTCAAGGCCGCCGAGACCGAGCTGCCGTCGTCCAGTGACTTGAGTGGCGTTGCGCCACCGCCCTCCCACCAGGCGCGCGCGCGGGCCTGGCCCACGGCGTCTTCGCGTTTCATGGCAAAGGTGCGCTCGCATTCGCCTTCGTCGCCCAGGCCGCTGTGCAGGTCAATCCAGGCCACCTGCGGCACACCCGCGCCGTATTGGCGCAATACCTTGCGCAGCGTACGGTTGCTCCAGGTCGGCGCTTTGCCGCCGAAAAACAGCCCGTCTTCCACTTCGTATTGCCCACCCGACAAGGCTTGTTGGGCCGCTTTCATGCCCTTGGTGCCGATGTACCAGGCCAGGCTGGCCACGTTCAGCGCGCCCGGGGGCCACTCTTTGGGCAGCAGGATGACGTGCAAATCCCGGTAGGCCGGGTTTTGCGGCAAGGGTTTCGAAAAATCCTGGAAATTCCGGTTCAGGTCAACGTTTTCATGCGTCACACGGCGCGTGTGCGAGAAACCATAGGGGTT
Source organism: Rhodoferax sp. (assembly GCA_031397915.1). Taxonomy (GTDB): domain Bacteria; phylum Pseudomonadota; class Gammaproteobacteria; order Burkholderiales; family Burkholderiaceae_C; genus JANYCG01. Next base: position 420 of record JANNMM010000338.1, on the reverse strand, counting down.
GATGGCGTGCAAAAACAGCAAGGCCACGCCGGTTTCGGCACAACGCGCCAGCAGGTCCGCGTCATTCAGCGCGGCAACCTGCACACCGCTGCCGCAGTAGCCCTCCACGCCGTGGCAGCCGCTGCTGACAATCAGCAGTTTTTGGGGGTTTGCCGGGCCGTACAGGGCGGCGTCCAGCGCCAGCGTTTCGCCATCGGCGCCGCGCAGCGGGTGCTCGAAGGCGGCCAGTGACGCACCGGCCTGAGTGGCGGCCAGAAGGAACTTCTCCCGGGCTTCCAGGTAGCTGGATGAAAAGGCCTGGTCCGGCTGCATGTGGTGTCGCTTTCAAAGTGAAGCGGACACCTCATGGGGCCGAAACCCGTAACGGCGTCAGCCGATTTGTGTCCGCACGTAACCATACCGCAAATTGGTACGGCCTTC
>JANNMM010000282.1:0-17115 GCA_031397915.1 Rhodoferax sp. | reverse complement strand
GCCATGCAGCGCCTGGTTGATCGCCACATGCGGGCCAATGGCAACGCGCGGGAAGAAGCGGAGCGCCGAATCGCAGTGAACGACCGGCTGAACGCCGATATCGTGCAGTCGACGCGCGCACGGGCGCAATGGCTGGTCAGTTCCCCCGAACGTCCCGGTTCCTGAAACCGGACGACAACAGCCAAAACTCAGGCCGTCTTGGCGCAGGCCTTCGCCTGACGGCGAACACCCACGACGCCAACCAACGCGGCGCCAAACAAGAACAAGGAGCCCGGACAAGGAACCGCATTGGAATCAGGGCCGGGTGCCAGGAAGCCCTGAACCACCAATCACTTGGTGACCGGTTGAACGCTGCGTTCAAAAAAATATAAAAAAACTCGACAATTGGTGCCCGAATCTGTTGTTCTCAACCGTCGCAAATTTTGAAACTTTTTCTCTATCCATGACTGCAGAACCTCCCCAAATTGCGGGCACATCGGTGCCAGCGTCCAGCGAAAGACCGGTTTCCCGGCTTTCTACCCGCGACTTCCGTTTTCACCACCGCCTGCGCGTACGCTGGGTCGAGGTGGACATGCAAAAGATCGTTTTCAACGGCCACTACCTGATGTACTTCGACACCGCCGTGGCCGACTACTGGCGCGCGATGGCCTTGCCCTACGAGTCCATTCTGCAGCACATGCAGGGCGATTTTTTTGTGAAAAAGGCCAGCGTGGAGTACCACGCCTCGGCGCGTTACGACGATGCGCTGGAGGTCTGCGTGAAATGTGCGCGCATTGGCAATTCGTCGATGGTGTTCCAGTGCGAGATTTTCCGTGGCGACGAGCATTTGATCAGCGGCGAGTTGCTCTACGTCTTTGCCGACCCGGCCACGCAGAAGTCGCGCCCGGTGCCACAGGCGCTGCGCGACTGGTTTGTGGGGTTTGAAGCGGGCGAGGCAATGGTGCAGGTCAAAACCGGCAGTTGGGCCGAGCTGGGCGAGGGCGCCCGCGCCTTACGCACTGAGGTTTTCATCGGTGAGCAGCGCATTGCCAAGGAGATGGAATGGGACGGGCTGGACGATGGCTGCGTGCATGCTGTTGCCGTCAACCGGCTCGGTTTGCCGGTTGCCACGGGCCGCCTGTTGCCGTCAGAAAATGGCGTGGCGAGGATTGGCCGGATGGCGGTGAAGCGGGTGTTGCGCAGCAGTGGCCTGGGCCGCGGCGTACTGGTTGCGCTGATGGCCATCGCCAAAACACGCGGAGACCGGGAAGTGGCGCTGCACGCCCAACGCAGCGCAGAGGCCTTTTACCAGCGGCTGGGTTTTGTGGCGCGGGGTGAGACGTTTCTGGATGCCGGGATTGAGCACATCGAGATGGTCAAAGCGCTGGATTGACGATTTGAATGAATCTGCGGATGGCTCAATAACTGTTGTTTACACATTTTATTTATTATTTTATTTATTTTTAGTTCAATATTGATACTATTAAAATAGCAATACTCATAGAAAATTCGTGACTTCAAGGTGATTTTTTATTAATTAATTTTATGTATAAAAGATTTTATACGTCGTCCAGCAGTTCATAAGGAAGCACCAGCAAGTCAATCGGCGCGCCTGAAGCAGACCCGAACGTCAAACTGCCCGCTTGAGCCGCTGCCACCTGCATCGACACAATGGCATCAAAACCCTCCGGCCCGGCACTGCCCAGCACCACGGTTCCACAGGCCTGATCGGCGTCAGCGGGGCCAAAAACTGCGTCGCCAGGCGCCATCGGCAGATTGCAGTGAACCAGGTAGGCACGCCGCTTCAGGGTGCCGCGAAACTGGCTGCGTGCCACCACTTCCTGCCCGGGGTAACAGCCCTTTTTGAAGTTCACGCCGCCCACCGATTCGTAATTCAGCATCTGCGGCACGAAGGCCTCAACCGTGGGCAATGTGATGCGGCCAATGCCGCTACGCACTTCGGCCCAGAGCCACTGGGTCAGGCTTATTGGCGCGCCGGAGGCGGGCGTTTCACCAGTTGGCAACACAGCCATCGCCCGCTGCACGCCCAGGGAAGACGGCATTGCCAGCGTGGTGCCGGCCCTTGATTCCGCAGCTTTGCCCAGGAGCCCAAAAACGGCCAGGGCATCGCTCGCGTCGGTCAAGGTCGCCTTGGCGCGCATGACGAACATTGTGAGTCGCTTGCAAGTGGCAGGCAGGATGTCGCGGCTGCAAACCAGCAAAAATTCACTGTCTCCCGAGATCGCGCCCGGCACCGCACGCTTGACGATCTGAAAAGAGGCCTGCATGCGCCCTTTGGCCGAGCAAAACGCGGCCAGTCGTGATTCACCCGGCGCCATCGTGAGGACGTCTTGCGTGAGTTGGCCCTGGAGGAACGTTGCAGCGTCGACACCTTGCACCCGGATCACGCCCAGATGCGGCAGGGCACAAACGCCTTCCAGGGGAATGTCCGGTGGGCCGACCGCGTCGCGGCTTGTAACGATTGGATCAATGGCGTTGCCGGGCCGGGCGGGGGATTCGTTCATGCGCTGAATTATCATCAAAGGCTCAAGTACTTGACGAATGTAAGGCTGTGCGGCGCTTCCTGTTGCTGATGATCGTTGTGGTTGCTGCCGTATGCGGCACGGGCGCGTGGTGGCTGCACCAACCGCTGGCGTTGTCTGCCGCGCTGGGGCCGTCGGCCGACGTGGAGTCGGTCGAGGTGGTGGTCGGCCCGGGCATGGCGGCGCGCGCGGTGGCGCAGGCCATCGTCGACGCAGGCGTGAAAGTCAACCCCAGTTTGCTTTATGGCTGGTTCAGGCTCTCCGGCGAGGCCCGGAAAATAAAGGCCGGCACCTACGAGTTCGCCCGCAACACCACACCGCGCGGGCTGTTGGCGCAATTGGTGCAAGGCGAAGAATCGATGCTCACAATCACCCTGGTCGAGGGTTGGACCTTCAACCAGTTGCGTGACGCGCTGGCCAAAGCCGAACACCTCAAGCCCACCACATTGGGCCTTGACCCAATGGAAATCATGAACAACCTGGGCCGCGCCGGGGTGCACCCGGAAGGCCGTTTTTTCCCGGACACCTACAACTACGCCAAAGGGTCAAGCGACATCGCTGTGCTCAAACGCGCGCTACGGGCCATGGATGACCGGCTGGACGCCGCGTGGCAACAACGCGCGCCCAACTCGCCCTTGAAAAACCGCGACCAGGCCTTGATTCTGGCCAGCATTGTCGAAAAGGAAACCGGCAAGGGCGCTGACCGTCCGTTGATCGGCGGCGTCTTCAACAACCGCCTGCGCATCGGCATGATGCTCCAAACCGACCCGACCGTGATCTACGGACTGGTGCAAAAAATTGGCGATAAATACGACGGCAACCTGCGCAAACGAGACCTGCTGACCGACACGCCCTGGAACACCTACACCCGCCCCGGCCTGCCGCCCACGCCCATCGCCATGCCCGGCAAGGCTGCATTGATGGCGGCGGTGAACCCGCCACCGACCAAAGCGCTTTATTTTGTCGCACGCGGTGACGGCACCAGCCAGTTCAGCGAAACCCTGGCCGAACATAATCGGGCCGTCAACAAATTCCAACGCGGCAAATAATTCAACCCCATGAGCGCCACCCAGCCTGGTCTATTCATCAGTTTTGAAGGCATCGACGGCGCCGGGAAATCCTCCCACATCGAGAGCCTGGCCGATCTGTTTCGGGCGCAGGGCAGGGTGGTAGTGGTGACCCGCGAGCCCGGTGGCACGCCACTGGCCGAAAAGCTGCGCACCATCGTTCTCAATGACGCCATGGACCCGATGACGGAGGCGCTCTTGGTGTTTGCCGCGCGGCGCGACCATTTGCAGCGCTTGATCGAGCCCGCCCTGGCGCGCGGCGACGTGGTGTTGTGTGACCGTTTTACCGACGCCACCTTTGCCTACCAGGGGGCAGGGCGCGGCTTCGATCTGGCCATGTTGTCGTACCTGGAGAGCACCATTCAGTTGACGAACGGCCTTGGCGCGGGAATCGTTCGCCAACCCGACATGACGGTATGGTTCGACCTGGCGCCCGAAATTGCGGCAGAACGGCTCGTCGGTGCCCGCGTCCCTGACAAATTCGAAGCCCAGCCGCTGGCATTTTTCAAAAAGGTGGCCGAGGGTTACGCCGCGCGGGCAAGGGAATATCCCCTGCGTTTTGCCCGGGTTGACGCCAGCCAGTCGCGTCACAAAGTCTGGCAACAGATCACCTTCGCGATGGTGCGCCGTGGCTGGCTCGCCATCATGACGGCCACCCACACCGCCACCAACATGGGCCCCGCCTGAACGTGGCCAACGAAGAAGCCCTCAACGCCGCATCGGACGTACCGCCCGACTGGATCAGGCGCCAGTTGAAAACCCTGTTGCAGCAACGCGGCCATGCCTGGCTGCTGGCAGGCCCCTCGGGTCTGGGTCAATACCGGCTGGGGTTGGAGATGGTGCGCGCCTGGTTGTGTGACAACCCGACCGGCGGCAGCGCACCCGCGGGTGCCTGCGGTCTGTGCCCCAGTTGCCATGCCATCGACGTGCGCGCGCATACCGATTTGCTGGTGCTGATGCCGGAAACCCTCATGCTCGAGCTGGGCTGGCCGCTGTCCGAAGAGGCGCAGAAGAAAATTGACGACAAAGAGCGCAAGCCCAGCAAGGAAATCCGTGTGGAAGCCCTGCGTGATGCGGTTGAATTCGCCCAACGCACCAGTGGGCGTGGGCGTGGCAAGGCTGTGCTGGTGTACCCGGCTGAGCGGATGAATGCCATCAGCGCCAATACGCTGCTCAAAACCCTGGAGGAGCCGCCGGGCGACCTGAAATTCGTGTTGGCCAGTGAGTCTGCGCACCAGTTGTTGCCGACCATCCGCAGCCGTTGTCTCGGCCATTCAATGACGTGGCCCACCGAGCCGGAATCGCTGAAATGGCTGGCCAGCCAGGGCTTGTCGCCGGCAGAAGCTGCTACCTTGTTGCGGGCGGCAGGTGCCAGGCCTCAGGACGCGCGTGACGCATTTGTCAACGGCCTGCAGCCAGCCGCATGGGAAGCGCTGCCCAAAGCCATGCAACGCGGGGATGTGGCCGCTTTCAAAGACTGGGCGGCTTCGCGGGTGGTTGATGCCCTGCAAAAACTTTGCCACGACCTCAGCGCGGTTAACGTCGGCGCTCAGCCTCGCTTTTTTGCCGCTGAAAGCCTTCCTGTCGCACCCGTTGCCAAGACTGGCGTTCCAGCAGAACCGCGCGCGCTGGCGAAGTGGGCCAAGTCGCTGGCCGCCGCCCGGCGCACGGTGGAGCACCCATTCAACGCCGGGCTGATGCTGGAATCGCTGGTCGCCGAAGCCAAAACCGCCATAATCTCCCGGTAATCTCCTGCATTGCCGACTCTTAGCCCCGACCCCATTCTTACCATGCCGCGTCCCAGTGTCATCCAGCTTGCCATCAAGGAAAAAGCCGCCCTGTATGCCGCGTTTATTCCGCTGTTTACCGAGGGCGGAATCTTTATTCCGACTTCGCGGGACTACAAACTCGGTGACGACGTTTACGTGTTGTTGTCCCTGCCTGACGATCCCCAGCGCTACCCGGTGGCCGGCAAAGTGGCTTGGGTGACACCGCCCAAAGCCTCCGGCAGCCGCACGCAGGGCGTGGGCATTTTGTTTCCAAAGGATGAAAAGTCGCGTGCGCTGAAACTCAAGATAGAGGAAATACTGGGCAGCCACCTGTCTGCGGACCGACCCACCCAGACCATTTGAATGTTCACTGATTCGCATTGCCACCTCTCTTTCCCAGAACTCAAGGCGCAGCTGCCCCAAATCCGCGCTGCCATGAAAGCTGCTCAGGTCGAACGGGCTTTGTGCATCTGCACCACACTTGAAGAGTTTCCCGAGGTGCATGCGTTGGCCATGGCTTACGACAACTTTTGGGCCACGGCGGGTGTTCACCCGGACAATGAAGGCGTTCAGGAACCCGCCTTGGCCGACCTGTTGCGTTTGGGCGCGTTGCCGCGCGTCGTTGGCATCGGGGAGACTGGCCTCGACTATTTCCGTTTGAACGGCCGGTCCGTTGACGACATGGGCTGGCAGCGTGAGCGTTTTCGCACACATATCCGGGCGGCGCGCCAGTTGCAAAAACCCCTGGTCATTCACACCCGCAGCGCGTCGGTGGACACATTGGCGATCCTCAAGGAGGAGGGCGAAAACGGGTCTGTAGGCTGTGCGGGCGGCGTTTTCCATTGCTTCACAGAAACCGCAGAAGTTGCCCGAGCAGCGCTTGATTTGGGGTTTTACATCTCTTTCTCAGGCATTTTGACTTTCAAAAAAGCCCAGGATCTGCGCGATGTGGCGGGCTTCGTTCCGCTGGACCGGATGCTGATCGAAACCGATTCACCCTACCTGGCGCCGGTCCCATATCGGGGAAAAACCAATAACCCTTCATATGTCCCTTACGTCGCGGCTCAAATTGCACAGTTGCGCGGTTTGGGTGTCCAATTGGTCGCTGAGCATACAAGCCGGAATTTTGAGCACCTGTTTAAAGGAGTTATGGCATGAGTCTCCTCTTGACAAAATACTTTAGAAAGTCGCTGTACCTAATTGTTTTAATGGGATATTCCGTTTCTTGGTCTGGCTCCTATGAGGATTTTTTCAGAGCCGTCAAGCAGGACGACGCGGGTGCGATCCGCACGCTGCTGGCGCGCGGGTTCGACCCCAATGTGCGCGACCCCAATGGTCAGCACGGCTTGTTCCTCGCAATCAAGGAGCCCTCGCCCAATGTGGCGGCGGCGTTGATCGATTGGCCCAAGACCGAGGTTGAGTCGCGCACCCGGGCCGATGAAAGCCCATTGATGCTGGCTTCCTTAAAAGGGCAGACCGATTTGGTCAAAAAACTGATCGCGCGTGGCGCGGACGTCAACAAGCCAGGGTGGGCACCATTGCACTATGCCGCAACAAACGGCCACACCGAGATCATGACGCTCTTGCTCGAGAACCATGCCTACATCGATGCCAGTTCACCCAATGACAGCACACCGCTGATGATGGCGGCGCTGTATGGAACGCCGTCTGCCGTGAAGTTGCTGCTTGAGGCTGGTGCGGACCCGTCCATCAAGAACCGCCTGGGTTTGACGGCAATTGATTTTGCAAACCGCGACAAACGCACCGAAGCTGCGGAGATCATTGCTGCGTTTGTGAGGGGTCGCGAACCCAAGGGTAAATGGTGATTTCAAGCCCGCCCTCGAAAATCACTCGCTTATGACTTTATACGATGTATATTATGTTAAGTTAAAGAAATGACTTCGCAATCGCATTTGAAGGTGCCGATTGGATTGCTCAGGATCTCTCTTCAAGTCACTGAAAAGATAACCGTCGGCACGCTCAGATCCGTGAAAGGCGCGCCCATGGCAATTTCACCCTGTCCATGCAAAACGCATTCTTCCCGCCGCAACAACTGGGCCGTATTGGCACCGTCAAAACGCAGCCAGGTTCCGTAGCTGCTAACGTCCACCAGTACCACGCTGCCATTGCGCCATTCAAGGCGGCTATGCTCCCTGGAGACGCGGGGGTCATTGACGACAAACTCCACGCCCACTGACCGGCCAATGCGTGCAGGCAATTCAAATGACTTGAAAACCTTGACCTGGTCGAGCCAGGTCATCTTGACCTGAACCCCCAATGCGTCATGGGAAGACATCGGCATGATCGAGTCAAAGTCTGCCTGCATGGTGAGCAGGTCTGAGTTGTCCTCAACCTTCCAATCGACCTGGCAGACGTTCAGCACTTCACTGCGCCCGCGCACGGTAATGGGCCCAAGCGAACGAAACCGCACTCCAGGCCCCCCGGTGAGGCCCTGAAGTACCTGCTCAGTAGCCCAAATCTGGTGGCCACCGCTCAAGTCACTCAAACGTGCAGCTACGTTGACCGCATCACCAAAGCAGTCGCCCTGCACGATTTCGATTTCGCCCGACGCAATGCCGACCCGTATCGGCATCCGCATGGCTTCCTTTTCACTGCTCAGGTGTTTTTGGTGACGCCGCTGCATCTCCACCATGGCCTCAATCGCATTGCCGCTTTTCTCAAAAATCGCCAACACGCCGTCGCCCAGGGTTTTCACCACACGGCCTTCATTTCCGGTAATTACCTCACTGATCCAGTCGGTCAGTTGGGTAACGGTGCGTGCAGCCGTGGCATTGCCCGTCGCCTCATACAGGCCGGTACTGCCCATGAGATCGGCGAAAACAACGGTGGAGTTGACGGTCGTCTGGGAACTCATTCCCGCTGGACTTTCATTCTTTATTCTGGGTATTCTTTGGGTGGACCAAGTTTAGGGCATAGCGCTTCGCACGCGTAATACGCATTTTGCCTCGGGCCGAAAACGTTGGCTTGAGCCTACAACGCTCAGTGGTTGTGGCCCCAAACCAGGAATGCGTCGCGGCCTTGCGCCAACATATCGACTTTCAGGCCCACTGGCAGCACCACCTTGGTCATCACGTGGCCAATTGGCAAATTGGTCAATACCGGCGCTTTGATCCGGCTTTGCAGCCAATCGACGACACTTTGCAACTTGAAGCCTTTGTCATGTGTGCCCAGTTTGTAGGCTGTGAATTGCCCAAACACCACGGCTTTTTGTTGCGCCAACACGCCTGCATGCAGCAGTTGCGTCAACATGCGTTCAATGCGGTACGGGTGCTCCGCCACGTCTTCAACGAACAGAATACCGCCCTTGACGTCCGGCAAATAGGGCGTTCCCACCAGGGAACTGAGCACCGCCAGATTTCCACCCCAAAGCGTTGCGCCCCGAATGGCCAATTCTTTTCCTGAAGCGGCTCCCGGTGTGCCCTTCAACTGTTGCCAGCCTGCACCCTCGCCTTGCCCGGTGATCAGGTCGTTGAAGCAGTCCTCCATGATGTCGTCGGACAGCGCTGCAGAGCCACTGTCATGTCCGTCCGGATCAGCGGCGCTGGGGCCCACACCAAAGTCGTCACACAAAGCCGGGCCAGCCCAGCTGGCCTGGCCGGTTTTGGCCAGCATCGCCATTTGCAAGGCCGTGAAATCGCTGAACCCGACGAACTGGGTGCCATGCTTGCCACCCTTCGCAAGGGCTTTGTAGTTGATCCCGCTCAGAATCCGCGTGATGCCGTAGCCACCGCGCGAAATCAGGGCCACATCGGCACCGCTGGCCGCAGCTCGGTGTATGGCCGCGATGCGGGTCTCGTCGTCCCCTGCGAACCGCTGGTGACTGGACAGCGCCGCAGAATCAATTTCAACCTCGTGGCCCAAGGTTTCCAGGCGTTTGACACCGCGGCGAAACGCTGATTTGTCACGCACCGCCCCCGATGGCGAATAAATATAGATGTGTTTGCTCATGTCGAGAAAAATTTCACCGCTGCGGCCGCGACGCTTTCGCCATGCTCTTGCACAAAATGCCCAGCCTCGGGCAAAAGCATGGGGGCAGCACAGTTGCGAATCGTGCCTTGCAAAGCGCGCATCGTAGGTTCACCCAGTACGGGGTCGGCAACGCCGATAGCCATCATCGCCCGGCCAGCCCACTGGTTTTGCCAAAAATCACGCGCCGCGCGAGAAACCGCCGCGCCGTCTGAATCTGTGAATTCAGGCACCATGGCCGGAAAAGCCCGTGTTGCGGCACGGTGCCCCGCGTCCGGGTAAGGTGCCATATAGGCAGCGCATTCTTCGGCAGTCATGTGTGGGTTGCCACGCGCGAACAACCGGGCAATGTCAAATCCAGGGTTTTTCGCACACATGTCCCGCCAACCCAGAAAACCTGGTGTCAACGGTGTATCGCCTGTTGCCAACATCGTGTTCATCACCAGCAGGCCCCTGTAGCGGCCGGGCGCCGCCATCGGGAGGGTCAAGCCCAACAAGCCCCCCCAGTCCTGCACGACCAGGACGATGTTTAGCAAGTCAAGCCTTTCGACGAACTCCAACAAGACCTGCCGGTGCCAGGTGAAGCTGTGCGCTTCGTCTTTTTTCGGCTTATCACTTTTTCCGAATCCCGGCATGTCGGGTGCAACCACACGCGCGCCCGTGCCCAGAAACACCGGGATCATTTTGCGAAAGATGTAACTCCAACTCGGGTTGCCATGCAAGCACAGGTAGGTGAGCTGACCACCCTGCCCCACCTGCTGGTTTTCATCCAGGTAGTGCTGGCGCAGGCCACCCAGCGCAGGCAGGTCACTGTGGTAACGGGGTGCCCAGGGGAAACCAGGCAGATTGGCAAACTGGCTCTCGGGCGTGCGAAGGGCGTCGTCTCTCAAAGGATGATTCATTTTGGCTTCAAGTCGATTGTGTACGCGGCGGTTCTGGAAAAACGCCTGCAGCAATTGTGAACTGTCTTGCGCCATGAGGCCGCCCTGCACTTTCGTTTGATGATTGAGTTGCGGGTCAGCGAATAAATTCACCACGGAGCCGGCCGCACCGGTTTTTTCATCAAGTGCGCCAAAAACGACGCGACCAACACGCGCATGCAGGATCGCACCACTACACATCGCACAGGGCTCAAGCGTCACGTAAAGCGTACAGCCGTCGAGCCGGTAATTGCCCAAGGCCTGCGCTGCTGCCCGCAAAGCGACAATTTCCGCGTGGGCTGACGGGTCGTGGCTTTGAACCGGCATGTTGCGCCCCGTGGCGATGACCTGCCTGTCTTTGGTTACGATGGCTCCGACCGGCACCTCTCCCGCTGCGGCCGCCTGGCGCGCCTCGGCGAGCGCCAAGGCCATGAAACTCTCGTCATTTGTCATCAGCGACAGGTCGCGCCTGCTGCACGGCTGCTTCTGCCGCCGCTTTGAATTGCTGCTGTATCTGCGTGGATTGACCCTGCACAGTGCTCGCTGGTTTCGCCTCATCGGCCGGGCTGGCCAATTCGGGTACCTTAAGGCTGTTCACCGACGAAAGTTGCTTTTTTGCCAGCAGCCCGACCACAGCAACCACCAGAATCAGGCCCAAAATGCCAAACAGTCCGCGCATGGTTTTATTGCTATGCCGATCTGGTGGCAGGCCGCGTGCCAAGTTTGTCCATCCAGACGGCCAATGCACGTTCATTCTCGTTCCCGGCCGCATAGAGTTCGCGCATTTTGTCGAAAGCCTCGGGGCGGTGCTGGTTGAGCTTCAATTTGCATTGCAGCTCCTGAACTGACAACTCAAAGGCGACGATGCCAGCCAGCATCTTGCGCTGAAAATCTTCGCCCAGACCAATCCACTGCGTCGCGTAAAACGGGTCGTGGTCTCCGATGAGCTTCTTCAGGAGTCGGTCTTTGGCCAGAGGGTCGTCGATCAGGCTGACGCTGACCTTGGCGTGAACTGTCAGATAGTTCCAGGTGGGAACCCGCGCCAGATCGGGGTACACCCGCGGCGTCATGTAGGCGTGTGGCCCCATGAAGGTGACCAGTGCTTCCGCGTTTGCGCCGTCGCGCGGTTGCAGGTTGCGCCAATGGGGGTTGGCGCGTGCCACATGACCCAGGAGGCGCATAGGGCCGCCGGCGTCATCTGCGGCAACCAAATGCAGTGGCAAATGCGTGACGAGTGGAAACCCGTCAGGCCCGGTTGAAATGAGCGCCGCCAGCGGGTAGTCACGCATCAACTCGACGGCGTGCGAAACCTCGCTGGATCTGAATTGGGGTGGCAGGTACATGGGCACATTACTGTAGCCCATGTAACGCCGAAGTTGTTATTTTTTGATCTGGCTACCGATGTAGCCGCCAGCGGCTGCGCCGGCGGCAGTGCCCAGAACACCACCGCCCAGCACGTTGCCGGCGACGCCACCAATAACGGCGCCGGTTGCCGTATTTTGCTCACGGGGTGTCATACCAGCGCAGCCGCCCAAGGCGACCATGGTGGCCAGCAAGATGGCAGTGATGGTGCGTTGTTGAGTCGTTTTCATTTCATTTCCTTTGCGTTGAAAGGCGGTTGGAGAACTGGCCAGGAAAAGTATTCACTGGCATCGCAGGAAGCCCGCCAAGGACTTGATGTGATGACGCCAGTTTCTGCGCTTTTCAATGCCGAGAAAAGCAGACAAGGCCGCATGTCAGGGTAGTGGTTGTCCTACACTGATTTCTCCGCGAAAGCCAAACTGCGGGTGTAGGAATCGTCCGACAATAAAATAGGTTCGTGTGGCATGGTCGAAGGCCCCTCCTGCCGTCATACTCGTAACATTCATGGAAACCCTCAACACCTATCTGGTTGAAGACAGCGCAGTCATCCGCCAGAGCCTGATCACCACGCTTGAGGAGTTGACATCAGCGAAAGTGGTGGGCACGGCCGCAGACGAAGACTCGGCACTGAAATGGCTGGGCCTTCCGGCCAACAAGGTAGACCTCGTCATCATCGATATTTTTCTGAAGGCCGGTTCCGGTCTGGGCGTGCTGAAATCGGCCAGCGCCATGAACCTCGGCGCCAAACTCGTGGTACTGACCAATTACGCTACCGCAGACATGCGCCGCAAATGCCTGGCATTGGGCGCGGACCGCGTGTTTGACAAATCCAACGACATCGACGCACTGATCAACTACTGCAACCAGACCTGAGTCATTTCCCCAATGACGCACTCACTGAATCAAACCGTTCTTGAGGGCGTAATAGGTCAGATCGCTGTTGGATTCGAGCTTGACCTTTTCCATGACGCGGGTGCGGTAAGTGCTGACCGTCTTGACGCTCAGTGACATGCTCACCGCCATATGACCGATCGTCTCGCCTTTGGCCAGCCTCAAAAACACCTGCAACTCGCGCTTGGAGAGCTGTTCGTGGGGAAGTTTGTCACCGGCGCCACCGCTGAGGTTGTCGGCCAGCTGTTCGGCCACGCCCGCCGTGATGTACTTGCGCCCGCGGTAAACGGTGCGGATGGCGGTGACGATTTCTTCGGGGTCGCAATCCTTGTTCAGGTACCCGCTGGCGCCCTGGCGCAACAGCGTCGTGGCGTAATGCGCTTCGGGAAAACCGCTCAGAATCAACACCGGCAAATCCGGCGCACGCGCCTTGATCGCCACCAGCGCGTCAACACCGCTTTGATCGGGCATGGAGATGTCCATCAGGATCACGTCCACCTCACCTTTGCGCACGATGTCAACCGCTTGCCGGCCGGTGCCGGCTTCGGCTACCACGGTGAAGTCGGTCTGATCGGCAAAAAACTGCTTCAGGCCCGCCCTTACGGTGGGGTGATCGTCAACGATGGCAATGCGGATCATGAAAGTTGCCTTTGTGTCATGTTGCATGATCCCACAATTTCAGGCAGCACCTGCAAATGATTGGCAAAACCCCGCTCTACCAAAGCCGGATCATTGTGCCGCTGGTCTGGATTGCCGCGGCAGCGATGCTGATGATCAGCGAAGGGGCGTACTGGCAATCCAGCCACGCCATGGACGAGCTGATCCGCATAGATGGGGAATTCGTCGCGCAGGCTCACACGCCTCCTGCGGTGCCGCTGGCCGAGGCTACGCAGCGGACCGTCATCTATGAGTCTTTGCTGGTCGCCCGTGTCGGCGTGGCTGCCTTGACCCTGCTGGCGTTGGTGGCCCTGCTGATGTACCTGCGTCAGGGCCGTGCACTGGGTAAACATCAGGAAGAGGCGAAAAACGCCGAGCAGGTGGTACGTCAGCGGCTCGAGCTTGAGGTCGTCTCGCGCACAGCCGAGCTGACGGATTTGACCCGGTACCTGCTCAATGCGCGCGAAGATGAACGCAGCCGTCTGGCCCGCAACCTGCACGATGACCTGGGCTCTTTGCTGACGTCTGCCAAACTGGACGCTGCGCGGATCAGGCCACGTCTGGCCAAGTCTGCGCCAGACGCCCTCGAGCTGTTGTCCCATCTGGTGACCACGCTCAACAGCAGTGTGGCTTTGGGGCGCGACATCATTGAAAACCTGCGGCCTTCGTCGCTCTCCAACCTGGGCTTGAAGGAGACGCTGGAGATCCTGGCGCGTGAATTTGCCGAAAATGCCGGCGTCGAGGTGGACTGCAAGCTGGAGACTGTCACCGTGACGGAAGCCGGCGGCCTGATGGTCTACCGCCTGGTGCAGGAGGCGCTGACCAACATCAGCAAATACGCCCACGCGCGCCAGGTCTGGATCAGCCTTTCGACCCAAGCTGGCCAGGTGCAGATTTCCGTGCGCGACGATGGCAAGGGTTTTGATGCGCATGTGAAACCGGTTTCGGCGTACGGGCTGGTGGGCATGCGATTCAGAGTGGAAGCGGAAGGCGGCGTGCTGGTGGTGACGTCGGCCCCAGGCCAGGGAACGCTGGTAGAAGCCAGGTTGCCGCAGTCGGCGCTGTCCTACAAACCCGCAGGTGATGCGCCGATAGCCGCAACACAAGCGCCCTCCTACAGTTGATGGGTCGGTTTGGCGATATGCCATGCCGCAAACTAAACCTTTCATTGCACAGGAGATCCACCATGAACTTTCGCACATGCCTTGCCGCCGTCGCCGCAGCCGCCGCCCTGCTTACCGCAACAGGTTGCGCCGTAACCCGAGGCCAGGAAACCGTGGGCGCCTACATCGACGACACTGGCATCACCACCTTGGTGAAATCACGCTTTGTTGAAAACAAAAACGTCGACGCCGCCTCCATCCGCGTCGAGACCCTCAACGGAACCGTGATGTTGTCTGGCTTTGCCAAGAACGTGACTGAAAAAGTGACGGCGGGCGAAATTGCACGCGGCGTCAATGGCGTGAAACTGGTGAAGAACGAAATCTCGGTTCGCCCCTGATCGTCTGACAGTACAACCGGCCGGCTGCCCTACGCGGTCGGTTCGGTTGCGAACGGTCGCCATCAGGTTGGGGATTCTGCCCACTCCTACTCAACCGCCGCCGCCGCCGGGTAGAGATTCAGTCAGCTGGACTATGACAATATTTAATTTCAAAATATTACCAAAGATATAAATACGTACCAAGTCACGTATTTATTACATTTTTAGCTATAAAACTCATTTCTATTACGACTATAATTTAATCTATTTATTTCTATAAATAGACAATAAAAGATAATTTTTACGGGGTCGAAGTGTCCAGAATTTGACGCCGTGGCACAACAAACAACATCAAAGTTGCCGAGACCAACAACAGGCCAATCACCAGGTACATGCTGTAAACCGGATGGCCGGTTCGGGTGTTGATAAGGCCGGTGATGGCCGGGCTGGCAAAGCCACCCAAAATTCCCAGGCTGGTCAACAAGGGAATGTCAACCGTGGTTCTGCCCGGTGTCATCTGATCGGTGGCCGAGGCCAACAAGATCGGCAGGCAAGACGCCAACCCGAGCGTCGCGAAACACAGAGCCGCCAGCGACGGCACCAGTTGCCCCTGGGTAATGGTGGTCAACCACAGGCCTACCGCTGCCACCACACAGGCGCCGAAAAAGTGCCAGCGCCGCTCTTGCTTGCGGTCAGAGTGGCGGCTCAAAACGATGACGCCAACCACACCGACCAGACTGGGCAGCGCAGACAAAAGGCCAATCGTGAAGACATCGGCCACGCCCCAGCTTTTGATCAGCGTCGGCACCCAAAACACCATGGTGTAGCTGGCACCGACGATGAAGAAGTTGAGCAGCACAAAACCGCGAAACTGCCGCTCGCGCAAAGCCTCCAGCACTTGCCCCAATTTCGGCATGTGTCCCTCGGGCGCCCTACCCGCCTGGTTTTCAACCGCTGTTTTTTCATCATCTGAAAGCCAGGTCGCCTGTCTTGGGCCGTCGCACAGCCAGGCGTAGGCAACGAAGCCCAGGATGATGGCCGGCACGCCTTGGGTGATGTACAACCACTGCCAGCCAGCCAGGCCGCTTGTGCCGTCGAGAAACTTCATCGCCGCGCCTGACAGCGGCCCTGCCAGCACATTGCCGATCAAGGCGCCCGACATAAACACGCCGATGACCCGGCCCCGGCGGTGCTTGGGGAACCAATAGGTGAAATAAAGAATGACGCCGGGGAACAGCCCGGCCTCAAACACACCCAGCAGGAAACGTGCGGTGTAGAACTGCGCCGTCGTCGTGACAAACATCATGGCGACGGTGGTCAACCCCCACAACACCATGATGCGCAAAAACGTCTTGCGCACACCGATGCGCGCCAGGAGCAGGTTGCTGGGCACCTCGAACAGGCAATAACCGACAAACATCAGCCCGGCGCCCAGGCCGAATGCGGCGTCACTGAACCCCAGCGCGTCCTGCATCTGCAGCTTGGCAAAACCGACGTTGACGCGGTCAATGTAGGCGACGATGTAGGCCAGCAGCAGCACTGGCATGATGCGCCAGGTGATGCGGCGGTATAGGCCGTCGTGCAGCGTGTCGTTTTCGGGTGAATCGACCTGTCTTGTTGTCGCTGGGGTGCTGATGCTGGCTCCGGTCATTCTTCACGCTCTCAAAGCTTGCATGATGCGCCGTATCGCGGCGGTTTGCTGGGTCAGCGGCGTCTTGGCAATGACCAAGCAATACATGAGAAAGTCGACTTCGCCTGCCGCCTGGGCTCGCACATTCTGCAAGTGGACCGCCTGTTTGATCTGCGACATGCGTCGAAGGTGGATCAAATTGGGACGGCGGCTGAGGTGTTCGGGAAGCGGTTTAGGGCAGAGGTTGGGTGAGATGGGGTAGCTGTGATTACCAGCACTGCAGGCTACTTTTTGTCGCCTTCGCTTGGTTGAGTCGGAGGAGGCTCAGGGGCTGGCGCAGGTTGTGTCGTTGGTCGTTGTTCGTATGTTGGCGCTGGAACTCCGCCAAGTGGGCGCGGACGACTCTCAGCGGTCGGCGCACTAATCCCTTTAGATATCGGGATTCCATTTTGTTTTGGCATCGGCACTTCTCCTTTTGGAATGTTGAAGAATACAAATATCGACGAGAGCATCAACCCAGTCACAAAACTGACACCAGACGTCAAATTCAAACAATCCAGCGCTTTATCAACCCAAATTCGTTCGCTTAACGCATCGTCCTGGTGGTTTTCGTAGTATCTCATCGCACGGGAAACAGTTAGCCTTTGCACTTTTTGGCTTGCCAGGAATGAGGCGATGACTGAAGCCACAGAAATTGTGAAAAACAGCCAAGATAAAACCAGTACCCAAATATGGTTTGGGGCGCTAGCAAAGTCCTTCAAGTACCCAATCGAAAAACCGAGAAAAGCTGTTGCTAAAGTGATGATGGACTTGTCATAATTTTCAGCACC
>JANNMM010000199.1:0-32772 GCA_031397915.1 Rhodoferax sp. | reverse complement strand
GGCCTGGAAGCCCAGCGCGACGACCCACGATTTCGCAGCAACGCCGATCGCGTGAAAAACCGTCTGGAAACGGTGGCGCTGGTAGCAGCGGCCCTGTCTGCCAAGCCCCGTGATGTCTGGCTGGCGCAGCTGGACGCGGTCGGTATTCCGGTCTCAGCCGTGAACACCCTCGGTGAATTGTCTGCCCACCCGCACACCACCCTGGGCGGAATGAAGTTTGACTATGAACACCCGGCGCTCGGACCGTTGCAAGGCGTCGCGCTACCCTTGCGGGTAGACGGCGAGCGCGCGGCCATGCGCCGTGCGCCGCCCATGCACGGGGAGCACAGTTTGGAAATACTGGCAGAGGCCGGGTTCTCAACCGAGGAAATCCAGTCGCTCGTTGCCGCCGGCACGGTAGAGGACAACACGTGACAACAACAAGGGCAACCACCCCCGCCTATGGCATCACCGGCTTTGGTGGATATGTACCCCGCCTGAGAATGCAACGATCGGCAATTGCAGCTGCACACAAATGGATGGCGCCAGGTTTGCGCGCCTCGGCGAAAGGACACAAAGCGTTTTGCAGCTGGGACGAAGACAGCGTGACCATGGCTGTTGAAGCCGCGCGCGACGCCCTGGGCGGGCGTGCACGAAGCGGCATCGGCAAGCTGGTCTTGGTCTCGACGTCTCTGCCATTTGCGGATCTGCTCAATGCGTCCCTGGTTTCTGCGGCCTTGGGCCTGCCGCAGGCGTTGCGGGCGATGGATGTCGGCCAATCGCAACGGGCGGGCACATCGGCCTTGCTGGCCGCATTGCGTGAAATGGGTGGCGACGCGCTGGTGATTGCCAGCGATCACCCGCGTGGCAAACCCGCCAGCGTGCAGGAAATCGGTTTTGGCGCAGGGGCCGCGGCCTTTACCCTGGGCTCGGAAGGCGTCGTTGCAACCCTGCAGGGCGCATCCAGCAGCACGGCAGTTTTTGTGGACCATTTCCGCTCCAGCGACAACACGTACGACTACTTCTGGGAAGAGCGCTGGATCCGCGACGAAGGTTATTCGAAGCTGGTTCCCCCAACCGTCGTTTCAGCGTTGGCCGATGCTGGGTGACTGACGCCATCACGGGTTTCAAACCCGGGCGCGCGTCAATACCCGCTGTAAGCGCGCGCCAGTTTTCGCGCGTCAGTCTTCGGAGGATTGCAGGTAAACGAGCAGGTTGGCCTTGACGGTGCCCAGCGCGGCGGCGGTCACTTCCAGTTTGGCGTCGTCCAGCCCCGCCAGGATCTGCAGGTTCATCTTGTGGTTGACCTTGCGCATCTTGGCGATGAGTTGCTTGCTTTTGGGCTCCAGAAAAACCCGGTTCACGCGCCGGTCTCCGGCGTCGGCTTCGCGGCGCAGGAATGCCGCCTTCTCCAGCCGGTCGATCAGGCCACCTACGGCCACCTTGCCGATGTCCAACTCCTCGGCCAGTTGTGACTGGGTCATGCCGTCCTGGCGCGAGAGATAAGCCAGCACCCACCATTGCGAGCGTGTCACGTTCAGCGGTTTCATGCAGCGGTCAAAGGCGCTGCGGCGCAGGCGCGAGACATCGTGGATCAGGTAACCCAGCCTGAGCTCCCAGTCAATCGTGTGTATCTCGGCGGCCATGGTTGATTTCAGCGCTTTCTGGCCGATTGGGCCGTGTCTTTATTGTTCGCTAGTGTATCAACTGCCCAAAAAAACGCACAACTCCTCAGACCGGGCTGACCCCCGCCTGGAGCGGCGGCCCCTTGACCTGGCTGTGGACCGAGCAGGCCGGTCAGCGTGCCGGGTTCGATACCGCCACCGAGGCGGCTTGGCAGTTGCTGGAGCCAACGCTGCGCCAGTATTGCGCTCAAAGCCGAACCTAAATCTGCGACTGGAACCGGCCGGTGCAGTTAAAAATAGATGCTATGCTAAATATAGCAACAAAAGACTATTTCACGTGACTTAAGTGCCAATTTTGCCTGAAAATCTGCAAGCGGACTGTATTTTGTCTGAAAATTAACATGGGTGTTAACATTTGGCCAATTTCAATCGTGCAGCCGAATCAGCCGTTTGCCCAGGTTCTCGCCCCGGTACAAACCAGCGATGGCATCGGGTGCGTGCTCTATCCCCTCGAGCACCTCTTCCACATACTGAAGCTGGCCAGTCTTTAGCCAACCGGTCAGTTCACGTCGTGCGCCGTCAAAATAATCGACATGGTCGAAGACCACAAAGCCCTGCATGCGGGCGCGTTTGACCAGCAGATGCCGCTCCACGCGCGGGCCGGCGGGCCAAGGCTCCCAGCTCGACAGCGACGCGGTGCCGCAGACCACCACGCGGGCGCCCGGATTCAGGTGGGCCATCACGGCGTCGCTGATCGGGCCGGCGGTGTTGTCGAAATACACGTCCACACCACCCGCACAGGCCTGGTCCAGGCGCGCGCTGAAATCCGGCGCCTTGTAGTCCACCGCTGCGTCAAACCGGAAGCGCTGCAGGCACAACTGCCGCTTGGTCTCGCCGCTGGTGATGCCAATTGTCCGGCACCCCTTGAATTTGGCAATTTGCCCAACGCACGAGCCCACGGCGCCTGCTGCCGTGGAAACCACCACTGTTTCGCCCGGTTTCGGCAGGCCGATCTGCAGCAGGCCGTAGTGGGCGGTAACGCCGTTCATGCCCAGCACGCCCAGCGCTGTGGAGATGGGCAAACCTGAATCGGCAGGGTCATCAATGCGCCGCTGGATGCCTTTCGGCGCCACCACCGCATAGTCTTGCCAACCAAACAGGCCGGTGACGAGCGTGCCTGCCGGCCAGGCCGCGTCGTTCGAGGCCACGATGCGCCCGGCGGCAAAGGCGCGCATCACAGCGCCAATCGCCACCGGCTCCGAATAGTTGGCTGCCGCGCTGACCCACCCGCGCATGGCGGGCTCGACCGACAAAAACAGGTTGCGCACCAGCACCTGTCCGGGCCCCGGCTCGGGAACGGGCGTCTCGACGATTTCAAAGTTTTCCGCCTGCGGGATCGCAGCCGGGCGGCTCTTGAGCAGGACCTGGCGGTTGATAAGGGTCATGGGCGGGGTGTCTCCGGGGTTCAGAATTCGCCGGTCAATTCAGGCGAACTCGGATATCATACACATGCGTACCATGTAGTACCATACGCTTTTGCAAGAGAGGACTCATCGATGGCCGGACTCTGGTTTGAACAGTTTGAGGCGGGTCGATCCTTCGACCACGAAATCCGCCGCACGGTGCTTGAGAGCGACAACATGTGGTTCAGCAACGCCACCTGCAACCCGGCGGCGCTGCACATCGACGCCGAATACTGCAAAGGCACCGAGTTTGGCAAGCCCATCGTCAACAGCATTTTCACCCTGGGTTTGGTGATAGGCCTGTCGGTGCAGGAGACCACGCTTGGCACCACGATTGCCAACCTCGGCATGACCGACGTGCGTTTTCCCGCGCCGGTATTCGCGGGTGACACCATCCGCTCGCGCACCACGGTGAAAGAGAAGCGCGACAGCAAGTCGCGGCCCAACGCCGGCATCGTCACCTTTTTGCACGTGGGCATCAACCAGCGCGGCGAGGAGGTGTGCACCTGCACGCGTCAGGCGCTGATGCTTCGGAGACCGGTAACGTGAAATTGCGGTCATTGTTGTTTGTCCCGGCCGACAGCGAACGCAAGTTGGCCAAGGGACTGGGCAGCCCGGCGGACGCGTTGATCCTCGACCTGGAAGACGCCGTTGCGCCATCGCGCAAAGAAGGCGCCCGGGCGACCGCTGCCGAATTCATCACGGCACATGCCCAGTCACTGAAGATGCGCCTGTACGTGCGCATCAACCCGTTTGACACCGGCCTCGCGATGGGTGACCTGGCCGCCGTGGTGGTGCCAGGCCTGGCCGGCATCATGCTGCCCAAAATCAACAGCGCTGCAGACCTGGTGCGCCTGGGCCATTGCCTGGACGCACTGGAGGCCCGGGCCGGCATGCTGGCGGGCTGTGTCGCCGTCTTGCCGGTGGCCACCGAGACCGCGCGGGTCATGCTGAGCATGAACAGCTTCGCCACGACTCCGGCGCTGCCGCGCCTGGCCGCGGTCACTTGGGGTGCTGAAGATCTGTCAACCGCCATCGGGGCGCTCACCAACCGCGAAGAAGACGGCCGTTATTCGCCGGTGTACGAGCTGGCAGCGTCGATGTGCCTGTGTGCCGCAGCCGCAGCGGGTGTGCCGGCGATTGACACCGTGCATACCGACTTCCGCGACGCGGCCGGCCTGCTGGCAGCTTGCCGGGTCTCGCGGCGGCGCGGTTTCAAGGGCCGCATGGCGATCCACCCGGACCAGGTGGCCCCCATCAACGACGCGTATTTGCCATCTGCCACCGAACTGGCGCATGCCCAGCGCATCGTGGACGCTTTTGCCGCCAACCCCGAGGCCGGCGCCCTGAACATCGACGGCGCCATGGTCGACATACCGCATCTGGTGCAGGCGCGCCGCACCCTGGCCTCGCTCGACTGAACCACACCACACCTAGATTTGAGACACCATGGACTTTTCAATCAGCGACGACCACCGTGCCATCCGCGAAGGGGTAAGCGCCGTGGTGCGCCGGTTTGACGACGAATACTGGCTGGCGCGCGACGACGACGGCCGGTTCCCGCACGAATTCCACCGCGCCATGGCCGACGCCGGCTGGCTCGGCATCACCATGCCGCCCGAGTACGGCGGCGCGGGGCTTGGCGTCATGGAAGCGGCGATCATGATGCACGAGGTGGCCAGCCACGGCGGTGGCATGGCGGCAGCATCCACCGTGCACATCAACCTGTTTGGTCCGCACCCGATCCTTGTCTTTGGTACCCCCGAACAGCGCCAGCGCTGGCTGCCGAACCTGGTACAAGGCAAAGACCAGTGCTGCTTCGGGTTCACAGAGCCTGACGCAGGCCTGAACACCACGGCCATCAAGACCTTTGCGCAAAAAGTGGATGGTGGTTACCTGGTCAAAGGGCAGAAAGTGTGGACCTCCACCGCGCAGGTGGCCAACAAGATCATGCTGCTCACACGCACGACCAAGCTCGAAGACTGCAAGCGTCCCACCGACGGCATCACCATTTTTTACACCGACCTGGACCGCAGCAAGATCGACGTGCACCGCATCCCGAAGATGGGCCGCAAGGCGGTGGACTCCAACGCCATCTTCATTGATGGCCTGTTCATTCCCGAGTCGGACCGCATCGGCGAAGAAGGCAAAGGATTTGGCTACATCCTGCACAGCCTGAACCCCGAGCGCTTGCTGGTGGCCGCCGAGGCCATTGGCATGGGCCAGGATGCCTTGCGCCGCGCTGCCAAATACGCCCGCGAGCGCGTGGTGTTTGACCGCCCCATCGGCCAGAACCAGGGCATCCAGCACCCGCTGGCCGAACGCTGGATGGCGCTGGAAGCCGCCTGGGCGATGGTGATGAAAGGCGCCTGGCTGTACGACCAACACCAGCCTTGCGGTGCCGAGGCCAACGCCGCCAAGTTTCTGGGTGCGCGCGCGGGTTACGACTCATGCCTGCAGGCCGTGCTGACACATGGCGGTTTTGGTTATGCGAAGGAATACCACGTTGAGCGCCTGCTGCGGGAAGTGACCATCACACGCATTGCGCCGGTAACCGAGCAGCTCATCCTCTCGTTCATTGCCGAGAGGGTGCTGGATTTGCCCAAGTCCTACTGACCGGTCCTGAAAACAGGCCCAAGACCCGCTCACCGAAGAACCCCACCGAAGGCCCCACCATGTTCAAACGCGAGTTGTTCAACGAAGACCACGAGGCGTTTCGCGACATGGTGCAGCGCTTCATCGCCAAAGAGATCGCGCCTTACCATGCCGCCTGGGAAGACACGGGCGTGGTGCCGCGCGAGCTTTGGCAAAAGGCCGGTGCTGCGGGCATGTTGTGCTGCACCGTGCCCGAGCGGTATGGCGGCATCGGTGCCGACTACCTGTTTGATGTGGTGGTGTTTGAAGAAATGGCGCGCTCGGGCTTCAGCGGCCCGGGCTTCATGATCCACTGCGATCTGGTCGCCACCTACATTGCCAGCTTTGGCAGTGAGGCGCAAAAGAACCAATGGCTGCCCAAAATGGTAGCGGGCGAGGCGATTGGCTCCCTGGCCATGACGGAGCCGCACGCGGGCTCAGACCTCAAGGCGATCCGCACCAAGGCGGTCCGCCAGGGCGACGACTTCATCATCTCCGGGCAGAAAGTCTTCATCTCCAATGGCCAGTTGTGCGACGTGATTGTGCTGGCCACCAAGACCGACAGCGCGGCCGGTGCAAAAGGTGTCACGCTGTTTTTGCTGGACACCAGTTTGCCCGGGTTTCGGCGTGGCAAGAACCTGCACAAACTGGGCATGAAGGCGCAGGACACGTCGGAAATGTTCTTTGACGACATCCGCGTGCCGGCCGCGGCCATGCTGGGCGAAGAAGGCAAAGGCTTCGAGCTGATGATGACCAAACTGGCGCAAGAGCGACTGGCGCAGGCGATCCGCTCGGCCACGGTGGCCGAAACCGTGATCGACTACACCGTCGACTACACCTCGCAGCGCAAGGCCTTTGGCGGCACGATTGGCGATTTCCAGAATACGCAGTTCAAGATCGCCGAGCTCAAAACCGAAGCGGTGGTGGGGCGCCAGTTTGTTGACAAATGCATCGCCCAGTTCATGCGCGGCGAACTCGACGCGGTAGACGCCGCCATGGCCAAGATGTGGCTCTCCAACATGCACTGCAAGGTGGTCGATGAGTGCCTGCAGCTGTTTGGCGGCTGGGGCTACATGTGGGAATACCCCATTGCCCGCGCCTACGCCGATGCGCGCATCGTGAAAATCGCCGGGGGCTCCATCGAAGTCATGAAACACATCATTGGCCGCCAGCTGTACGCCCACGCCCATGCCCGGCAGAAGCGGCCGCAGGCTGAACCAGTCAAAACGCAGACGGTGGCCGCATGACGCCGTCCAGCTTTCGCGCCGACGTATTGGCCGGCAAACGCATTTTGATCACCGGCGGCGGAACCGGTTTGGGCAAGGAGTTGGCGCGCCAGTTTGTGGCGCAGGGCGCGTCGGTTCACATTTGCGGGCGGCGCGAAGTGGTTTTGCAGGGCGCTGTGGCCGAGCTGCAAACCGGTGCGAAACACGGTGGCAGCGCACACTACCACCTGTGTGACGTGCGCGAGCCCGACCAAATCGACGCCATGGTGGCGCGCATCTGGCAAGGCGGGCCGCTCACTGGCCTGGTCAACAACGCGGCGGCCAATTTCATTTCGCCTTCGGTCGACATCAGCCCGCGCGGTTTCGCGGCCGTGCGTTCCACCGTGATGGACGGCGCGCTGTTCAGCACACTGGCCTGTGGCAAACGCTGGATCAAGGAGGGCCTGCCGGGTTCGGTGGTCAGCATGCTGGTGACCTGGGTCTGGACCGGCTCGGCCTATGTGTTGCCTTCGGCCATGGCCAAAACCGCTGTGCACGCGATGACGATGTCGCTTGCCGTCGAATGGGGCCAACACAACATCCGTGTCAACGCAGTTGCGCCGGGGCCCTTCCCCACCGAGAGCGCCTGGGAAAAACTCGCGCCGATCCCGAAAGCCAATGTTGGCGCGTCGTCCAAAGACGAGGTGCCCATGCAGCGCTTTGGCCGCATGCACGAGTTGTGCAATTTGCTGACCTTCCTCCAAGCCGATGGCTGTGAATACCTTACCGGCCAGAACATTGCCATCGACGGTGGCCACCACCTGGCGGCACCCAGCACCTTTGCGGCGCTGGGCAAACTCACACCCGAAGATTGGGCCGAAGCGAAAGCGGTGGTGCGGGCACGGGCTGTGGACGAGAAAGCACAACGAAAGACCGAAACATGAAACGACGCGTATTTGTCTCTTCCCTGGCTGCGGCCACCAGCTTGCCGATGGGTTTCGCGCAGGCCCAAAGCTTTCCCACCCGCGCCATCACCTTGATCGCGCCTTCGGTGCCGGGCGGCTCCACGGATGTGGTGTGCCGCGCCCTGGCCGATTCAGTGTCGCGCAAACTGGGTGTGCCAGTGACGGTGGAGAACAAGGCCGGCGCGGGCGGCACCCTGGGCGCGCTGGCGCTGGCCAGTGCCCGCCCGGACGGCTACACCGTTGCCCTGCTGCCCTTGGGCGTGTTCCGCATTGCGCTCATGCAGAAAGTCCAGTTTGACCCGCTGCGCGACATCGCCTATGTGGCCGGTTTGGGCGGCTTTGTGTTTGGCCTTGCCGTGCCCGCGACCGCGCCTTACAAGACCTTGGGTGAACTCGTCGAGCACGCCAGAAAACACCCTGGCGAAGTGACTTACGGCCATTCCGGCATTGGCTCTACCCCGCATTTGGCGGTGGAAGAGCTGGCACAAAAAACCGGCGTCAAACTCACGGCGGTGCCCTACAAGGGCTCCAACGAGGCCTTGCTGGCGCTCCTGGGCGGGCAAATCTCAATGATGAGCGGCACCACCGAATTTGTGCCGCACGTGCAGGCTGGCAAATTGCGCGTGCTCGCCACGATGGGCGCCAAACGTGCGGCCGCCTTTCCTGAAGTGCCGACCCTGCGTGAAGCCAGCGTGGACATCGTCAACGAGTCGCCGTTCGGCATTGGCGTGAACCGCAGCACCGACCCGGCGGTCGTCAAAGTGTTGCACGACGCCTTCCATGCCGCGCTGGCAGAAGCGCCCGTGAAGGCTGCGTTCGAGCGCTTCCAGTTACCCGTATTGCCAATGAACTCCCTTGAGTACGAAGCGTTCGCACGGCGCACGGTTGAAGCCGAGAAAGTGACCCTGGCGCGCTTGGGCCTGTTACGTCAGGAGTAGCGCCAGAATTAGCGCCAACCTGTCGCGCGCGTGCTCAAGGCACGACGGCGAGGAAGAGAAAAGTGGCGAAAAGCACCAGATGCACGGCACCTTGCAGCACTGTCGCGCGGCCGCTGGCCAAGGTGGTGGTGCTGATCAGGAAGGTCAGCACGAGCAGCGCGGTTTCCTTGGGCGCCAGGCCAAGCTCCAGAGGCAGGTCAAGCACCAGCGACACGGCGGCGACTGCCGGAATCGTGAGGCCAATGGTGGCCAGCGCAGACCCCAAGGCCAGGTTCAGGCTGGTTTGCATGTGGTTGCGCAAGGCGGCCTTCACGGCAGCCCAGGTTTCGGGCAGGAGCACCAGGAGGGCAATGGCGACGCCCACCACGGCCGCTGGCGCGGAGGCGGCGTCAACACCGGCCTTGATGCTCGGGGCCAGCGTTTTGGCCAAGCCCACGACGGCGACCAACGCCACGCACAACAAGCCCAGGCTCGCCAGGGCAAGCCGCGTCGACGGCGGTGCGGGGGGCTGGTTCTCGCCCGCCACGTTGACAGGCAGGTAGTAGTCGCGGTGGCGCACCGTCTGCACAAACACAAACACGCCATAGAGTGTCAGCGACATGGCGCCCGCAAAGACGAGTTGCGAGGGCGACAAAGTCGGGCCCGGTGTAGTGATGGTGAGGGTCGGCAATATCAACGTCAAGGTTGTCAGGGCGATCAGCACCGACAGCGCCGGGATCGCACCTTCCACCCTGAAGACGAGAACATGGTGGCGCAAGGCACCCATCAGCAGGCACAGACCGACGACGCCGTTGCAGACGATCATCACAGTGGCAAACACGGTATCGCGCGCCAGGGCGCTTGACGCCGTCCCGCTCGACAGCATGATGGAGACGATGAGCGCGACCTCGATCACGGTGACGGCCAAGGCCAGAATCAAGGTGCCAAATGGCTCACCCACCCGGTGCGCGACGACCTCGGCGTGGTGCACTGCGACGAACACGGCCGCAATCAGCGTTGCCGCGACCAGTGTCAGCAACAACCAGCCCAGCGGCCGCCCCCAGGCGGCAACCAGCACCAGGCAGGCAGCAAATGGCAGGACAAGGCTCCAGCGAGGCACACCAGACCACAATTTGCGGGACATGAAACTTGTTTGAAGTGGATGGCCGGCCCATTGTGCAGCGATTCGCGCGGGCACTGAGCGGCCTCGATCAAACCGAAAGGGCGGGCTGGATGCAGTCAGGTGATGGTGCGGCTGGCGGGGATCGAACCCACGACCCTTGGCTTCGGAGGCCAATACTCTATCCACTGAGCTACAGCCGCTTCACGGTAAGGCCGCAATTGTAGGGGGTTTCACGGGGTGCGCCCGCTATAATGGCGGGTTGATTTCGAGCCTTCTACCAGGCCACTGGCCAGACCACTGACATTTTGAGGAAACCATGAGCGACAAAGCCCACGCCGCAGTGCACGAAGAGGAACACACCGGACCGATCAAGAACCCCAAACAGCTGCTGATTGCCGTTTTCTTCTCGTTTGTCGCGCCAGTGTTCATCATCATCGGCCTGGTCTACTACGTCGTTGCCGGCGCCAAGCCCGCCGAAGGCACGGTCAACATGGAGAAGTCCATTGCCCAGCGGCTGCAAAAAGTCGGCAGTGTCGAGATTCGTGACGCCAACCGCGAGTTGAAAAACGGCAAGGCGGTTTACGACGCGCAGTGCACCGCATGCCATACGGCCGGTGTTGCCGGGGCTCCCAAAATGGGCGATGCTGCTTTGTGGGCGCCGCGTATTGCGACGGGCTACGAAGCTCTCCTGGCCTCGGCGCTGAAAGGCAAAGGTGCCATGGCGGCGCAGGCGGGTGGCGATTTTGAAGACCTTGAAATTGCCCGCGCGGTGGTTTACATGGCCAACGCCAGCGGCGGCAAGCTCGACGAACCCAAAGCGCCGGCACCAGCAGCGGCAGCTTCTGAAGCGCAGGCCAGCAAATAAAGGGCCATGGCAAGGCGATGAGACGGCAGTGAAATAACTGCATGACCACAAAAAAAGCCGAAGATTCTCCGGCTTTTTTATTTGGAGAGAATTAATTGAAACGAAGTCACGGAATTATTGATTTTATTGCTATTAATAACTATAAATCTTAGGGATCATTTTTTTCATTTTTTAGACTAGGGCTTAATTCAAATCGGTAAACAACGGGAAATTCTGCGCGTTTCTTCTTGACCGGCAGCCACAGGCCGAGTTCAACCGCCGTGGCGGCTATGGCAACGTCTTGGGTGTAGACCACCCCAAATCCGATGTTGGTATTGAGGTAAACCCGGCCCGACTCGTCAAGTACACAGTCGGTCACCGTTACGGGCTGGCCGTCATGCGCTGTGACGCTGATGTCACCGCTTTCGTTCTGGGCCAGGCGCCAGACCCAGGGCGCCGCCTCCAGCTCCACGTACACGCGTTGCGGCCCATTCTGAAAAAACCATTGGCCGGCGTCATCACTGGTGTAATTGCGCTGGATGAAC
Organism: Rhodoferax sp.; assembly: GCA_031397915.1. Taxonomy (GTDB): domain Bacteria; phylum Pseudomonadota; class Gammaproteobacteria; order Burkholderiales; family Burkholderiaceae_C; genus JANYCG01. The sequence continues at coordinate 21,472 of JANNMM010000199.1, read as the reverse complement.
TCGATCAATTTCTCGTGTTTGAGCAGTGAACCTTTGCTCTGCAGGGTCCCGCCAGCTGCAGGTGAAAAGGGCCCTGCTGCCTGCGCGCGGTCGTCTCGCATGTACCAGTTGCCGCGCGCGTCCAGACCGAGCCAGCCATAACAATGCGGCACGTTGGGCCACTTGGCCAGGGCTTGAATGACGATCGGGTCCATCTGCGCATTTTGCCTCTCTGGCGCTGGTTGCGCATGGCCGAAGCTGGTTTCACTGGGCGAGCAGCCAACTGCCCACCGACGCTGGCAAAGCATCGAGTTGCGCCGGAAAGCTGCCGTGGGGGAAACCGACGTGGCCGCCCTGTGCGGGCTGCCACAAGGTCACATATTTTCCCGCCGCAGGTTGCTCGGGCAGGCTCGCGGCCGGTATGAACGGGTCGTTCAGTGCGTTCACCACCAGGGCCGGTATGCGAATGAGGTGCAGATGCGGCTTCGCCGAACCGCGTGCCCAATAGTCGTCGGTGTTTTTGAAGCCATGCAGGGGCGCCGTGAAGATGTTGTCAAACTCGTAGAGGTCGCGTGCCTGTGCAAGGGCCTGGCCGTCAAACAGGCCGGGGTGTTGCGCCAGTTTGCGCAGCGCCTTGGGCTTCATCGAGTTGATGAACATGCGGGTGTAAACCAGGCGGTTGAAGCCCCGGCCGATCGCCTGTCCACTGGCGGCAAGGTCAACCGGTGAGCACACACTGGCGACCGCATTTACCGTTTTTGAGGCTTCCTCGCCCGCCTCTTCGGCCCAGCGCAACAAGGCATTGCCACCGAGCGACACCCCCACCGCCACGATGGGACCGCTGTGCCGGGCCCGCAAGCGTTTCAGGATCCAGTCGATTTCTTCATGGTCGCCCGAGTGGTAGGCGCGCGGTGCCAGGTTAAGCTCGCCGCTGCAACCGCGGAAATGTGGCACACAAAAGGCCAGGCCGCGTTGCCGGGCAAATTCGGCAAAACTTTGGCCGTAATGGCTGCCTGACGAGCCCTCCAGACCGTGAAAAAGTACCAGAAGGGTTCGAGTGTCGCCAACGGGGCAATTTTGCGACGGGCCGCCCCTGGCAAAATTAGCCCCCTCGGAGGGCAGCGTCGACACGCAGTGCGAGAGCGTCGGGGCCTCATCCCCCAGGAAGTCGACGTCGATGAAGTCGGCATCGGGTGTGGTCCAGCGTTCGCGCCGGAATTCCGGTCTCGGGCCATCAAACCGTCGCGCCATCAGAGCCGCCCAAATCGTTTGCAGGTTGCCGCCGGGCAACCACCATGGCGCCGCGTAGTTCATCGACGTGCGCAGCGTCTTTTACCTGTGCGCCCGCGGCAACCGGATGCTTTGCTGCGGTCAATGCAACACATGGGGCGATTCATTGACTTCCTGGTCCTGGTTTTGCATGCCGGGGCTGGCATGGTGCGCCACCATGCGCCAGCCCTGGCCGGTGCGGTGGTAAACGTTGGTGGCGAGCACGTAAGCGTGCGCCGGGCCACCCTCGAGCATGACCTCAATGCGTTCCACCAGGTTGTGCACAGCGCTGGTCATCGACACGACCTTTCGAGCGTGCAGTGGCGTCGCCCGGATACTGCCGTTGGAGAACAGGGCTTCGAAGGCTGAGCGGATGGCGCCCGGCCCCACCACACGCGGGCCGCCCGGATGCACGCAGATGATTTCATCCTCGTCAGCCCAGCAGGCCATGAGTTTCTCGATGTCGCCAGTCTGCAAGGCCTCGTAAAACGCGGCCTCGACATCGTCGGCGCTGCCTCCGATCATGGCGGCTTGCTGTTTGGCTTTCGGCATGGACTGGATTTTGCACCGACTTGAATTTCTGCCGCTTGGCAGCACATATGCTACTGTGCGTGCTTGACGCCGCGCCAGCCCGCACGGCCCCATCCGAACTGGAGAGACTGATGACCCTTTTGTCCAAGGCGTTTGCCTTCCTGATTGCGTTGCCAATGCTGCTGACCGGCTGCGGCTACAACGACTTCCAAAAACTCGACGAACAGACCAAATCCGCCTGGAGCGAGGTGCTCAACCAATACCAGCGTCGCGCCGATCTGGTGCCCAACATCGTTGCGACGGTCAAGGGCGAAGCCGCTTTTGAGCAAGACACCTTGACCAAAGTGGTGGAAGCCCGGGCCAAAGCCACTTCCATCCAGGTCACGCCCGAAACCCTGAACAACCCCGAGGCCTTCCAGAAATTTCAGGCGGCTCAGGGCGAACTGGGCAGCGCGCTGAGCCGTTTGATGGTGGTGTCTGAACGTTACCCGGATCTCAAAGCCAACCAGGGCTTTCGGGACCTGCGGGTGCAGCTTGAAGGCACCGAGAACCGGATCACCGTCGCGCGCAACCGCTATATCCAGAGCGTGCAGGAGTACAACGTCTTGACACGAAGCTTCCCCAGCAATCTGACGGCCATGGTTTTCAGCTATGCCACCAAGCCCAGTTTTGCCGTTCAAAACGAAGCCGCCATTTCGGCGCCGCCGACGGTCGACTTCGGCAAAAAATAGCGGGCGGCAAACTTGTTGAGGGCACTGATCTCCAGAGTACTGGCACTGGCCTGGGTTCTGGTTTCGGTGCTGGGCACCTTCCACGCCCAGGCGCAGGACTTGCTGCCGGTCCCGCCCCTGAACGCCCATGTGATTGACCAGACCGCCACGCTCGATGCGCAGGCGCTGCAATCACTCGAAGCCCGGCTGGCCACCTTTGAGCGCGAGAAAGGCTCGCAGATCGTTGTTTTCGTGGTTGCAACCTCCCAACCGGAGGACATCGCGTCTTTCGGCAACCGGGTTGCCAACAGCTGGAAAATCGGCCGAAAAGAAGTTGGTGACGGCGTACTGTTGATCGTTGCAAAAAACGACCGCAAAGTGCGCATTGAAGTGGCCAAAACCCTGGAAGGCGCCATCCCGGATCTTGCCGCCAAACAAATCATTGATACGGCAATCACACCCAACTTCCGAAATGGCAATTACGCCCTGGGTCTGACAGCGGCGGTGGACCAGATCACTGCGCGCATTGCAGGCGAAGCCCTGCCTGTCCCAAAAAACCAAAGCCCTACCGGGTTCTACCTGGGTGACTTTCAGTGGACCGATCTGGCGATCTTCCTGTTCTTTGCGGTGCCCATTGCCGGCGGCGTGGCGCGCCGTGTTTTCGGAAGAAAACTCGGTTCCTTGGTCGTGGGCGGTGGCGTGGGAACGGTGGCCATGTTGGCCACGGCCAGCTTGGTGGTAGCCGGTATCGCCGGCGTCGTCGCCTTGGTGGTCACTCTGGTCATGGGCGGATTGGGCGCAGCTGTTCCCGGCCGCAACCGATCAGGCGGCAATTGGGGTTCCGGTCCCGCAGGGGGCTGGGGCTCGGGCGGTTACGGCGGCAGCGGTGGTGGTTTTGGCTCGGGCGGTGGTGGCTTCAGTTCGGGCGGTGGCGGCGATTTTGGTGGTGGCGGTGCGTCAGGAGACTGGTGATGGGCTTGTGGCAAAAACTCAAACGCATTGCGAGACACCGCTGGCTCGACGAATCTGACACTCGGCGTGCTGTGCCGCCGGATCTGGCGGAACGTTTGCGCCGCAGGGTTGCAGCCAGCGAGTACCGGCACACCGGCGAAGTGCGCATTTGCGTGGAGGCGGGTTTGCCCATGAGTTACCTGTGGCGCAACGCAAGCGCGCGTGAGCGTGCCATTGCGCAGTTTGGCAAGTTGCGGGTTTGGGACACCGCCAACAACAATGGCGCGCTGATCTATCTCCTGATGGCCGACCACGCCATTGAAATTGTGGCCGACCGTGGGCTCAACCGGGTGGTTTCCCAGGCGCAGTGGCTCGCCATGGTGCAACGACTGAGCACCGCTTTGCGCGAGGGTCGTTACGAAGACGGCCTGACGCAGGCATTGGAGGAGGTCTCAGCGGTACTGGTAGAGCACTTTCCCGCAGACGCTGAAACGCACAATCCGAATGAACTCGGTGATCAACCCGTGCTCCGGTAGGGGCCGGTGCCGGCTTCTGGTTACCTAATTCATGAAGCCCATGTCGCGCACACCGAAGTTGCGCAAGTTGGGAAGGATGCCATTGAGCTCGTTGTCTTCCACGCCAAACCACCTGGCCAGCGTTGCGGCATATTGGTCGACCGACGTGCCCGGCAACAAACGCCCCTGGCCGACGTGCCAGGCGTCGTTGGCGTCGGTGATGCTGTTGCCCACGCTGACGGGCGGGGCAGCACCGTAAAAAGCCTGCCCTCTGACCGCGCCACCCACCACCAGGTGGTGGCTGCCCCAGCCATGGTCGGAACCGTCACCATTGGAACTGAGCGTGCGGCCAAAATCAGAAGCCGTGAAGGCGGTTACCTTGTCGGCAATGCCCAGGGTTGCTGTGGCGTTGTAAAAGGCCGTCATGGCCTCGCTCACGCGCCGCATCAAGGTGGGTTGCTGGCTGATCAGGTTGTCATGCAAATCAAAGCCACCGAGCGACACAAAAAATACCTGTCGGCGGGTTTGCAGGGTGTTGCGCGCGGCGATCAAGCGGGCCACCATTCTGAGTTGGCCTGACAAGCTGTTGTCGGCAGGAAAGGTGTTGAACGGCGCCGATGTTGCGGGGAACAGGTTCAGCGCGCTGGTAACGCCCGTCTCGGCACCGATTGCGCGCGCAACGACGCGGTTGTATTCGTTTTCAAGCAAATGGTTGCGGTCCGTCCGCTGCACCAGCTGATTCATCGCGTTTCTGACAGCGGCAGATCCGTAAACGTTGCCGGACACACCGTTGATTTTGACAGCTCCATTCGGGCTGACCTGGTAGGCCAGGGCTTGGTCACCTGACAAAAACACGGCATTGCCGGTCACCGAAATGCAGGTAAAAAGTGAATTGGTGTTGGCAGACAGCGCCAGATCACCGATGTTTCCACCCCAACCGATGGTTGAACCTTCAGGCGAAGAGGATTGCCAAACCGACTGCTGATCGTTGTGGGAGAACAGTTTGGGCGGCAAGGGGAAATCGCGGCGATTGTTTCCCTGATACTGGGCGCGGGTCAGCGGCACCACCAACGGGCCCGCATTGAGTTGAACGGCGGCAACACCGCTGTTGAAAAGGCCCGCAAGACCGGTCATGGCCGGGTGCAGGGCATATTGCCGTCCACCGGGCAAAGCGACAGTTGGTGTGAGAACGGTAGGCGCAAGCCCAAGCTTTGACAGTGCGATGTTGCTGCGTATGCTGTTGTAAAGGTTGTGGCTGGTGTCGTCATAGGTCACGACGGTATTGGCGTAATCGTTGCCACCATACAGAAATATGCAAACCAGGGCTTTGTAATCGGTGGCGTTGAAGGCAGCCGCGTCGGCCATGGCTGCCAGGTTGAGTGCCGTTGGCAGAGCCGCGCCGGTCAATGCAAGTTGCGCAGAGCGGCGCAAAAATGCGCGGCGTGAGTGAAGCTGGGGTTGAATCAAATGCACGGTGTAGTCTCTTTGGGCGCCTATTTTTGAACCAGGTATTCGCTGCAAGCCATGACCATCAGCACCGCCGCATACACGCGGTTCAACTTCTGCTGCTCTGTGCTTGAACTGCTGATGGGCGTGGCATTGAGGGCTGCAACCATCGTGTTTTGGGTGGTCGTTGCCAATTGACCCGCGCACATCACGAGTGAGAGGTGACGCACCAAGGCACTTGCGTCATTCACCAGGGCCATTTCGTCGCTGTAAGTGGCCTTGACATCGGGCAGATAGTTGACGTAGGCGGCCTGTGGAACCGTGGGCTCGGGGCAAAAAATGCCGTCACGGATCACGCGCTGCATGTAGTTTAGGTAACCACCGACCGTGGTCTCGTTGACCAGCTGGAACTCGGGTGCAGTTGCCTGCAAGGTCGCCATGGCGGTACCGGGCGGTACAAACCCTGGGCGGAAGAAATTGAAAACGGAAGGAGCGCGCAGCGGGCTTTGACCCAAAGAATCGGCCGCGTCGGAGGTATCAAACATCTTCCAGGAATTTGCGGCCGAGCGCAGTCCAAAACTTCGACCCCACTGAACAAATCGCACCATGGGCTCGCGCAATTTTCCAAACCCGATATCCATTGTGGCCTGTGGATTGCGGGCCTCATCGTCCAGCAAGATGGCAGACCAGACGGCTTTGAGATCACCACGGACGCCTGATCCATTGTTGTTGAACACCCCGGCCACACGGGCGACATAACCCTGGCTTGGGTTGCTGGTGACGAGACGCTGGATCATCTGACGGGAAAAGAACGGGCCAACATTCGGATGGTTGAACAGGGCGTCAATCGCAATATCCAGCGCGGCTGCGCCGGGGGTGTTGGCAGGTACGGTGGCGCCCAGAAATCTTGCTTCCAGGTTGGAGTGACGGTTCGCCGTCAGCGCCATCGGTTTACGCGCGAATTGCCAACTTTCGATGGTGTAGTTGTCAACGGGATGACGGACACCATCTGAAAAATCGAAGTCATATCCGGTGAAAACACGCGCCAGTCCGCTGACGTCGGCCTGGGTATACGTCTCAAGTTTTTCGCCATTACTGCCCAGTTTTACACTGCCGTCCAGGTTCAGCTGGTACAAACCGATGGTGAACAACTGCATCACTTCGCGGGCGTAGTTTTCGTCGGGCACGCGGCCAGTTGCCGGGTTCTCTTTCTGATTGCCTTTGGTGTTGAGGAAGTAACCCATCGCGGGGTTGAGCGTGACGTCTTTCAAAAGCTTTCGGAAACTTCCGAAGGCGTTGTCCGCCAACAGATCCCAATAGCCGGCAAAAGCATGGCTGCGCCAAGTGAACTCGGCCGACTGAAGCGACACCACAAAAAACTCTGACAATGCCAGCGCCAATCGTTTGCGCATGGCATCTGGCGACGCTAGAAGCTGCTGCCAGATCATGAATTGCGCGGGGTAATCATTGAAAAAATAGCTGTTGCTGTCGACCGCTCCGTACCCCCGGCGTTGCAACCAGTCCCAACCGGTCTCGGCAATCTGGGTGGGCGGTGGATTGAACTGTTTTTGCAGCCAATCGGTGTAGGTGCCTGACCGCAGGGCTGCGATCTCAGCGGATGACGAAGAGAACTGCGATGCCTGCAGGAATCGGGCGGCATCAGCGTCGGTGACGGCAGCAAGGAAACTGTAGGTGGATGTTCCCGTTAGGGGATTGATTTGCGACGCCCCGGGGCCAGTGTTCGCGCCGCCGCCCCCGCCGCCGCAAGCCACCAATGCTGCAGTTGCGATGGCTGACAGGGCAAGGCCCTGATTGTCCGGAACGGAGGTGCCTCGCCGCAATGGTGTACTGTCTTGCAAGAAGGTTTCCGGCGACGGGCCCTCTGCACGGATTCGTTGCTTGATCGCGCAATCCGTCTGAATCAGGTTTACTACTTCGACATTCATTGCGCGATTCCTGATTTGGTTTTCAGTAAAAGGAGCTGCAGCTTTCCCTCCCATGGCCAAACGGCAAAGTAACTCAGGCAATTGGATGGGCGAGCCCCGACGGAAGGTGCCCAGACTCGGGTGCAGCGCAAAAATGCCTTTGCACGCGGCGAGTTTAAATGGACCGCTACCGGCAAACTGTGACCGAAGGTGTCGATTTGTAGCGGCAACCTGCCACTGAAGTCGCGTACTTGAATTCGTGTTGCGCGTCGAGCGAATCAAAAAAGTAAGGCCGCATATCTGCGGCCTTAAGGTGCTTCGTGAATTTCTGGCGTGATACAAGCGCCACCGGCCAGACGTTTCCGGTTATTTTTTCTGGCGGTATTTCCGCAAGGCGGCAATTTGCGCAGCCATGATTGCCAATTCCGAGGTTGCCTTTGCCATGTCGATTTCGCTTTTGGCGTTCTTGAGTGCTTCTTCGGCGGCGGCTTTGGCTTCGTTGGCTTTTTCGTCGTCGAGGTCTTTGCCGCGCACCGCCGTATCGGACAAAACGGTCACGCAGTTGGGTTGCACTTCGAGAATGCCACCCGCAACGAAGACGAATTCTTCATGGCCATCTTCCATTTCGATGCGCACCGATCCCGCCTTGATGCGGGTGATCAGCGGGGTATGGCGCGGGTAGATGCCAAGCTCGCCGGCTTCACCGGGCAAAGCCACAAACTTGGCTTCACCGGAGAAGATGGACTCCTCGGCACTGACAACATCAACGTGGATGGTCGCCATGATCAGGCTACTTTCTTGCTTTTCTCGATCGCTTCGTCGATGGTGCCGACCATGTAGAAGGCTTGCTCAGGCATGTGGTCACACTCACCGTTCACGATCATCTTGAAGCCGCGAATGGTCTCGCTCAGGGGTACGTATTTGCCGGGTGAGCCAGTAAACACCTCGGCCACGTGGAACGGCTGGGAGAGGAAACGCTGGATCTTGCGGGCACGGGCCACAGCCAATTTGTCTTCAGGGGCCAAGTCGTCCATGCCCATGATGGCGATGATGTCGCGCAGCTCGCGGTAACGCTGCAAAGTGCCCTGCACGGCGCGGGCGGTGTTGTAGTGGTCTTCACCAACCACTTGCGGCGACAACTGGCGGCTCGTCGAGTCCAGTGGATCCACAGCGGGATAGATGCCCAAAGAAGCGATGTCACGGGACAGCACCACAGTGGAGTCCAGGTGGGCAAAGGTGGTGGCGGGGCTTGGGTCGGTCAAGTCGTCCGCTGGCACGTAAACGGCCTGGATCGACGTGATGGAGCCAACCTTGGTGGAGGTAATGCGCTCTTGCAAGCGGCCCATCTCTTCGGCCAGCGTGGGCTGGTAACCCACGGCGGAAGGCATACGACCCAACAGCGCGGACACTTCGGTGCCGGCCAATGTGTAGCGGTAAATGTTGTCCACGAAGAACAACACGTCTTTGCCTTCGTCACGGAACGATTCGGCAATGGTCAAACCCGTCAAGGCCACGCGCAGGCGGTTGCCTGGGGGCTCATTCATCTGGCCGTAGACCATCGACACTTTGGAGTCTTCGAGCTTCTCCAGGTTCACCACGCCGGAGTCGGCCATCTCATGGTAGAAGTCGTTGCCCTCACGGGTGCGCTCACCGACGCCGGCAAACACGGACAAGCCCGAGTGCGCCTTGGCGATGTTGTTGATGAGTTCCATCATGTTCACAGTCTTGCCCACACCTGCGCCGCCGAACAGGCCGACTTTGCCGCCTTTGGCAAAGGGACACACCAGGTCAATCACCTTGATGCCGGTTTCCAGTAGTTCCTGCGAAGGGCTCAGCTCGTCATATGCTGGCGCTTTGCGGTGAATTGACATGTGCAGATCGGCGTTGACCGGGCCGCGCTCGTCAATCGGCGCACCCAACACGTCCATGATGCGGCCCAATGTGGCCTTGCCCACTGGAACCATGATCGCCTGAGCGGTGTTTTTGACCATGGTGCCACGACGCAGTCCGTCTGAAGAACCCAAAGCAATGGTGCGCACAATGCCGTCGCCCAATTGCTGCTGGACTTCCAGGGTCAGGTTGGAGCCGTCCATCTTCAGTGCGTCGTAAATTTTCGGCATCTTGTCGCGTGGAAACTCCACGTCAACCACAGCACCGATACATTGGACGATCTTGCCTTCTACACCAGCGTTTGCATTAGCTTGAGCCATTTGTCTTGCTCCAAAAATAAAATCAAAAAGTCTTAAACTGCGGTACGTGACCGTGGGGTCACACCGCTGCGGCCCCGGCCACGATTTCCGAAAGTTCTTTCGTGATCGCTGCCTGGCGCGTCTTGTTGTAAACCAGTTTCAACTCGGCAATCACATTGCCGGCGTTGTCGGTAGCGGCTTTCATGGCCACCATGCGGGCCGCGTGTTCACTGGCCATGTTCTCAGCGACGGCCTGGTAGACCAAGGCTTCGGCGTAACGCACCAGCAACTCGTCGATCACCACTTGCGCGTCGGGCTCGTAGATGTAATCCCAAGCATGTTGTGTGCCGCTGGCTTTGGTCTCGGCCTGCATTTTCGCAGCGGACAAGGGCAACAGCTGCTCGAGCACTGGCTCTTGCCGCATTGTGCTGATGAACCGGTTGTAGCTGAGGTAAACCGCGCTTACTTCACCCTTGATGTAGGCGTCCAGCAATACCTTGACCGGGCCGATGAGTTTGTCCAGATGCGGTTTGTCACCCAGATGGGTCACGTGCGAAACGACTTTGGCACCAATGCGGTTCAAAAAACCAAGGCCCTTGCCGCCAATCGCGACCGACAGTGGTGACTGACCGGCCGTTTGCGCGTCGCGCAGTTTCAGCGTTACCGCACGGAAAAGATTGGTGTTCAAGCCGCCGCACAAACCCTTGTCGGTGGTCACCACAATGAAACCAACGGATTTGGCATCCGGGTTGGGCTTCAGGAATGGGTGCACATATTCGGGATTGGCTTTGCCCAGATTAGTGGCGATGTTGCGGATTTTCTCGCTGTAAGGCCGGGCCGCGCGCATGCGCTCCTGCGCCTTGCGCATCTTGGACACCGAGATCATCTCCATCGCTTTGGTGATTTTCTTGGTGTTCTCCACCGACTTGATCTTGGTGCGTAGTTCCTTGCCTGATGCCATAAGGGCCCCTTTATTTATTCAACAATGGGCTTTGAATCAGGCAAAAGTCTTCTTGAAGGCGCCCGTAGCGGCCAGCAATTCGGCCTCAGCGTCTTTGTCGAGGGCTTTGGAATCTTCAATTTTCGACAACAAAGCCGCGTGTTTGTCTTTGAGCCAGGCATGCAAGCCATGCTCAAACGCCAGCACTTTATTGACGGCGATGTCGTCCATAAAGCCTTTGTTCACTGCGAAAAGTGAGGCGCCCATCAGGCTGATTGGCAACGGGCTGTATTGGGTTTGCTTGAGCAATTCCGTCACGCGGCCGCCGCGGTCCAGCTGCTTGCGGGTGGCTTCGTCCAGGTCAGAAGCGAACTGCGCAAACGCAGCCAATTCGCGGTACTGAGCCAAGTCGGTACGGATACCGCCCGATTGGCCTTTGATGACCTTGGTCTGCGCGGCAGAGCCCACGCGCGACACCGAAATACCAGCGTTGATGGCGGGGCGGATACCGGCGTTGAACAGCGAGGTTTCCAAGAAGATTTGGCCGTCAGTGATCGAGATCACGTTGGTGGGCACGAAGGCGGACACGTCACCGGCTTGCGTTTCAATGATGGGCAAGGCCGTCAAGGAACCGGTTTTGCCTTTGACAGCACCTTTGGTGAAGTCTTCGACGTATTTTTCGTTCACGCGGGCGGCGCGCTCAAGCAGGCGGCTGTGGAGATAAAACACGTCGCCTGGGTAAGCTTCGCGGCCTGGTGGGCGGCGCAGCAACAACGATACCTGGCGGTAGGCCACGGCTTGCTTGGACAGGTCGTCGTACACGATCAGGGCGTCTTGACCGCGATCACGGAAGTATTCGCCCATCGTGCAGCCAGAGTAGGCGCTCACATACTGCATGGCGGCCGACTCAGAAGCGGTGGCTGCAACCACAGTGGTGTAGGCCATGGCACCCGCTTGTTCGAGTGAACGCACCACGTTTTTAACCGACGACGCTTTCTGGCCGATAGCAACGTAGATGCAGGTCATGTTCTGACCCTTCTGGTTGATGATGGCGTCAATCGCCACAGCCGTTTTACCGGTCTGGCGGTCGCCAATGATCAGTTCGCGTTGGCCACGGCCCACCGGCACCATGGAGTCAATCGACTTCAGGCCAGTCTGCATCGGCTGGTCCACCGATTTACGGGCGATCACACCTGGCGCGACTTTTTCGATCACGTCGGTCATCTTGGCGTTGATCGGGCCTTTGCCGTCGATCGGCTGACCCAGTGCGTTGACCACGCGGCCGAGCAACTCGGGGCCGACCGGCACTTCCAGAATACGGCCCGTGCATTTGACAGTGTCGCCTTCAGAAATGTGCTCGTATTCACCCAAGATCACGGAACCGACCGAGTCGCGCTCGAGGTTCAGCGCCAGGCCATAAGTGGGCTGACCGTCTGAGCCGGCGGGGAACTCCAGCATCTCGCCGGCCATCACGTCTGAGAGGCCGTGAATGCGGCAGATGCCGTCGGTCACGGAGACCACGGTGCCCTGGTTGCGGATATCGCTCGTGGCGGTGAGGCCTTCGATGCGGGTCTTGATCAGTTCAGAAATTTCTGCTGGATTGAGTTGCATGACTCGTATCCTCTTTTAAAGTTAATCAGGCAAACCGGTCTTGGCCAAAGCCTCAAGCGGAAAGCGCCACCTTCATTTGTTCCAGACGGGCTTTGACCGATGTGTCAAGCACCTCGTCGCCCACCACCACGCGGATGCCGCCGATCAAATCAGGCTGCTGGGCAACCGTCACATTGAGCTTGCGGCCAAATCGTTTTTCAAGCGATGCCGTAACGCCAACCAATGCTGCACTGTCAATCGGAAAAGCGCTGTAAACGGTGGCATCCGAGGAGCCACTTTGGCTGTTCATCAGCGCGTGAAACTGGGTGGCAATTTCAGGCAAAGCGCTCAAACGGCCGTTTTCGATGACGGTGCGCAGGAAGTTCCTGGCGATCTCGGGCAAGTCCACTTTGGCCACACCCGCAATCACATCAAACACTTGCGCGTTGGTCACATTGGGATTGATGGCAAATTGCTGCAACTGCTGGTTTTCAGCAATGGTTTTCAAAGTACCAACCCAAGCAGCAGTTGCACCCACGTCCGATTTCGATGCCTTGAATAAAGCTTCGGCATACGGGCGGGCAATGGTGGCGAATTCGGCCATATATTCCTCTTACAGCTCGGTCTTCAAGCGGCCCAGCAAGTCAGCGTGCACTTGCGGATTGACCTCTTTGCGCAGGATCTGCTCAGCACCCTTCACAGCCAGTGCAGCCACTTGGTCACGCAAGGTTTCGCGCGCTTTGACGGTCTGCTGATCGGCTTCGGCTTTGGCCTGGGCAATGATCTGGTTGGCTTCAACGACGGCTTTGGCCTTCGCCTCTTCCACGATGGCCTGCCCACGACGCTCGGCGTCAGCCAGGCGGGTGGCGGTCTCGGCGCGCGACTTGGCCAGCTCGTCTTCCACACGCTTGTTGGCGTTGGTCAGCTCGGCTCTGGCCTTGTCAGCGGCGGCGAGGCCGTCGGCAATCTTGCTGGCGCGTTCATCCAGCGCAGCAGCAACCGGCGGCCAGATGAATTTCATCGTGAACAGCACCAGGAGCGCGAATACGATGGCTTGCGCCACCAAGGTTCCGTTAATGCTCATAGTTTTTCTCCGAAAAGCAATATGCTTGGGGAAGAATTACTTGGGCAAGTTTGCGAGCTGGGCCAGGAACGGGTTGGCCGTGGTGAACCACAGGGCAATGCCGGTTCCGATAATGAACGAAGCGTCGATCAGTCCGACCAGCAAGAACATTTTGGTTTGCAGTTCACCCATGAGTTCGGGTTGGCGTGCGGCCGCTTCGAGGTACTTGCTGCCCATGACGCCAATGCCGATACATGCACCCATAGCGCCCAAACCGATGATCAGGCCAGCAGCCAATGCGACAAAACCGATAACTTCCATGATGACTCCTTAAAGAACTAAATAAAAGCGAATAAAAGAACAACCAAACTAACCAAAACCAAACTCAGTGTGAATCGTGCGCCTGCCCAAGGTAGACAAACGTCAACATCATGAACACAAAGGCTTGCAGCACGATGATCAGGATGTGAAACACCGCCCAGACAAAACCTGCACCCACGTGCAACAACAACAACGCAAGGCTGCCCGGCGCAAATGAAAACGCCCACGCGCCACCCAGCAAGGCAATCAGCATGAAAAGCAACTCACCCGCATACATGTTGCCAAAGAGTCGCATGCCGTGGGACACGGTTTTGGCCACAAACTCGATCATCTGCATGGCGAAATTGACGATGCCCAGGAGCAGGGCAAAAATCGGGTTCTTGCTGGTGCCAAAAGGCGCAGTAACGAGCTCATGTGCCCAGCCGCCAGCGCCCTTGATCTTGACGTTGTAATACAGGCAGATCAGCAGGACGGAGACCGACATGCCCATGGTGACTGAGAGGTCGGCAGTGGGTACCACGCGCAGATAGGCGTGGCTGGCGTCATAACCCATCTTGCCGTAAATCCAGGACCAGACTTCGGGCAGGAAATCCAGCGGCAACAAATCCATCGAATTGAGCAGGATGATCCAGACAAAGATCACCAGCGCCAGTGGAGCAATCATTTTGCGGCTGTTGGCGTTGTGGACGATGGATTTGGCCTGCGCATCGACCATTTCATACAGCATCTCGACGGCCGCCTGGAATCGGCCAGGAACGCCGGAGGTCACATTTTTGGCGGCACGATACAGCAAATAACAACCAACCACGCCCAGAAGTATTGAGAAAAACAGGGAGTCGATATTGAAGACGGTGAAGTCAACGATGTCCGTCTGCTTTTTGTTCTGCCAATGCGTCAGGTGATGCGCAATGTAACTGCTGGCGGTGGGGGCGGATGCGTCTGCGGCCATTTTTGAAATCTTCTACGTAAATGCTAAATCGTCCAATGAACTGTTCACACCAACTCGACATTCTTTCGCTTGGGTTGCACCAGGAGCGCAAGCCAATACACTTTCAAAGTCACCACCAGACCAGCCAGCAGTGCCAGCCATTCCAGGTTTTCGACCACGCGCGAAGCCAGCAAGAACATCACCAGGGTGATGACGATCTTGACCGCCTCCAGCACGAAAAACCCCATTCCCGACACGGCAGACGCTGCTGCGTTCGCGCCCGAGAACTGCTTCTTCAGGCCCCGCGCAAACAGGATGGCCGGAACCACCACTGTTGCCGCGCCATAAGCGGCCGACCATCCAGCACCCGGCCGCTGCGTCAACACCCAGGCGGCCAATGCCACCACGATGCCAACCACAACCTGAAACCCCACCACCTGCCAGGCCGAAACAGCCGGAAAGGTCATGCGCAGGGTTTGCGCCTCCTTGGCCGTCAACCGCTTGTACTGCGCAGCTTCGAACTCTTCATCATCAAAGCTGCTGCGGTGTGCCATGTGCGGTATTTATGCCAAGCCTTCAATTATATACGTAGAAACCCTCCGTTTTTTCCTGAGTTTCCTGCACCTGCTGGCGCGTCTATCACTGCTGTGAGCCTACGCCACAATCTGCGCAGCCGCCACTACCTCTGAAGTCAAGTTATGCGCCGTGTTGTCAGTCCGTCGTGTTTGTCAGTTGCTGCTTTGTGTCTAGTGATGTCCGGCTGTGAGCCATCAGGGCCCACCACTGTGAATGCGCAGCCTTCCAAAAGTCACCACACCGCTGGCGGGTTCAGAAACAATTACATTGGCGCGGTTGAAAAGCCCTTTTTCGACCTGTTGCGTTGGCGTTATGCCGCCTTTGTGGACGGTCTGCCCCCAGAGCCACGAGCGCTGACGCCCGTTCAAGCGCCTGACTTGACCCGCATCCAGGCCAATGGCCGCGCGGGCTCCGCCATGGCACCCATGGTCACGTGGATCGGCCATGCCACCACCCTGGTGCAGGCCGATGGATTGAATGTGTTGACAGATCCGATCTTCAGCGAGCGCGCAGCCCCCGTGCAATTGGTTGGCCCCAAGCGCCAACAGCCACCTGGTGTGGCCATGAAAGACTTGCCGCATATCGATGTGGTGGTGATTTCCCACAACCACTATGACCATCTTGACCGCCTGAGTGTTTTCGAACTCGACCAGCGCGCCAAAAGTGCCGGGCGCGAGACCCTATTTTTGGTGCCACTCGGGCTTAAGGCCTGGTTTGCCAACTTGGGCATCGGGCGCGTTGTTGAATTGGACTGGTGGGAGAAGTTTTCCGTTGGCGGCGTCAATTTCTACCTCACACCCGTGCAGCACTGGTCTGCCCGCACCATGGTGGATCGAAGCCAAACCTTGTGGGGCGGTTGGGCGGTTTTCGGACCAGGTTTTCATTGGTATTTCAGTGGCGATTCGGGCTACTCGAAAGACTTTGCCGACACCCGGGACTATTTTTCGCGCCTCCTGGCCGGCGGCGAACGGGTCTTCGACCTGGCCTTGTTGCCTGTGGGCGCTTATCAGCCGCGTTGGTTCATGTCTGAGCAGCACATGAACCCGCACGAGGCGGCCCAAACCCACGTAGACCTTGCCGCCAGGCAGTCGATCGGTGTGCACTGGGGCACCTTCAACCTGACCGATGAGCCGCTGGACCAGCCGCCCATTGAACTGGCTGCGGCCAAACGCTCACTGAGCCTGTCGGACGATGCATTCAGCCTCCTGAAAATCGGCCAGAGCCGTCAGTTCGAGAGGCGCAGGCGATAATTCCGGCATGACTGCGCTGCCCCCACTTCCGTGTTTCCTTAACGGCGAATTCACCCGCCTGCCCGACGCCAAAATCAGTGTGATGGACCGCGGCTTCATCTTCGGCGACGGCGTTTACGAGGTGGTTCCGGTATACAGCGGCGTGCCGTTCCGGTTTGAGCACCACATGGCGCGGCTGGAGCGCAGCTTGGGAGAATTGCGCATCAAGCCGCCGCTCACCCGAGTCCAGTGGCTGGCCATCGTCAGGCAACTAATCGCCACCTATGCCGATTCAGTTGCCAATAGCGCAAAAGTCGGCCATGCCGGCGCTTCCGAAAATCGGGTTGTGCCAGACCAACTCATTTACATCCAGATCACCCGCGGCGTGGCCATGCGCGACCATGTGATGCCACCCGACTTGACGCCCACCGTCTTTGCCATGACGAATGCGCTCAAGCAGCCCAGCGCCGACATGCGCGAGAACGGGGTGGCCTGTGTCAGCGCCGAAGACTTCCGCTGGGAAAAGGGCCACATCAAATCCACCAGCCTGCTTGGGGCGGTGTTTGCCCGGCAGATCAGCTTTGACGCTGACGCCACCGAGACTTTGATGTTCCGCGACGGCTATTTGACCGAAGCAGCCGCCAGTAATGTCTGGATCGTCAAAGGCGGCAAGGTTTTTGGATCACCAAAAGACAATTTGGTGCTTGAAGGCATCCGTTATGGCCTTTTTGACGAGATTTGCCGTGAAATAGGCGTTGAATTTGAACTTCGCCGCATCACCCGTGAAGAAGTCTTGACTGCTGATGAGTTGTTGCTAACGAGCGCCACCAAAGAAGTCGTCGCCATCACCCAACTCGATGGCAAAGCCGTAGGAGCAATGGCCCACACGGGCCGACCCGGGCCCATTTGTAAAAAGCTCTACGCAGCGTATCAAGCTGCCAAAATGCGCGAAATTGCCACAAATGACGTCAAATAGCGAATCTTTGATCGACTACCCATCCTTGTTCCCAATCAAGGTGATGGGTGTCCGCACCGACGGTCTGGTCAACGCCATCACCCAAATCGCGGCCCAGTTTGACCCCGCCTTTGACGCAAGCACGGTCGAGCTGCGGGAGAGCAAAGGCGGCAAATACCTGGGTGTCACGATCACCGTCACCGCCACCAGCCGCGAGCAGCTGGATGAGTTGTACCGCACTTTGTCGACGCACCCTATGGTGAAGGTGGTCTTGTAGGATGGATCAAGCCCAAGGTCTGCAAGTGCATTTCCTGGGGCGTGTCGATTACACACCCACGTACCAGGCGATGCAGGAATTCACTGCAAACAGGGCACTTCAAGCCCCGCCAGGCGAGCCTAATCAGCTATGGATTTGCGAGCATTTGGCGGTCTATACCCAAGGCTTGGCGGGCAAGCCAGAACATGTTTTGCAGCCCGGCGACATACCCGTTATTGTCACCAACCGGGGCGGACAGGTCACCTACCACGGGCCTGGCCAAGTGGTGGCGTACCCCCTCGTCGATTTGAAAGCGGCGGGGTACTTCGTCAAGGAATACGTCTACAAGCTCGAAGAGGCGGTTATCCGCACGCTGGCGGTGTTTGGCGTAACCGGCCACCGCGTGCGAGGGGCGCCGGGCATTTATGTGCGTTTGGAAGATTCGTTTTCGCACGCAAGACTCGACATTCCACATGATGGTAATTGGAATCTGACCCCAATTAATTTTGCGGCAATGGGCGTCGGCAAAATCGCCGCTCTGGGCATCAAAGTCAGCCGCCATTGCACCTACCACGGCGTGGCGCTGAACGTGGCGATGGACCTGGAGCCCTTCTCGCGCATCAATCCGTGTGGGTATGTGGGACTGCCAACGGTCGACCTTTCTACAATCGGGGTTCAGGTGAGCTGGCAGGAAGCCGCCACCGTTTTGAGCCAAAAGCTCGTCACTTATTTGCAGCCATGAGCCAAGCCCCATCCACTTCGATGCCAACACAGCCGGCTTACGACCCGACCGTCAAACAAAAAGCCGGCGCCAAACTCTCGCGCATCCCGGTCAAAGTGGTGCAAGGCGAGGTGCTCAAGAAGCCGGACTGGATCCGCGTCAAAGCCGGCTCGCCCAGCACCCGGTTTTACGAGATCAAGGACATCCTGCGGCAAAACAAGCTGGTCACCGTGTGTGAAGAAGCCAGTTGCCCGAATATTGGCGAGTGTTTCGGCAAAGGCACGGCCACCTTCATGATCATGGGCGACAAATGCACCCGGCGTTGCCCGTTTTGTGACGTGGGTCATGGCCGCCCGGACCCGCTGGACGTGAACGAACCGCTGAACCTGGCTAAAACCATTGCTGCGCTCAAGCTCCAATACGTGGTGATCACCAGCGTGGACCGCGACGACTTGCGCGACGGTGGGGCCCAGCATTTTGTCGACTGCATCACGCGCATCCGCGAGTTGTCGCCGGGCACCCAGATCGAAGTACTGGTGCCCGATTTCCGCGGCCGCGACGACCGTGCGCTCAAGATCTTGACGGCCGCGCCGCCTGACGTGATGAACCACAATTTGGAGACGGCGCCGCGCCTCTACAAGGAAGCCCGTCCCGGCAGCGACTACAAATTCAGCCTGAACCTGCTTAAAAAATTCAAGGCCCTGCACCCCAATGTGCCGACCAAGAGCGGCATCATGGTCGGCTTGGGCGAGACCGACGACGAGGTTTTGCAGGTGATGCAGGACATGCGGGACCACCACATCGACATGTTGACCATTGGCCAGTACCTCGCCCCGTCGAGCGCGCACCTGACGGTCAAACGTTACGTGCACCCCGACACCTTTAAGCTATTCGAGGCCAAGGCTTACGAAATGGGTTTCAGGCATGCGGCGGTGGGCGCGATGGTGCGCAGCAGTTACCACGCCGACCAGCAGGCCGACAAGGCGCACCAGGCGCAGCACGCCCTTGAGGCCCAGCAGGCGCCGTCCCGCCAGCCAGCCTAAGCGCCAAGCTGCTTGAGCCCCAGTCTTTACGCGCTCGCGGCCATCGCCCTGTGGGCCAGTCTGGCGGCGTTGGGCCTGGCGCTACAACACCTTCCCCCGTTTTTGTTGACCGGCCTGGCGCTGATGACCGGCAGCCTGCTGGCATGGCCGTCGGTGCTGCGCAACTGGCGCCAATGGCAAGTCAGTCTGCCGGTGTTGTGCCTGGGTGCATTGACATTGTTCGGCTTTCATTTTTTTCTGTTCATCGCCTTGCGGCTGGCCAGCGCGGTCGAGGTGAACCTGGTCAACTACCTGTGGCCACTGTTGATCGTGGTGCTCGCGCCGGTTTATCTGCCACAGACGACGCTGCGCGCCGCACATGTCGTGGCGGCAGCCATCGGGTTTGCCGGCGCGGCGCTGGCAATCTGGAGCGCTGCCCCGCCAAGCGGCGCAATCGCATCGGCTGACACCCGCAACGCCGCCTGGGGTTACGCCCTGGCGTTTTGTTCGGCCTCGATCTGGGCCAACTACTCGCTGCAAACCAAACGCCTGGCGCTGGCGGGACGAAGTTTCCCCACCGCCGCGATTGGCCTCTTTGGCCTGGTGGCAGGCGCCTTGTCACTGCTGTGCCATGCCGTGCTGGAGCCCGCCACCCGTTTGAGCGGGACCGACTGGCTGCTGGTTCTGGCGATGGGGCTGGGGCCGCTCGGCGCCGCCTTCTACGCGTGGGACAAAGCGCTCAAACGGGGTGACGCGCGGCACATCGGCTTGTTGAGTTACCTCACGCCGCTGGCGTCCACGGTGTTGCTCCTAGTCGTGACCGGGCGCCCCCTGACCTGGACCATCGCGCTGGCCGCGGCAATGGTCATCGGCGCGGCTCTCCTGGGTTCGGCTGGCGAGACAGACCCGGCCTAATCCGGAACGGGCTCAGGCCAATCGGGCGCATGCCCACGAAATGGCAAAATCCGCCGGATCAACAACTCCAACGGAGGCAAGCACATGGCAGACACCTACGTATTGGTTCACGGCGCGTGGCACACCGGTGCCGAGCTGGAGCCGGTGGCGCAACACATCCGCAACAGCGGCCACACCGTGTTCTGCCCGACACTTGCCGGCAACCGCCCCGCTGACAGCCGCGCCACCACCGGCCTCACTGACGCGATTGACTCCTTGGTCAACTTTCTCGCCGAGAAAAACCTCAAAGAGGTGCGCCTGGTCGGCCACAGTTATGGCGGCATGGTGATCTCGGGCGCGGTCGACCGCGTGCCCGAGCGCATCAAGCGGCTGGTTTACTGGAACGCGTTTGTGCCGCTCAATGGCGAGTGCCTGAACGACATGGTGCCCCCCATGTACGTGGGCATGTTCGACGCCATCTCCGGCGCTAGCGGCGGCGCTGTGAATCTGCCGCCACCGGTGTGGCGCGAGGCCTTCATCAACGACGCTGACGAAGCCACCGCCATGGCGATCTACGCCAAACTCAACCCGCATCCCTACAAAACCTTCACCGACAAAATCGCGCTCAAGACGGAACTGGCGGCTTTGCAAATCGGCAAGTCCTACATCAACTTCCAGCAGGACACGGCGCTGCCGCACAGCCTGCCGTGGCACCCACGCCTCTCCGAGAAACTGGGCCTGTTTCGCCTGGTGGAGGGGCAGGGCAGCCATGAGGTGTGTTTCACCAATCCGGCGCTGTTGGCGCAGAAGATCATTGAGGCGGGGCGGGATTGACCGATAAAAAATAATAATTCTAAAAGTCTATTGGCTTTATTAAATGCAAACGAAGTCGCGAATTTAATAAATAAATTGCTATATTATTTATTATAAATATGACTATATTTTAATCATATTAACTTTCAAACTTCTATTTATTAAGATCATTGACGCCAATCGATTCAATAATTAACACCCATATTAATTATTGAATCACATGCCGGCGGGTGAGTTCCAAAGTCTGGCTTGGCCCACTGCAGCAAAATAGCCCCATGACCGCACCCGACATCCGCTCGCCCCTTCAAGCCACCGTCGTTCAATGGCTCCTGCAACCGGGTGACGTCTACGAGCCCGGCGACCTGCTGGTGATTCTGGAGGCGATGAAGATGGAGCACGAGGTGCGGGCCAGCACGCCGGGGCGGGTGAAGTCGCACCAGTTCAGCGTGGGTGAACTGGTCGACGCGGGCGATCTGCTGGTGGTCTCGGAAGGCGCCCCTGCACCCTCGGGGCCAGTATCAGCCGGCGCGCCTGCGCCAATGGCTAAACCCGCAAAAACCGGCGAATCAACACCATCCGGGCAAATCCGCCCCGACCTGCAGCGCGCCATCGACCGCCATGCCTTCACCCTGGACGCCAATCGCCCGCA
>JANNMM010000146.1:0-2008 GCA_031397915.1 Rhodoferax sp. | reverse complement strand
GGCCAGCCCGCCACTGGACTGCATGAAAAACAGCTTGACGCCCGGCATGTCGCCCGCCACCTGCTCGACGTAACGCCGCAAAATGGGCGACAAATAGGCGTCCACCACAGTGGTGTCGCCACGGCTCACAAACTTCATCATGGGGCTGGTTTCATGCGAGGTGCTGATCTGCGTGAAACCCACTTCCTCAGCAATGCGCCGCGCTGCCTTTTCATGCGCCGTGTAGCGGTAACCGTGCATGAACACAATGGCCACACTTCGGATACCCCTAGAAAATTGCATTGATAGATTTTCCCGAAGCTGCGGTTCATCCAGGGCTTTGATCACGTTCCCATGTGCGCCCATGCGCTCCATGGCCTCCACCACGTTGCAGTAGAGCAACTCCGGCAATACGATGTGACGGTCAAACAGCCTGGGCCGGTTCTGGTAGGCGATGCGCAGCGCGTCTCGAAACCCGTGTGTCGTCACCAGCAGGGTCGGTTCCCCCTTGCGTTCCAGCAAGGCATTGGTGGCAACCGTGGTGCCCATCTTCACGCATTCCACCAGCGCCGGTGTAACCGCCTCGTCGCTGCGCAGCCCCAGCAGGTGCCGGATGCCGGCAACCGCCGCGTCCCGGTAATGCTCCGGGTTCTCCGAGAGCAGCTTGTGCGTCAGCAGGGTGAAGCTGCCATCGGCGTTGGGGCGCTTGCCGATCACATCGGTGAAGGTGCCGCCGCGGTCGACCCAAAATTGCCAGCGGGGCGGGGTGGCCGGGGTCAGGATTGCTTGCATCGGGCGCGTCAAAATCGGGATGAGGAATGGATTCACAACCCGTTCGGGGTATGTCCGGGGATGGTGACCTGCAGTTTCCTTATATCCTACAGCCCCGCGACCGGATTTTGTCGCCAACCCACATTCAGCACAGGAGTCCCAATGAAACTCAAAGCAGCCTTGATTGCCGCCACATTGGCGATTGGCCAGGGCGCCTACGCCCAAACCAAATGGGACTTGCCAGCCGGTTACGCCGCCACCAACTTCCACAGTGAAAACCTGGTTCAGTTTGCCAATGACGTCGACAAAGCCACTGCCGGCAAACTCAAGATCACCGTGCACGCCAATGCCTCGCTGTTCAAGGCCACCGAGATCAAGCGCGCGGTACAAGGTGGGCAGGCCCAGATCGGCGAGGTGTTGCTGGTCAATTTTGAAAATGAAAATCCGCTGTTTGGCCTGGACGGCATGCCCTTCCTGGCCACCGGGTATGCCGATTCGATGAAGCTCTACAAAGCGCAAAAGCCGGCACTGGAGAAACTGCTGGCGGCCCAGAACATGAAGCTGCTGTACACGGTGGCCTGGCCACCGCAGGGCATTTACGCCAACAAACAGCTCAATTCCGCCGCTGACATGAAGGGCCTGAAGTGGCGCGCCTACAGCCCTGCTACGGCCAAGATTGCGGAACTCGTCGGCGCGCAACCGGTGCAGATTCAGGCGGCCGAGTTGTCACAGGCACTGGCAACAGGCGTCGTGGACTCCTACATGTCCTCTGGCTCCACCGGTTTCGATTCCAAGACCTATGAGCACATCAAGAACTGGTACAACACCCAGGCCTGGTTGCCCAAAAACGCCGTCATCGTCAACAACGCCGCCTTCGCCGCTCTGGACAAACCCACACAAGACGCGGTGCTCAAAGCTGCGGCAGACGCCGAAGTGCGCGGCTGGAAGGTCAGCGAAGAGAAAAACGGTTGGTACCTAGATCAACTCAAGGCCAAAGGCATGAACATCGTCACCCCCACCGCGCAACTCAGCGCCGACCTCAAGAAAGTGGGCGACGTGATGCTGGCTGACTGGCTCAAAAAAGCTGGCGCGGACGGCCAGGCCGTGGTTGACGCGTTCCGCAAATAGACCCAATGCGCCGCCTGCTCGACGCCCTGTTTGAATGGACCGGGCGGCTGGCGGCGCTGTTCATCCTGGCGATCTTCCTGTTGATGATTTTTGCCAGCATCGGCCGCATGGCCGGCTGGCGCGTCGGCGG
>JANNMM010000145.1:0-5037 GCA_031397915.1 Rhodoferax sp. | reverse complement strand
CAGGCAAATCCTGCGCCGAGAAGTAAAAATCCCCGGGCACTGGCCCGCGGTGCAACATTGGCCCGGGCCAGTCCTGGCACAAGAGCGCCCCCTGGTCGGCCAACTGGCGTGCGTCGGCATTGGGAAAACCCATGCCGTGGCTGGCGGTGAACAACAACGACGGGCGCTGGGCGCCCAACAGCGCTGCTGCCAGATTGGCCTTGGTGGCCTGCTCGGCAAGCTGGGTGTCGAGGGTCCAGGTTTTCTCAGCGCTTTTTGCCATCAGTTGTGCCAATGGCGCTACCAGCCGGTCGGCGCTGAGCTGGGTGGCACGATCACCCCGGTTGCGCACGCCAAAAAACAGCGCGCGTTGGGGTGCATCAGGCGCCATGGCGGCGGCGGCCTTTTCCTGTTGCACAACACTGTTGGCGTATTGCGCGTACTCGGCCACACTGTCAAAGTGCAAACGCCC
The DNA here is from genome assembly GCA_031397915.1 of Rhodoferax sp. Lineage (GTDB taxonomy): Bacteria > Pseudomonadota > Gammaproteobacteria > Burkholderiales > Burkholderiaceae_C > JANYCG01. The sequence goes on along the minus strand of JANNMM010000145.1, from coordinate 4,586 downwards.
AACGGCGTAGTTCACGTCCAGCTCGTATTGAAACCGGAACGGCACCGACTCCGGATCGCCGACCAGCAACAGGTAAAAGGGCAACTTGCGCGGATCGGCCGGGCCGGGCGCTTTTTTGCGCGGTTCACGCCCCAGCCAGGCATGGGCGCGGTCGGGCAGGTCGCCCTTGCGGTAACCTTCTGCGCCGCTGTATTGGCGGTATCGTTCGCCCGCCTGTGTTTTGCGCAGGGCCAGCAGGGGCTCCAGCGCGGCGATCAGTTCCGGCGCCGCGTCACTCGCAAAAATGACGCCCCAGCCGGCTTCTTCGAGATTCTGCGGGTCCCATTCGAGGCCGAGGCCAAATGAGGGTGCTGCCGCGTCGTGGCGCTGCGCCAGCGCTTTTTTGTGCTCGTCGTCGGGTTTCTCGCCGCGCGCCAGCCGGGCCAGGTCAGCCAAGGCCACACCCGGCAACAAATAGGCGCCGCTCGAGCCGTTGATGCCATTGAGCACCAGGGCCTGCGGGTCGTCGGTGAGGGCTGTATCTGTCGCCATAGGGGTGGTCCTTTTCTCGTCAGCGGCCTTGGATGGCCATGCGGTTTGCCGTGGCAAGCATGTCAGCACGGCCCAGGTCCCAGCGGAAGAGGCCTGGACCGGAAACAACCAGGCGCGTGCCTTCGTCGTTCACTGCCAGTCCGGTGATCGAGTTGCCAAACGAGCGCCCTAGGCGCGTGCAGGTGCTGCCGATCAGGGCACCGAAACAGGCCTCGATCAGCCCGGTGCGGTCGGCAGAGAATTGGGCATGAATGCCGTCGCGCCAGCGTGTGGCAATGTGATCTACCGCCCGCTCCTGTTGGTCGCTGAACGGATTGCGAGTCGCTTCAATCTGAAACTCCCAAGTGCTCACACCTGGGTCTTGCGTGGCGGCAACGACCAGCTTGTCGTCGGCGCTGAACGCCAGCGCGAGCACCGGGTTGTCCAGTTTGCCCCGGCTTGCCGCGACCGTGTCGGCCGCAACGCGCCCGTTGCTCACCAGGCGCACTTCGATGTCGTTGGCGCGGGTGCCGATCGCCACCTGTTCACCTTTCGAATCGAGGGCCAGGGTGAGCACCTCGCGCCGCACATCGGTTTTGACCGGGCCTTGCCATCCCCCGCCATCAGCCTTGCGCCACATCGACAACACGCTGCCGTGAGCCGCAACCAGGCCCTTGCCGTCGGGTGTGAACCAGAGTGTGTTGCGCAAGTCACAGGCGCCCACGGCCGCGGTTTCCTGGCCAGCCTTGTCGGCGGCATTCTCTGGCAGCGCGCCGTCCGGCAACCATGGCGGGCTGGCAGGCTGGGCGACGCTGCCCACCAGGACCCGGCCGGAACAACCCTGCAGGGCAAAACCCGTGCCGTCGCGGCTGAGCGCCATTGACCGGACATCTTCGCCCGCCAGCGCCATTCCCCCATCCCCCGTATATTGCCCTGCGGTTTCTTTGAGAAAACGCACGGCCCGTTTGTTCGTCTCCAGCACCATCAAGGCGTCCAACTTGGCAGAGCCGCGCAAACCGCGCCAGGGTTTCGGCCTCTCGCCAGCCAGCACAATCGGCCGGGCCAGCGGGCTGCGTTGCTCGGTGTCAACCAGCATCACGCCCTTGGAGCCGCCAATCACCACGACGCCGTCGCGCTTGGGATGCGCAGCAATTGCATACAGCTTCTCGTCCCAACCCAAAATACGCGTCAAACCCGCACCGCCTCCTTCAAATGCCGCAGGATTCAACGGATTTGCAGGGACAGACCAGCGGATCAGGGATTTGTCTTCGCCCACACTGAACAATTTGCTGCCGTCCATGGAAAACGCCAGGCCATTGATGCGACCTCTTGATTGCTTGTTGACGATCTTTTCGCCAAGCTGTTCAAACCCGGTGGACCGAACCGGCCAGACGTGAAGATCTCCCCGGGCATCACCAGCAAACGCCCAGAGCCCATTGGGACTGACGGCCAGTGCGTGCAAGGCGACAGGATCAGCGGTTTTGAAGCTGGCGTCCGGATTGCCGCTATCAATGGCCTTGGCCTGGCTCCAGACGGCCACCCGTCCCTCCCAGTCTGCGGAAACCAGTTTGCCCCTGTCAACGCCACCGGGCACAAAGGCCAGGCGGTAAATGGCCGACTGGTGGGCCTTCCCTCCAAAAGAGGCCAGCTCCCTGGGCGTCGACCGCTCGGAAATGTCCCACAACGTGATCAGCCTCTGGCGGCTGGCCGCCGCCAATATCGTGCCCTGCGGATTCAGTGCAACGCTGGTGATTTGCGGGACGGCCGGGTCTTTCACATCGCTCCCAACCAGGCCCCCGTTTGTCGAAGGTATACGCCAGCGGATATCGCTGAGCTTGCGCAAACTGTCGTCCTTCGCCTCCCACAGCACGATGTCCCCGCCTTCGTCAGCTGAAACGGCAAGGCCTGCGCCATTGCCTTCGTGGTAGGCGACTGCGCTGATGCCTGCCGCATGCCCACCTGGCGACTGGCCCAAGGTGCGATTGCCCGCACTGGCCCAAAAGCCAAGCTTGCGGTCCATGCCCCCCGACACCACCAGCTCGCCACCCCGCGCAAAAGCGACGGACCGCACCGCCGCCTTGTGCCGGCCCAAGACGCGCTCAATCGGAGGAAAACGTCCCAGAACACGGATCAACGCGATGTCTACCGCAATATCTAGCCCTTCGACCTGTCGCTGGGCAATCTCATTCTGTGTGTCGATCAGCAGGCGAAGTCCAGCAACGTCGTTGTCGTCACGTGCCATCAGCGCCGCCTCTTGCAGGCGCGAACCCAGCAAATCGCGGTAGCTTTTCTTCTCTGCGATTTCGGCGGCAAAACGCGCTTGTCTGGCTTCACCTATCGCCAGGTTCAGCCACACGGCTACACCCACGAGTACGACCGAAGACGCCAGAAGAATCCCCAACTGCATCTTGAGCTGTGAGTTTTTTTGTGCAATGACCGCAGTGCGTGCCTGCTCAACCTGAAGCTGCGCCCGACGCTGGCGCGATTCGGCGAGAAATTTGAGATCCAGCTCGCCAATAAACTCGGGATGCTCCTTGGCAAACGTTTCCCCCTGCTCCAGTTGAGCGTCGGTGAACAACATGTCTTCGGGGCGGCCCGCCTCTTCCCAAAGTTTGGCCTGCTTCTGCATCAGCGACAGGTGCCGCTCACGCCACTGCTGGTTGCCGTGGTAGAGAGGGCTGATCAAACGGTCGTGCGACAACTCGATCCATTCACGGTCGCCCGACACGTCGGCCCGCAAGATATGGCGTTCGATCAGGCGATTGATGGCGGGTGTCAGCTCGCCCAGTTGCACCGGGTCGCGCAACACCTTGGTGCGAACGCCATTGCGCGACAGCAAGCGGTCTTCCAGAAAATCACGCAAAAAGCGCGAGGTTCCCTTGACCAGCCTTGCTGCGGCACTGATCTCGTCCGAGACATAATCTGCAAGCGCTGCATCAATCTGGCTGGTGTCCTGAGCGGAGCCAATGTCCGCTGCCGAAACCTGCCGTCCTTCACCAGCGACGATCTGGTCCCACAGACGCCTGCACCCGACCTGCAGCAGCAGCGGCTCAACAAACCGGCCCATGAAGGTGGCATCCGGGTTGGTGGCGCTACCCACCTGATTGACACGGCGCAGGTCATTGACCAGCGCCTCGGCAGCCTCTTTCGGGAAGTCCAGCGGCGCGGGCCCGCTGATCGCCTGCAACGCTTGATCCACCTCCAGTGGCAACAGCCGCTGGCGAAAAGCCAAACCGGTCGGAATCAGGTGCAAGTAGGGCTCAAGTTCTGCCACGTAGTCTTCGCGCATGGAAAACACGGCCCACACGGGCGGCATATTCGCAGGCTTCTGCGCGGCCGCCTCGACCACAGCGGCCGTGTCGCCGGAGCCGGCTTCGGCGTCAACGCTTTGGGACTCTGCGGCCGGTACTTCGTCACCTTTCTCCCGGTCATCCGCATCGGCGCCACCCAGCAGTTCACCGACCTGCCGAATGAAGTCTTTTTTGAATGCCCAGTCCGACCGGTTCAGCGTGAACAATTCTTCGAACTGGTCAAAGATCACCAGCGGAAACCGGGTGCGCCCGCGTGGGTCGAGCAAGGTCGGCAAGGTCCTGAAATAGTCCGCCAAGCTCATTTTCTCCAACACCTGCGCAGACTTACGCAAGGCCGGATCGCGGTTTTTTTCAAGCACCTGCAGCGTGGTGAACACGTAAGGGTTGCATCCGGGCGAGCCGTCTCGCGTCATGGCGTCAAGGCGCACCACCGGCAACACGTTGAAGCGTTTTTCAACTTGCGGAATCATGGCCGCCTGGATCAGCGAAGTTTTTCCGGCCCCTGACGGAGAGATCAGCAAAACAATGCGTTTGGCCACCACCAGATCGACCAGCACCTGCACGTCGGCCTCGCGTCCGTACAGCGTCTGCCCCGTGGTGAAGGGCACCGGCCCGACGTAAGGGTTCTCGGGGTGGCCCTCGACGGCACACGGTGCCGGGACAGTTTCGGCTTGCATGCTCACGTGCCTTCCCGTTTCACTACGCCGTCCAGCTCGCACTGGTCCATCAGCTGTGCCATGAAGGCTTCCGGAGTGCCCCAGAAGG
>JANNMM010000061.1:0-8639 GCA_031397915.1 Rhodoferax sp. | reverse complement strand
TTTTGCAAGCCGTAAGGCAATTGACCCACCGGCGTTTTGCGAAAAGCCTGAATTTCAAGAAAGTCGATGATGTGTTCGACAAACCCGCGGTGTTTGACTTCTTCTTTCTCTGCCCCGCCAATGCCAAACGGGTTGCGAAACGCCTGGCTCAAAAGGCTGCTCTTGATGCGAAGGTTGCGCCCGGTCATGAGGTTGTCGATCACGCTCATGCCTTTGAACAGCGCCAGATTCTGGAACGTGCGCGCGATGCCCATGGTGGCCACTTCGTGGCTGTCCATGTGATCAAAGGTCTTGCCGCGAAAGCTGATGGTGCCTTTTTGCGGGGTGTACACACCGTTGATGCAGTTGAGCATCGAACTTTTGCCCGCGCCGTTGGGGCCGATGATGGCCCGAACCTCGTGTTCACGCACGTCAAACGAAATGTCCGTGAGGGCGTTGACACCGCCGAAACTCAGTGAAATGTCTTTCACGTCGAGGATGACATCCCCAATTTTCTTGCTGCTCATTTTTTAAGTCTTTTCATGCCGCCGCTTTCACGGGCGCAAAAATCTTGGCGTCTTCAATCCGCAAGGTTGCGCTGACGCTGCCGGAGCGGCCATCGTCAAACTTGACCTGGGTTTCAATGAACTGCTCTTTCTTGCCTTCGTACAGGGCCTTGACCAGCAGGTCGTATTTGTCGCCAATGTAGCCACGGCGGACCTTGTTGGTGCGGGTCAGTTCGCCGTCGTCCGCGTCAAGCTCCTTGTGAAGAATCAGGAAGCGGCTGATTTGGGAGCCTGCCAGCAGCGCGTCGGCGCTGAGGTCGGCATTGACCTTTTCTACGCACTCCCGGATCAACTGGTAAACCTCGGGCTTTTGCGCCAGGTCGGTGTATCCGGCGTAAGGCAGGTTACGCCGCTCGGCCCAGTTGCCCACGGCGTCGAACTCGATGTTGATCATCACGCAGACCTTCTCACGCCCGTCGCCATAGGCCACGACTTCCTTGATGTGCGGGAAGAACTTGAGTTTGTTTTCCACGTATTTGGGGGCAAACATGGCGCCGTCATGCAAGCCACCCTTGATACGCCCCACATCCTTGATGCGGTCAATGATCTTGAGGTGGCCCTGTGCATTGATAAAACCGGCGTCGTTGGTGTGGTACCAGCCGTCGTTGGTCAGCACCTCGGCTGTTGCAGCCGGGTTCTTGTAATACTCCTTGAGCAGGCCAGGCGACTTGACCATAATCTCACCGTTTTCGGCCACCTTGATTTCAACGCCCGCACACGGAATACCCACGGTGTCGGCGTTGGCCTGGTTGTCGGGCTGCAGGCAAACGAACACGGCCGTTTCGGTTTGCCCGTAGAGCTGCTTCAGGTTGATGCCAATGGCGCGGTAGAAAGTGAACAAGTCGGGGCCGATGGCCTCACCTGCTGTGTAGGCCACGCGCACGCGGCTCATTCCCAGGTTGTTGCGCAGCGAGCCGTACAGGAGCAGGTTGCCCAATGAATACTTCAGTCCATTCCAAAAGCCGACCGGTTTGCCGTCCATGCGGTCCGGGCCCACTTTTTTGGCCACGTCCATGAAGTAGTGGAACAACTTCTGCTTGATTTTTCCGGCGTCTTCGATGCGGATCATCACACTGGTCAACAGGCCTTCAAACACCCTGGGCGGGCCGAAATAGTAGGTGGGGCCGACTTCCTTGAGGTCGATCATCACCGTGGCAGCCGACTCCGGGCAATTGACCACGTAGCCGCACACCATCCACTGGGCGTAGCTGAACATGTTTTGCCCGATCCACCCCGGGGGCAAATAGGCGAGGATTTCGTCCGCATGGGTAAGTTTGTCGAAGTCCGCACCAGCCTTGGCCCGGTCAAGCAAGGAAACATGGGTGTGCACCACCCCTTTGGGGTTGCCTGTCGTGCCCGAAGTGAAAAACATCGCGGCAACGTCGCCTGGCTGGCCGGCTTCGACCTGCCCGGCATAAAAGCCCGGATGCGCCTTGACGTAGGCCTCACCGGTTTTGATCAGGTGGTCCAGGCTGCTCAAGCCCGGCTCGTTGTAATGGCGCAGCCCGCGCGGGTCGTGAAAGTACAGGTGCGCCAGTTGCGGGCACTGGCTGCGGATCTCCAGCAATTTGTCGACCTGCTCCTGGTCTTCGGCAAAACCGAAACGGATCTCGGCGTTGTTGATGGGGAACACGTATTCACTCGAAGCCGCGTCGGAATACAGGGGCACCGGCACCGCCCCCAGGCTCTGGATGGCCAGCATGGTTGCGTACAAACGCGGCCGGTTGGAGCCCACCAGCACCATGTGGTCGCCACGGCGCAGGCCGGCCTCGTACAGGCCCCCGGCGAGGTGTTCGACCAGCCTCTGAATGTCGGACCATGAGAGCGCCTGCCAAATGCCATATTCCTTCTCGCGCATCGCGGCGTCCGCCGGACGCTTCGCGGCATGGGTCAGGAGCAAGCGGGGAAAGGTGGTTTGCATGGGGGCTGATGTTAAGGAAAGGTTTGACGTTTAGTTGTCGTTGCGACGACAATTGAGGGGTATTCTGATAGGTGTTTTCCCTTCGCTTACTCTGGGCTGACAGCTCCGCCCCCACCACCCTGCGATGACCCACGCCACTCCTTTGTACAAGGCCCTGATCCACCGCAGCCGCTCGCTCACCCAGGCCGAGTTGGGCACCATTGACTGGTTTCGCCAGATCGGCCAGAAGGAGCAGGAATACGCCGCTGCACATCTGGTGGTGGCCGAAGCGTCGGCCGGTGAATTTCTGTGCCGCACGGGCAAGCCGGTGACTTACTGGTTTGGGGTGCTAGACGGCTTGTTGAAGATGAGCACCGACAACGCCGAAGGCCAAACCATGACTTTCACCGGTATCCCGCCCGGCGGCTGGTTTGGTGAGGGCACGGTACTCAAACGCGAGGCCTACCGCTACAACATCCAGGCCCTGCGCAAAAGCACGGTGGCCGGCCTCCAGGTCGACACCTTCCACTGGTTGCTGGACAACTCCATTGCCTTCAACCGGTTTGTCATGAACCAGCTCAACGAGCGGCTTGGCCAGTTCATCGCCGCCCGCGAAATTGACCGCCTCAACAACCCCGATGTTCGCGTGGCCCGCAGCCTGGCCGCGCTCTTCAACCCGGTCTTGTACCCGGGGGTTGGCTCGCTCTTGCGCATCACGCAGCAGGAGCTGGCTTACCTGGCGGGCCTGTCGCGCCAGCGCGTGAACGAAGCCTTGACCACCTTGCAAAATCAGGGCTTGATTGCCGTTGAATACGGCGGCGTGCGGGTGTTGGACCTTGATTTATTGCGGTCAACCAGTGGACAGAGGATTTTTAAACGTTAAGTCACGTAAAATATATTACTATTGCTATTAAATATATACTAATTTTGTTGATATTTTAAACAAATAATGGATTCAGATTCAAAACCCAAGTTTTCCAGGGCCGCAAGACCCATAAGCGCACCACCGCGTGCTGCAACGGCCTCTGCGGGTGGTCAAACGTCAGCCCCAGATACAACCACGTCAACCACCACCCGGCTGAACAAACGCATGGCCGAGCTCGGCATGGCCTCGAGGCGCGAGGCGGACGACTGGATCGGGCGCAGCTGGGTCAAGGTCAATGGCGTGGTGGCCAGCATGGGCCAGCAGGTCGGGCCCGACGCCCGCATCGAGGTCAACAAACAGGCGCAAGGGGCGCAGGCAAACCAGGTGACGATTCTGGTCAACAAGCCAATGGGCATCGTGAGCGGGCAGGCCGAAGACGGCCACCTGCCCGCCATCACCCTGGTGAAGCCCGAGAACCGCTGGCAAGACGACAACGCACGTTATTTTTTCCACCCCACCCAGCTGAAAAGCTTGGTTCCGGCCGGGCGGCTGGACATCGATTCAATTGGCCTTCTGGTACTCACACAAGACGGCCGGGTGGCGCGCCAGCTCATCGGCGAAGACTCGGTGATGGAAAAGGAATACCTGGTGCGCGTGGTTTACCTCGGGCTGGACAAAACCGGCGCGCCGCAGACCGACACCAACCCCGGCCAACTGGTCCGCATGGACGACGACGACCCCGTCACCACCAATGTGCAAGCGGTTTTCCCGCCCGCCCTGCTGGCCAAACTGCGCCACGGCCTCTCACTGGATGGCCAGGCACTCAAACCGGCCAAAATTGCCTGGCAAAACCCGGAGCAACTGCGCGTGGTGCTAACGGAAGGCAAGAAGCGCCAAATCCGCCGGATGTGTGAACTGGTGGGCCTCAAGGTGGTTGGCTTGAAGCGGGTGCGCATTGGCCATGTGATGCTGGGCAACCTGCCGCTGGGGCAATGGCGTTACCTGGCGCCCCACGAAAAGTTTTGAAGCCGCATCTGGCGCGGCTTGGTTCAACGGCGCGGCTTGAAGGCAGCAGTGCGTTTGCCAATGAAAGCCGCCAGGCCTTCAGCAAAACTTTCCCCGTCGATGAGCTCGGTTTGGCGGATTCTTTCGAGATCAAGCTGTTGCGCCAGCGAGTTGCGTCCGGCCGCCTGAAGTAGGGCCCGCGTTTCCAGCGCCGAATGGGCCGGCAAGGCGGCCAGTCGCCGGGCGGTTTTCAGCGCCAGCGCGCCCAGCTTGTCGTCGTCGATACAGGTCCAGATCAAACCCCAATCGGCCGCCTGTTCACCGCTCACGCGCTCGCCCAACAACGCCATCCCCATCGCCCGCGCAGACCCGACCGCGCGCGGCAGGCGCCAGCTGGCACCCATGTCGGGCACCAGGCCCAGGGCTGGTACAAAAGGCAGGTAAAAATAGGCAGAACGGGCGGCAATGACGATGTCGCCGGCCAGCGCCAGTCCAAACCCGCCGCCCACCGCCGGGCCGTTGATGGCGCACACCACCGGCACGGGCAGCGTACTCAAACCTTCGATGATCGGGTTGCCGCTTTGCGCCATCATTTGGCTGACCTGCTGGCCCAGGGACAGATGCACGGATTCACCCTCACGCTCACCCTCACCGCCACCGCTTGCCCATTGCGCCAGTTGCGTCAAATCTGCGCCAACGCAAAACGCCTTGCCTTTGGCTGTGAGGATCAGTACGCGGATGGCTTTTTCGTCCCGGACGCGCTGCAGCGCATCCAGGCAGCCTTGCTGGATCGCCGTGGTGATCGGGTTCAGTCGGTCGGGCTCGTTCAGCGTCAGGGTGGCAATGCCTCCCTCGTCCACCTCAAACAACACGCCGGTTTCGTTGTTCATCGACGGGCCCGGATTACAGCCGTTTGGCGACTTCTTCGAGCATCACTTCCGTGGCGCCGCCGCCGATCGTCAGTATGCGCGCGTCTCGCACCATGCGCTCGATGGGTGTACCGATCATGTATCCCGTGCCGCCGTGCAGTTGCAGGCAGGCATGCACCACTTCCTGCAAGGTCTCTGCGGCGAAAGCCTTGAGCATCGAGACTTCGCGCACCACGTCTTTGCCTTCGTCGATCATTTGCGCACACTGGTAGGTAAGCGCCCGTACAGCAGCCGTTTTGGACGCCGCCCAGGACAGCTTGTTGCGCACCACCTGCTGATCCCACAGGGGTTTGCCAAAAGCCTGCCGGCTGCGGGTGTAGTCCACCGTGAGCTCAATGGCTTTGATACAGGCGCCAGAACTCAACGCACCAATCACCAGGCGCTCGTTCTGGAAGGTGCTCATGATGTAGTAGAAGCCATTGCCCTCCTCGCCCAGGAGCGCGTCAGGTGGCAGCTTCAGGTTTTCAAAATACAGCTCGGCGGTATCGGACGAGCGCCAGCCGTGTTTCTCCAGTTTGCGCGCGATCTTGAGCCCGGGGTTGCCGCGTTCCACGATAAACAGCGAGATGCCTTTGCTGCCTTGGCGGCTTTGACCGCCAATTCCATTTTCGGCTTCTGTGTCGCTACGGGCTGCGACGATGTAGGTGTCGCCGTACACCGCGTTGGTAATGAACATTTTGGAGCCGTTGAGCGTCCACCCGTCCAGGGTGCGCACGGCGCGTGTCTTGATGCCCGCCACGTCCGAGCCCGCATGGGCCTCGGTGACACACACCACGCCGATTTTTTCACCGGCGCAGGCGGGCCGCAAATAGCGCTCTTTCTGCTCGTGGGTACCCCGGTGCGCAATGTGCGAGACCGACATGTCGCTGTGCACCGTGAGGCTGGAGGCTACGCCGCCGTAGGTTGAGCGCGAAAGCTCTTCGCCCAGGACCACGGACGACAAGGCGCCCATGCCACCGCCGCCATATTCCAACGGGTGGCGCATGCCCAAAAACCCCAACGCGCCGAGGTCGCGGAAAAGCTTGCGGGGAATCTCCCCCGCGGCCTCCCACGCGTCGCCATGGGGAACGATCTCCTGGTTGACAAATCGCCGGATTTGCGCCCGAACCTGGCGCAATTCTTCGTCCAGTACATTCGGCTCATTGAATTCGAGTTCTCGCATGGTTTAATTATAGTCCGACACGTCGGCTTATAATTAAACCATGCCCCGCGTTCGATCCGACGACTACGATGCCAAAGCCCAGGCCATTCTGGACAGCGCCGCCGCCCTGTTTGCCAAAGACGGTTACCCCAGCGCCAAGATGCAGGACATCGCCCGCGCCTGCGGTGCAACCAAGTCGATGCTCTACCACTACTTCCCGACCAAGGACGAGCTGCTTTTTGCCATGCTGCAGGAGCACCTGCAAAAGCTCCTGGCGAGTCTGGAAGACGCCACACAGAAAGCCGTAACACCCATGGAGCGACTACAGGCGCTGGTGGGGGTCTATGTGCAGAAATCGGCACAGTCCCGAAGGCGCCACACCATTGCACAGAACGACGTGAAGTTTCTGCCCCTGGCGATGCAGGGGCCGCTATGGGAATTGCAGGTGAAGCTGTGCAACCTGTTCGCCGCGCAACTGCGCGCCGTCAACCCCGGGCTTCCAGATCTGACTTACAAGCCCTACGCGATGCTGTTGATTGGCATGCTCAACGGCACCGACTTCTGGTTCAAACCCAACGGCCCGATCAAGGCGCCAGAACTGTGCGAACGGGTCACCCGCCTGTTTTTGCACGGCTTTATGGCCGAGCGCCCACCGCCCCGTTGAGGTAGTGGACGGCTTTTTGGGCCGCCAACTTTGCCGTCAACGCGCAGGCCTGCGTGCCACCGTCGCCGTAGTCTTTTACCGCGTCACCCACGTGCCACAGGTTCGACAGCGGCGTGTCTTGCGCCAGGTCGTAGCCAGCACATGAGCGCTGCGCGGGCCAGTCGCCGCGCATCACCCGCACAGAAAGCATTTTGGCGTTTGAAAAAGCGGGGAACTCGTCGCGCAAGTCCTGCAGGCCGGCTTCGATTTCTGCGGCCTCGTCGAAGTCACCGATGGCGGGTTTGGGCACCGCGTAAGCCACGTACTGGTACCAACCGGGCGGCGCAAGTTCGGGGCAGGTGGCGGTCAATTCGCCCATATTGCACAGACGTCGGGTGCGGCCAAAAGTCACCAGCCCAGGCGAATCCAGAAGCCGCTCCCGCGTGGTGAAATTGATGACGATATTGGCAGACGGTTTGGTGCTGGTCATTGCCAAGGTGTTGTAAGCGCTGCCAAACGCTTCAGCCCCAGCGAGGGCGCTGGTCGCGCGCGGGCCAATGTTGCTGAGAATCGTCCTGGCCACGACGCGGCGGGTTTGACCGTCCACCAGCACGTCCACGCCGGTGGCTTGCCCGTCGTCTGCGTGCAATGCAGTGACCCGCGCATTGCGCCAGATTTCACCGCCCTTGTTTTGAATGCCGCCCGCCAAGTCGTCCCACAAACCAACGGTGCCGCGTGGGCAAAAACCGAAGCGCTTGAACGCGCCTTTGACGGCGAAATAGGTCAAAAAAGCGCGTGCGGGCACTTCGTCCAGGTTCGCTGCAAAAATTGCGGCGCACAGGTTGCGGAAGATGGCGTGTACGGTTTTGTTGGTGGTGTAGTTCGACAGCCACTCCTGCGTGTTTTGTTTGGCTTCGGGCAAATCCCCCGCACGCGCATCCGCGAATTTCGCACCAATTTTGGCGGCTTGTTTGGTGAAGGTTCCCAACAAAAGGCCCCAGCCACCTTTGGCGACATTGATGACTTTTCCGTCAATGCGAAACACGGTGGCGGGATTGGGCTCGCGAATGTCGAGCGGCACGCCCAGCAAATCAAAGGTTTCCTCAAACACACCGCCGCGTTCAATGGCAATGGCGCCGATGTTGACGGTAAAACCGTCGATCTGCTCGCTCGATGCGCGGCCGCCCAGGCGGTCCAAGGATTCGAGCACGAGCACTTTTCTGCCCTCAGCCACCAGGCGCGCGGCAGCGCACAGGCCACCGGCGCCTGCACCGATGATGAGGGTGTCGTAGATCGTATCAGCGGTCATGTGAATGGAGGTGAGCGCGAGTCACGGGTTTGGCGTTGGCAGGTGTTGCCTGAGAAATTGACCCGCCGATGCAATCGCTGCGCGGGCTTCGGGCAATTCGTGGGGAAATTGCTGGAACACGTGGACCATCGCGGGCCACACTTCGAGCTTGACCGGTACCTTCGCCGCCTCGGCTTTTTTGGCCAACTCGGTCGAATCACTCAGCACGGTCTCGCGGTCGCCCACCTGAATCAAGAGGGGTGGCAAGCCATGCAGAGACGCGCGGTTCGCTTCTATTTAACACTACCGGCAGGGCCAGCACC
>JANNMM010000046.1:0-3921 GCA_031397915.1 Rhodoferax sp. | reverse complement strand
GCCCGAAGCCGCTTGAATAATGTCGTCATAGGCGGGCCGCCCCGCATACAGACCGTCATCGCCATAACCGGTCAGGTGGCAGTACACCAGGCCCGGGTTGGCGGCGGACAAGGTCTGGTAGTCCAGCCCCAGACGGTTGGCCGCCGGGGTGCGCATGGAATGCAGCAGCACGTCGGTCTTGGCGACCAGTTTCAGCAGGATGGCGCGGCCTTCCGGGCGTTTGAGGTCGACGACAATGCTGCGTTTGCTGCGGTTGCTGGTCAGGAAGAAGGCACCCATTTTGGGTGAGCGGCGCGGGCCGATGGAGCGCGTCAAGTCGCCCTCTGGCGGCTCCAGCTTGATCACGTCGGCACCCATGTCGCCCAGGTATTGCCCAGCCACCGGGCCAAATATCATGGAGGCGATCTCCAGCACGCGAATGCCTTCGAGGGGTCGTTTTTTCATAAGACGGCTACCGGAGAGAGGGGGCTGCCGGTGGCGCCCACAATGGGCAGGGCACTGGCAACAAACAGGAATTCATGGCGGCCAGCGGCCACCAGCGGGTCGAGCATCAAGCCTTCGAGCAGGGGCATGCCATAGTCACGGATCAGCATCTGGTGCACCGGGAACACTTTGCCTTCGGGGAACGGCATGGCTTCAATCGCATAGTTGTCGGCACCCACCATGGCCACGTCGCGCTCCACCAGCCAGTTGGCGGCGTCCACATTGATGCCGGGCTCCACATTGAAGTCCGGCTGCTTCACACCTTTTTGAGACTCCAGCCAGCCGGTGCGCAGCAAGACCGCATCACCACGGCCCACCTGCAGGCCAGCGGCAAGGGCGGCCGCCTCCATGTCGGCGCGGCCAATCGGTTCGCCAGGCGTCAAAACCCGGCCTTTGAGTTTGACAAAGTCCAACAGCACACCGCGCGTGAAGATCGGCGGCATTTTTTCGATGCCCAAACGCCCTGCGCCCGTGGTGCTGCGGATGCTGTCACCGAGGTAGCCGTTGTAGAGCGTGTCGTCGTACCAGGCGTGGCACAAGGCGTCCATGTGGGTGCCGATGTGCAGCGGCATCACCACGGTGGCTTCGGCAAACTGGAACCCCCCAGGGCGCTTGCTGCCCGCGACGGCATAGTCGCCCCCATCGCGGCCCATGAAGTGTTGCAGGCCACAGCGATGCGCCGGCACGGGTGTTTTGCTGGAGAGCAACTGGGCCAGGCGCAACACTGCACCGGTGCGCACCAGGGTGCTTGCACGTTTGACTTCTTCCGGGCCGATGAAATTCAGTGCGCCCTTTTCGTCGTCCGGGCCCCAGCGGTTCCAGGCGTTTGGTTTTTCCAGTACGGTGCTCATGGGCGGTGCCCCAATCGTGTGGACAGGCGCAGTGCCGCATCGCGCAGCTTGGTTACGGCCGGGTCGTGTTCATTGAAGCTGGCTTCACCCATCATGGTCAGCGCCAGCACGATCGCGCCGGCGGCGTCAAACACCGGCGCACTCACGGCGTTCACGCCCAGCTCGTTCACATCCAGGATGATCGCGTCGTAAATCGAGGCCAGGCGCTGCTCGCGCACCACGGCAAGGTGTTCATCCACCGCTTCACGGGTCTTGAAGGGCGAATCCGGGATGTGTTGCACGGCTGCAATCTCGGCGTCGAGGTAGCGTGCTGTGAGTTGCGGCTCTGAAAACGCGGCAAACACCTTGCCGGTTGATGAGCCCAGCAGTGGCAACACCATGCCACAGCGCAGGCGCACATGCAGGGCCTTGCGCGCTTCGATCCACCAGATAAGCGTGGGGCCCAGGTTGCCCCACACCCCCAGGCCCACGGTTTTGTCGGTCTCGCGGTTCAGGTCTTCCAGAATCGGACGGGCCAGGTGCACGGCGTTGAGGGTGGCCACGTTGCCGGAGCCCACGCCCGCGTCGGCACCGTTGTCATACGGGTGCACCACCATGTATTTGCCTGCGCCAAACGCCAGCGGTTTGCGCGCGCTGCCCACAATGCGCTCCACCCGCCCGAGGAACAACAAATGGTCACCGCCCGGGTAAGTGGCTTCGGTGTGGCATTCGAGGTACGCCGAGCAGCCGTCGATCAACGGCAGGCCGTCAATGCCCGGCGTGATGGCCACGCCGTCAAAACGGTCGGGGCCCGATTTGGCAAAGCGGTTGGAGACATCCACCTGGTCTTCCGAGAGGATGTTGACAATGAATCGTTTGGCTTTGCTGTAGACCGGAAAGGTCCGCGCGTTGGTGCGCAGGCTCCACACAATCAGCGGCGGATCGAGCGAGACCGAGTTGAACGAGTTGGCGGTCATGCCAATCGGTTTGCCGTCGTCGTCCAGCACGGTGATCACCGTCACGCCGGTGACGAACGAGCCCAGGCAGCGGCGTAACTCGGCCGAGTCGATGGCGGGGGGCGAAGGTTTGACGGCTGTGTCCATCACGCCATCAGGTTCTGGCGAAAGGTTTCGCCTTCGTACTCGGTGCGGTACACGCCGCGCTTCTGCAAGATCGGCACCACCTGGTCCACAAAGTCGTCCACGCTGTCGGGGTTGGTGGTGGGGCTCAGGTTGAAGCCATAACAACCGGTTTCGCGCCAGGCGTGTTCGATCTCGTTCGCCACCTGCTCGGGTGTGCCGATGACCTGCGGAATCGCGACAGACAACGCCCATTGCGCCGCTGCGGCGCGCAAGGTGACCGCCTTGCCATCGGCGGCGGTGAGCGTGGCCGACATCAAGCCGCGCGAGGCCTGTGTGTCCATTTCAGACAGCGGCATCTCCGGGTCAAATTTGCTCAGGTCCACCCCAAAAACGCCCGAGAGGCGCGCCAGGATCGCGTCCAGAGGAATGCGCTCCTTCAACTCCTCAGCGCGCTGTTTTGCCTCCAGCTCGGTGCTGCGCACGATGGGCTGCAGGCCGTACAAAACCTTGGGTTCGCTGCCCTTGCCGTGTTCTTTCGATGCCACGCGCAGTTGCTCCATGCTTTTCTTCATGCCCGTTACGTGGCCCTGGATGGCGAAGATGATTTCGGCGTGGTCCATGGCGAACTTCATGCCGCGCCCGGAGGAGCCGGCCTGAAACAACAGCGGCAACCCATAGTCTGACGGCAACACCGGCGCCACGGCTTTGCAGCTCAAATATTTACCCTTGAAATCCACCTGTTTGATCTTTGCCGGGTCGGCAAACTGGCCGGTTGTGGCGTTCTTCAGGATCGCGTCGCGCGGCACGCTGTTCCACAGCTCGTAACAGATTGCCATGAACTCGTCGGCCTGGTCATAACGCTCGTCGTGTGCCATTTGCACGCCCATGCCATTGGCCATGTGTTCGGCATTGCTGAAGCCGGAGACGATGTTCCAGCCGACACGGCCACGGCTCAAATAATTCAAGGTCGAAATACGCCGCGTCGCCAGATAAGGTGTGGTGCCTGTGGTGGAAAGCGTGACGCCAATGCCCAGGTGTTTCGTGGCCGCTGCCATGATGGCCACCAGTGGCATCGGGTCGTGGTTGGGCCAGGAAGCGCCGTATTGCACCGAGGGCACCACACTGCTTTTGTACACGGCGTGGGTGGCCGGGCTGTCGGCAAAAAACACACCGTCAAATTTGCCACGCTCCAGCGTGCGGGCCAGGTTTTGCCAATAGGCAAAGTCTTGCAGGCCCTCGAGCTGCTCGTCTTTCGGGTCGGCCCAGCCCAGCAGGGTGTGGGTGCAGGCTGTGTGGATCAGCATCTGCATCAAGTGCATTTTGTTCGACATGCGGCTTGTCTCTCTCGGGTCTTTTCTTATTTAACGAATCAGCGATCGCACATAGTCGTCGCCCAGGCCCACTTCACGGCAGTGTTTGGCGTAACGGTCCAGGCGCAGGAACACGTCGTCATAGTCGGTCGGGTTGCCCGCGTCATCCACATAAACGAGCGGGCCGTTCACATGGAACACCGCTGTCATGTGGCC
>JANNMM010000041.1:0-16618 GCA_031397915.1 Rhodoferax sp. | reverse complement strand
TGCGCCACGCTGTCGCCGACCACCAGCGCGCCGTGGTTCTTCATGAAGAGCACGTGTTTTTTGCCCAGCACTTTGGCCAGCCGTTCACCTTCTTGCAGGCTGTCGGCCAGGCCGGTGTAAACATCGTCATAGGCCACGTGGCCATGGAAAAACGCCGAGGTCTGGCTGGTGGGGTGCAAGCGGTTGTCGTGCAACATGTTCAGCGCCGTGGCCCAGGTCTGGTGCGTGTGCAGCACCACGCTCGTGCCGGTGATGCGGTGGATGGGCGCGTGGATGCATTTGGCCGAGATCTCCACCGGCCCGGTGCCTGAGAGTGTGTCGCCCGCTTCGTTGAACACCATCATGTCGCTGGCTTTCGCTTCTGACCAGTGTTTGCCAAAGGGCAGGATCAGGTACTGGTCTTTTTTGCCCGGTACGGTCACGGTGAAGTGGTTGTCAATGCCTTCCTCGAGCTCGTGCAGCGCAGCCAGGCGGTGCGCAGCGGCCAGTTGGATCTTGGCCATGTCCATTGGCGTGCTGACTTTGACCGAAATGCGGCGCCGCGTGCTGGCCGGCGTTTTGACCAAAGGGCTGATGCGACCTGTGATGTTGCGGGAAGTAGCCATGTTTTATCGTCCTTGCGTCGTCGAAGTCATTTGAAGATGACGGTTTTGTGGCCATTGAGCAGCACGCGGTGCTCACTGTGCCACTTTACCGCGCGGGCCAGCACCTGGCTTTCGGTGTCGCGGCCCATGGCGGTGAGGTCTTCCACGGTTTTGTTGTGGTCGGCGCGCGCTACATCCTGCTCAATGATCGGGCCTTCGTCAAGGTCGGCGGTGACGTAATGCGCGGTGGCGCCAATCAGTTTCACGCCGCGTTCGTGCGCTTGGTAATACGGCTTGGCGCCTTTGAAGCTGGGCAAAAACGAGTGATGGATGTTGATGGCGCGCCCGGCCAGCTTGCGGCACAGGTCGTCGCTGAGGATCTGCATGTAACGCGCCAGCACCACCAGTTCGGCGCCTTCGGATTCGATCACTTCATAGGTCTTGGCCTCGGCCTGCGCCTTGGTGGCTACGGTGACGGGGATGTGGTGAAAAGGCACGTTGTAACTGGCCGCCAGCTGGTAAAAATCGCGGTGGTTGGAGACGATGGCGCGGATGTCCAGGGGCAAAAGGCCGCTTTTCCAGCGGAACAACAGGTCGTTGAGGCAGTGGCCGTCGCGGCTCACCATCAGCACGGCTTTCATCGGCGCGCTGCTCGCGTGCAGCTGCCAGGTCATCTGGAAGGGCTCGGCAAACTCGGCAAGCTGGCTGCGCAAATCCACTTCGGCAATGGCCTTCGCGGCGAACTGCACCCGCATGAAGAAAAGGCCCGTCCCGCGGTCGTTGTACTGCGCTGCTTCCTCGATGTTGCAGTCGCGGTGCATCAAAAAGCCGGAGACAGAATGCACCAGGCCCAGGCGGTCGGGGCAGGAGAGTGTCAAAACGTAGGGGGTGGCAGGGGTCGTCGTCATGGCTTGAATTGTCGCAAATCGTTAAACTGGCAAAATCAGCCCGGATTGCACGCGGCGATAGGAGATTCACATGGCCAAAATCGACTTCAACATGGACAACCACTGGTTGCCCTTCACACCGAACCGCGGCTTCAAAGACAACCCGCGCGTCATCGTCGGCGCAGACGGCATGATGTTCAAAACGCACGACGGCCGCGACGTGATAGACGGCATCAGCAGCCTGTGGTGCGTGGCAGCGGGGCACAACTGCAAACCCATCAACGAAGCCATCAAGAAGCAGCTCGACACGCTGGACTACTCCACCGCCTTCCAGGCGACGAACGATGTGGCTTTCAAAGCCGCCGAGATGATTGCCGCCATGGCGCCGGGCGACCTGAACAAGGTGCTGTTTTGCAACTCGGGTTCGGAGGCGGCAGACACCTCGCTCAAGGTGGCGCTGGCCTACCACCGGGCGCGTGGCGAAGGCCACCGCACGGTGTTCATCGGCCGCGAGAAGGGTTACCACGGCGTGGGTTTTGGCGGCATGAGTGTGGGTGGCATTCCGGGCAACCGAAAGGCCTTCAGCACGGCATTTTTGCCGCGTGTCGACCACATGCCGTTCATCCACGATGCGGTGAACAACGCCTACATCCAGGGTGAGCTGCCGGACTGGATGGCCGGTTTGGCGCACCCGCTCGATGAGCTGGAAAACCGCATCCTGCCGCTGCATGACCCGAGCAACATCGCGGCGATCATCGTCGAGCCGGTAGCGGGCAGCCCCGGCTGGTATTTGCCACCCAAGGGTTATCTGCAGCGCCTGCGCCAGATCTGCGACAAACACGGCATCTTGCTGATTTTTGACGAAGTCATCACCGGTTTTGGCCGCCTGGGCACCAACTTTGGCGCCGATTATTTTGGCGTGGTGCCCGACATGCTGAACTTCGCCAAAGCCGTCACCAACGGCGTGATTCCGCTGGGCGGGGTGATCTGCCGCCAGCACCTGTATGACGCGATGATGAGCGCCAACGCCAAAAGCCCGGCCCACGCAATTGAACTGGCGCACGGCTACACCTATTCGGGCCACCCGGTCTCATGTGCCGCTGCCGTCGCCACGCTGGATTTGTTCAAACAGGAAAACCTGTTCCAGCGTGCGAAGGATATGGGCAAGGTGTTGGGCGATGCGATGCATGGTGCCTTGAAAGGCCTGCCCAACGTCATCGGCATCCGCACCCTCGGGCTGGCGGGCGCGGTTGAACTGACCGGCATTGACGGCTTGCCCGGCAAACGCGCGTACGACATCTTCCTGGAATGTTTCCACCAGGGCGCCATGGTGCGGCCCGCCGGGGAAGTGCTGGTGCTGGCGCCGCCTTTCATTGTGGAGAAATCACACATTGACGACCTTGTGGGCATTCTGGCGGCGGCGATCAAAAAACACGCCTGACCCTTTCCCCTGCGATCTAAAGGGACTTGACAGTGTTCAGGTCTTCTTCAATAATGGATCATTAGTGAATCAACGTTTCTTATGTGAAACAAAGCGCGGCGTTCTACCGACCGTGTGTTTCATTTTCTGGAGTTCATGATGAGCGAATGGCAAGACGTGGCGGCGCGCGATCAACTTGACGCGGATTTTCCTTTGGGTGTGGAGGTCAATGGGCAGGCGATCGGTATTTATCTGGTCGGTGACCAGGTTCACGCGATCGAAGACATTTGCCCGCACGCCGAGGCCTTGTTGTCTCAGGGTTTTGTTGAAAATGGCGTTGTCGAGTGCCCACTGCACGGTGCACAGTTTGAGATTGCCTCGGGCAAATGCCTCAACGAAATTGGCGAGCGCGACATCCGGTGTTTCCCGGTCAAGGTGGAAAACGGCCGGGTGGTCATACAGATCCTGCCGGCCTGAGCGCCTCGCCATGACGACCGCCATTCAGTTCGAAAACGTAGAAAAACGCTTTGCTGCTCGCGGTGCCACCGGCGAGGTGCTGGCCGTGCGTGATGTGAGTTTTTCCATTCAAACCGCCGAGGTGGTGTCGATCATCGGGCCCTCGGGTTGCGGCAAAAGCACTCTGCTGAACATGGGTTCGGGCCTGTCCAAACCGACGGCGGGGCAAGTCAGGGTGGCCGGGCAAGTGGTCACCGGGCCCAACCGGCAGGTCTCGTTCATGCTGCAAAAAGACCTGCTCATGCCGTGGCGCACGATTGCGCAGAACATCGAGTTTGGCCTGGAATTGCGTGGTGTGCCGGCGGCCCAGCGCAATACCGTCTCCGCCAAACTCATCGGGCAATGCCACTTGACCGGATTTGGCGCGCATTACCCGCACCAGCTTTCCGGTGGCATGCGGCAACGCGCCGCACTCGCCCGCACGCTGGCGGTAGACCCACTGGTGCTGTTGATGGACGAGCCGTTTTCAGCGCTGGATGCGCAGACCAAGATGATTTTGCAAAACGACCTCGCGCGCACAGTGGCTGAAGAGGGAAAAACCGTGTTGTTCATCACGCATGACCTGGTCGAAGCGGTAGCACTGTCTGACCGCATCCTCGTGATGAGTGAGCGCCCCGGCACCATTGTGGAAACCATCACCGTCGACCTGCCGGACCGCAACAACCCGATGCAGCGGCGCAAACGCCCCGAGGTGAACCACTACGTCGCGCAGTTGATGGATCTGCTCAAGTTAGATGCCGCGACTGAAATCCATTGACCCCAGAGAAACCTTTCCACGGATTTTTCATTTTTATACCAAGGAGACCTCATGCCACGCCACACCCTTCTTTCGTCCACCCGACGCGCCTGCATGGCGCTTTTTGCTGCGGCAACGCTGGCAGCGCCAATGAGCGGCTGGGCTCAGCTTAAGGAGGTGACCTATTTGTTGCCCGCGCCTGGCACCTTGCCGGCCTTTGGCCCGTGGATGCTGGCGCAGGCCAAAGGGTATTACGCCGCTGAAGGGTTGGACGTGAAGTTTGTGACGGGCCGTGGCGGCGTGGACGTGGCCAAGCAGGTCGGCGCGGGCAATGCCGTGGTCGGCGGTGCGATTGGCGACACGCCCATCATTGCGCGCGCGCAGGGTATTCCGGTCAAGGCGGTGGCCGTTCTGGGCGCAGGTTCACTGATGCAACTGGTGAGCCACAAGGATGCCAAAATCGAATCGCCGCGTGAGCTCAAGGGCAAAACCGTGACCACGTTGGCGTACACCGACACCACCTATTACGCGCTCTTGGGCATGTTGTCCAAATCGGGCCTGACCAAGGCCGATGTTGACATCCAGGCCGTGGGGCCTGCCGGCATCTGGCAACAGTTCGCCGCCAGAAAAGCGGTGGCCATGGCCGCGGTACCCGACTGGACAGTGAGCGCCATCGACGCCGGCGCTCAGGTTGACATCTTGCCCGCCGACCTTTATTTCAAGAGCATGGCGCAGGCGATTTTGGTGAGCGACGAAACCATCCAGAAAAACCCGGAGCTGGTGCAAAAACTGGTGCGCGCCACCTTGAAGGGCATGCGCGACATCATGAAAGACCCGAAAGCAGCGTCGGTCGCGTATGTGGCGCATGTGAGCGCACACAAAGGCAAGGAAGACTACATCCGCCGCTGTTTCGAGATGTTCAACAAATACGTATATGCCAACCAGAAGGTCCTGGGCCAGATGGACGAAGCGCGCTTGATGGAATTGCAGAAGTTTTACGTGAGCAATGGCATCGTGCCCAAGGAAGCCCTTGCCAAAGACCTCTACACCAACCAGTTCGCCGGTTTGAAATAAGCCACGCTTTCGCACTTTGAAGCCCAACCCATTGCCTGAACGCCATGTCTGAAAAAACCAGCACAACCCTGTGGAGTCTTGCGGTGCTGGCCACCTTTCTGGCGGCCTGGCAGTGGTTGCCACCCGCGCTGGGGGTGCCGGAGTTTGTGCTGCCCGGCGCAACCAAAACCTGGTCAGAGTTTTTACGCATCTGGGGTGCCGAGCGCCTGTTATGGCATGCGGGTATCACCGCGCTTGAGGTGGTGGTGGGGTTTGTGCTGGGTTCGTTGCTGGGTGCAGTGATCGGTTACGCACTGGGTGTCTCGCCGCGTGTTGAGGCGGTGTTGTCGCCCTACCTGCTGGCCTTGCAGATTGCACCGAAAGTGGCGTTTGCGCCCCTCTTCGTGATGTGGCTGGGCTACACCGTGTACCCCAAGATACTGGTCGCGATATTGATCGTGTTTTTCCCGGTGCTGATCAACGTGCTCTCGGCCATGCGCACCATGGATGTTGATTTGATCAACCTGGCGCGCTCGTTCTCAGCCACGCGCATGCAGGTGTTCCGCAACGTCGAATACCCCACCACGCTGCCGGCCCTCTTCTCTGGGCTGCGCATTGCCAGTACGTTGGCGGTGATCGGTGTGGTGGTGGGTGAACTCGTGGGCGGCAACATGGGCTTGGGCTATTTGCTGGTGTTTTTTGAAGGTCAGGGCAACACGGCAGGCGTCTTTGTGGTGATCGGCGCCCTCACCGTGATTGGCATTGCCGCCTATTACGCCGTGGTGTTGGCCGAAAAACGGGTGCTGCACTATTTGCCCAGCGCAGAGAGGCGGTCAGCTTGAGCGTGCCTGAAAGTCAATTTGACGGTTCGGCCCACGAATTCAATCTGCACGGACGCAGGGTGCTGGTCACTGGCGGTGCCCGCGGTTTGGGCAAATCTTTCGCAAGGGCGCTGGTGGCGGCGGGCGCGAAGGTGTGCATCAGCGATGTGTTGCACGAGCGCGGGCAAGCCCTCGCCCATGAATTGGCAACCCATTCAGGATCGGCTTGCCATTACGTGCCGATGGACTTGAGCGATGCCGCCAGCATCCAGGCTGGCATGGCCGCCGCTGCGAAAGCCCTGGGCGGCCTCGACGGCCTGGTCAACAACGCGGCCATCACCAATTCGGGCGGCAAAAACTTCGACGAAATCAGCGTCGACACCTGGGACCAGGTGATGGCGGTCAACGTGCGCGGCACCTGGCTTGCCACTGTGGCGGCCCGGCCTTTTTTGGCGGTCAGCGGCAGTGGCCGCATTGTGAACATCGCCTCCGATACGGCCTTGTGGGGCGCCCCCAAATTGCTGGCGTATGTGGCCAGCAAAGGCGCCATCATGGCCATGACGCGCAGCCTGGCGCGCGAGCTGGGGGCGGACAACATCACCGTCAACGCCATTGCGCCCGGTTTGACCGAAGTCGAAGCCACCCAGTACGTGCCGCAAGCCCGGCACGACCATTACCGCGATGGCCGCGCCATCCAGCGCGCACAAATGCCCGCCGACGTGAACGCGGCCGTGTTGTTTTTGCTGGCCCGTGCCAGCGGTTTTGTGACCGGACAGGTCCTGCCCGTGAACGGCGGATTTGTCATGCATTGAAAGAAATTAACCATGAACACAACCCCCAAGAATGTGGCCGCCGCCAACGAGGCGCAGTTCAACGAGCGTGGACTGCAAAACGCGCAGATCCCACCCGAGGCCGAGATCCAGCGGAACATGATGCAACCCGAAGGCCGCAGTTTTGGCGATTGGATGGACAGCCGCGTCGCCCGTTTCGCCACCCGGCGCTATGACTGGGACGCCCTGAAGTTCCAGGCCGATTACGACCCCAAATACCGCCGCGCCCAGATGCGTTACATGGGCACCGGCGGCACCGGTGTGGCCAAAGACGCCAACACCATCCCGGCTTCGCATTTCACGTTTTCAACGATGGTCATCCCGGCCGGCCACGAGGGCCCGTCACACATTCATTACGACGTTGAAGAGGTTTTCTTCATGTTGCGCGGCTCGATGAAAGTCATCTGCGAAAAAGATGGCCAGCGCTGGGAGTCGGTGCTCAAGGAGCGCGATTTCATTTCGGTGCCGCCGGGTGTGTACCGCGAAGAGATCAACATCGGTGACGAAGACGCCTTGATGTGTGTGATGCTGGGCTCGCCACAGCCGATCACGCCGGTGTACCCGCCCGACAGCCCGCTGGCGAAAATCAAGCGCGAGATGCACAAGCAGTAAATGCCGATGGCCCAGACCAGCGATCTTGCCGTCCTGCTGCAGCGCTTTCCCGCGCAAACCGCTGTCGTGGGTGAGGGGCGCATGCAGTTTCGCCAATCGGGTAACTCCGCCAAGGCGCCGACGCAGGTGTTATTGCATGGCATCGGCTCGGGTTCTGCAAGCTGGGTGGCGCAACTGCAGGCGGCGCACGGATCGCTGGATTGCCATGTGCTGGCCTGGGACGCGCCCGGTTACGGTGACAGCAGCGCCTTGCCGGGCGATGCACCGAGCGCCGCCCACTACGCCGCACGCCTTTGGCAATGGCTCGACGCGATGGGGCTGGCGCGCAACGCCCCGCCGATCACGCTGGTGGGGCATTCGCTGGGCTGTCTGATCGCCGCCAGTGCCGCCCGCGCGGCGCCCGAGCGGATCCGGCAACTGGTGTTGTTGGCCCCGGCGCAGGGGTACGGGCGGGCCAGCGCAGAGGAGCGGCAAAAGAAATTGCAGGATCGCCTGGATGCCCTGGCTACGCTCGGCCCGCAGGGCATCGCCCAAAAACGTGGCAGCGCGATGTTGTCGCCAAAGGCCAGCGCAGCGCAGATCCAGTTCGTGCAGGGCGTGATGGCGCAGGTGAGGCCGCCCGGATACAGCCAGGCAGCGCGCCTGTTGGCCGGTGGTGACTTGCTGGCCGATCTGGCCGAGATTTCCCGCCCGGTGCAGGTGGCCAGCGGCAGCGCCGACGGCATCACGCCGTTGGCGGGTTGCCAGTTCGTCGCGAAATCAATCGACGCACCCTTTACCCTGCTGGGCGAAGTCGGGCATGTTTGCGCGCTTGAAGCGCCCGATGCGGTGTCGAAACTCATTGGCCTGCAGAGGGAGGTGGCGCCATGACCAGCGCTGCCTCAGAGCGTTACACCGTGCCAGGTTTGCAGCGCGGCCTGCAACTGCTGGCCCTGTTCCGCAAGGACACGCGTGAGCTCACCGGCGCGGAGTTGGCGCGTCGCCTGGATGTGCCCCGTGCGTCGGTTTTTCGCCTGTTGCAGACCCTCGAGCAGATGGGCTTCGTGGAACGTGTGAGTGAAAGTGGCCGTTACCGATTGGGCATTGCCGTGTTGCGCCTTGGTTTTGAATTTCTCGCGTCGATGGATCTCACCGAACGCGGCAAACCGGTGCTGGATGCGCTCAGCCGTGCCACCGGTCTCTCGGCGCACCTGGTGGTGCGGGACGGCACCGAGGCGGTGTTTGTGGCCAAGTCGGTCGGCAACTCCTCCTTGCAAAGCAGCGTGCAGGTTGGCGCTCGCCTGCCGGCGCATGCCACCGCGCTGGGCCGGATTCTGCTGGGTGGTCAAACGCTGTCGGCGCTCAAGGAAATTTACGCCGGCACACCACTTTCGGTCTTCACGGCGCAGACACCGGCTACGCTGGCCGCACTCAAACGCCTGGTGGACCACGACGCGCAGCAGGGATTTGCCGTCAGCCAGGGCGGTTTCGAGCCGGGCATATCCACCATTGCCGCACCTGTGTTTGACGAGCACCTGGCGATTGCCGCCGCCATCAGTGTGACCATACCGGCCAGCCAAATCAACCCTGACACCCTGGGCCCACTGGTGGCCTTGGTGCGTGATGCCGCGGCCACCTTGTCGCGTCGCGCCAGCGGGCGCCAGCCCGGCACAGCATCTCTTTTGGCCCAGGAAAAAGAATTCGCATGACATTCGTAGAGCCACGTACTGCCGCCACCTCAGCTCACCCGCGCATTACCGTGGGTGAACTCGCCGTGCGCTTTCTGGAGCAATGCGGCACCCGCGCAGCGTTTGGCGTGATCTCCATCCACAACATGCCGATCCTGGATGCCTTCAATTCCCGCCGGAACGGCCCGCAGGCGATCCGGTTTGTGCCTGCACGGGGTGAGGCGGGTGCCTGCAACATGGCCGACGCTTATGCGCGGGTGAGCGGGCAACTCGGCGTGTGTGTCACCAGCACCGGCACCGGTGCCGGCAATGCGGCCGGCGCGCTGGTCGAGGCCATCACGGCGGGCACGCCGCTCCTGCATTTGACCGGGCAGATTGAATCTGAGTTTCTGGACCGTGACTTGGGGTTCATCCACGAAGCGCCCGCGC
Source organism: Rhodoferax sp. (assembly GCA_031397915.1). Lineage (GTDB taxonomy): Bacteria > Pseudomonadota > Gammaproteobacteria > Burkholderiales > Burkholderiaceae_C > JANYCG01. Next base: position 7,063 of record JANNMM010000041.1, on the reverse strand, counting down.
AGCAGGCAATGTTGCAGGCGGTGGGTAAGGCCGCTTTTCGCATCCGCAACGCGGCAACGGCGCTGGCCACCTTGCGTGAAGCGGTGCGCATGGCGCAAACCCCACCCTGCGGCCCGGTGAGCGTCGAGATTCCCATCGACGTTCAGGCCAGTTTGGTCGATTTGCCGTCTGACCTGTCTTGCCCGGTTCTGGCGCCCTTGCACGCTGCCGCGTCCGAGGTCGACACCCTGGCCGCGCGGTTGCGCAGCGCCAAACGCCCCCTGTTGTGGCTCGGTGGCGGCGCCCGCATGGCCGGCACAGCGGTGGCGCGTTTCGTTGAAATGGGCTGGGGCGTGGTCACCTCGGTGCAGGGGCGCGGCATCCTGGCCGAAGGCCACAAGGCCAGCCTGGGCTCGTACAACCTGCAAAAGGCGGCCGAAGACTTGTATCAGCAATGTGACGCCATGCTGGTGGTCGGCTCGCGCCTGCGAAGCAATGAAACCCTGCGCTACAAACTCAAGCTGCCCAAACCGCTGTACCGCATCGACGCGAATGCGCTGGCGCAGGGCCGTGCCTACACGAGCGACTATTTTCTTCAGGGCGACGCCCTCGAAACAATGAACGCACTGGCTTCACGCCTGGGTGGGCACATGGCTGTTGAGCCCGCCTGGCAAGACCAGGTTTACGCCGCGAGACAGGCCGCCGCTGCGCAGGTTGATGCATCGTTGGGTCCTTACCTTGCGCTGAAAAACGCATTGCAGGCCCAGGCTGGTGCGGCCATCTGGTGGGTGCGTGACATCACGCTGTCCAACAGCATGTGGGGCAACCGCGCACCCCTGCTTGACCACCCGCGCGCCGGTGTGCATGCCTTGGGTGGCGGCATTGGCCAGGGCCTGGCGATGTCCATCGGCGTAGCGGTGGCCGACGAAGCCCACAGCCTGGGCCGCAAAACCATTGCGCTGATTGGCGACGGCGGCTTCATGCTCAACGTGGGTGAACTCGCGTGTGCAGCGCAAGAGCGCGCGAATGTGGTGCTGATCGTGATGAACGACGGCGGTTACGGTGTCATCAAAAACATCCAGGACGACATTTACGGCAGCCGCCACTGTTATGTAGATCTGCACACGCCTGATTTCTCGCAGCTGTGCGCCTCCATGGGCGTGGCGCATCTGAAGTTGTCGGCCGCCGAGCAATCGGGTGACGTGCTGGCGCAGGCCCTGCAAATGCGTGGCCCGGTGATGCTGGAAGTGGACATGAAGTCCTACGGTCAGTTTGCGGCCAAGTTTGCCGGCCCCATCTTGAAAAAAGATTGAACGCGCGATGACGCAAGCCACCCCCATCGATGTCACCCTGATCGGCTTTGGCGCCATCGGCCAGGCGCTGGTGGCGCGCTTGGCGGGCAACGAAAGGTTGCACGTGTCCCATGTGGTCGTTCGCACGGCGCGTGTGACGGAAACCCAGGCGGCGCTGGATGGAATGGCCAAGGGCGACCAACAGAATCCAGCCACGCGCGCGGTGGACCAGGTGCCCGCGGGTGCCAGTCTCGCCCTCGAATGTGCCGGCCACGAGGCACTGACCCACCATGTCGTCCCAGCCCTTAAGGCGGGCTGCGAATGCGCGGTGTTGTCGGTCGGCGCCTTGTCTGAGCCCGGTTTGCCCGAGCAACTGGAAGAGGCCGCAAAGCGCGGCCAGACGCAGGTGCATTTGCTCAGCGGGGCCATCGGCGGTATGGATGCCCTGAGCGCAGCGCGTTTGGCCGGCCTTACCGAGGTGACCTACACCGGGCGCAAGCCGCCGTCTGCCTGGGCCCCGCAAAGTGCAGACCAAGCGCGACCGCCCAGTGGGAACACTTCTTCGCAAGCCTGGGTTATTTTGGATGCATCGGCGCGCGAAGCCGCCCGCCAGTACCCCAAAAACGCCAACGTTGCCGCCACAGTGGCGCTGGCGGGGCTGGGCCTCGATGCGACGCGGGTCCGCCTGATCGCCGACCCGGCCGTGACCGAGAACGTGCACGAGATCCACGCGCGGGGCGCTTTCGGCGAGATGAAGCTCGAGATGCGCGGCAAACCGCTGGCCGACAACCCCAAGACCTCGGCCTTGACGGTGCTTTCGGCCCTGCGGTTTTTGCACAACCGTGCCAGCGCGATGACGGTGTGAACATGCCATGACCAAGCCCGTTTCCGTTCCCGCGCCGCCACTTCTCCAAACCCTGATCGCAGGGCGTTGGCGTGATGCCTCGGGGCCGCGTTACAGCACCGAGTACCCGGCCGACGGCAGCGCTGTCGCCACTCTGCACGCCGCCACGCCCGATGATGTGAATGAGGCTGTTCAGGTCGCAGAACACGCGCGGCTACAACCTTCTTGGGCAATGCTGCTGCCGCATGAGCGGGCGGGCATATTGCACCGCATCGCCAGCGGCATTCGCGATCGGGCCGAAGAACTGGCGCAGTTGCAGCGTCTGGACAACGGCAAACCGGTGAGTGAAACCCGTGCCCTGGTGGCCAGCGCGGCCGGCACTTTCCAGTTTTTCGCGGCGGCCTGCGAGACCTTTGAAGACGCTGTGACACCGCAACGCGGGCCGTATTTGTCGATGAGCCTGCACCAGCCGCTCGGTGTGGTGGGAGCCATCACGCCGTGGAACTCGCCCATCGCTTCCGAAGCGCAGAAGATTGCACCGGCCCTGGCAGCGGGCTGCGCCGTGGTGGTGAAACCGGCTGAAATCACCCCGCGCATGGCGATTGAGCTGGCGCGTATTGCCGAGGCGGCCGGCGTGCCGCCGGGCATCCTGAGCGTCTTGCCCGGCAAGGGTTCGCTGGTGGGGGATGCGCTGGTTCGCCACCCGCTGGTCAAACGCATTGCGTTTACCGGGGGCACGTCGGTGGGTTTGGGCATCGCCAAACTCGCGGCTGAAAAACTCATGCCGGTGTCGCTGGAATTGGGCGGCAAGTCGCCAACCATCGTCTGCGCCGACGCCGACCTTGACCATGCTGTCGCTGGTGTGCTGTTTGGCATTTTCAGCTCGACCGGCGAATCCTGCATTGCTGGTTCGCGCGCCTTTGTGCATGGGAGCGTGTACGAGGCGTTCAAACGCCGCTTGGTTGCTGGCGCGCTGCGATTGAAAGTCGGCGACCCGGCGCTCGACAGCACCCAAATGGGCCCGCTCATCAGCGCCAGCCACCGCGCCGGCATCGAGCGGTATGTGCAGTTGGGGCTCGACGAAGGCGGCACGCTGTTGTGTGGCGGCAAGCGGCTGGCCGGCGGCGACTACGACAAAGGTTATTTCTACCCCCCGACCATTTTTGAAGGCCTGCCCAACACCGCGCGGATGTGCCGCGAAGAAATTTTTGGCCCGGTACTGGCGCTGATTCCCTTCGACAACGAAGCCGACCTCATCGCGCAGTGCAACGACAACGACTACGGCCTGGCCTGCGGCATCTGGAGCCGCGACTACAAAACGGCCTTGCGCCTGGGCGGCGCCATCAACACCGGCACGGTCTGGGTCAACACCTACAAGTTGTTTTCCATCAGCACACCGTTTGGCGGCACGATGCAAAGTGGCCTGGGCCGTGAGAAGGGCCGCGCGTCCATTGCCGAATACATGACACAGAAAAGTTATTACTGGGGCCTCAACGAGGCGCCGCTGCCCTGGGCCGGGCCGGAAAAATCGAATTGACAGACACACCATGAACCACGACACCGCAAGCAGTACCCACGCCACTGAGGGCAAGAGCCAGGAGGTCAATGCCATTGAAGGCATTGATGCCATCACGTACAGCACCGACGGCACCCAGCAAAACTGGGACGACACACGCCGCTTTTTCTCCGACTGGGGATTGACGGCGAGTGTGGACGACGAGCGCCGGCAAGTTTGGGAAACCCAAAACGGTGCCCGCGTGATCGTGAAAAAGCCCGACGACGCCAGCCTGGCACCTGCGTTTGAAGCCGGCCCGACGCTTCGGGAGGTGGTCTGGGGCTTGAATAACTATAAATCTCTGGAAAACATAAAATTTCTGGCAGATAAGTCACGAATTGATTACAAAATTTGCTATCAAAATAATGATATCTCAAAGATAAATTGCATTGCAATATCCGACCCACACGGATTGACTATCAAATTTCAAGTGAGCGTGAAACGCCCGCTTGACATCCAGGGCGCGCCAACCAACCCGTATGGCAACCCGCAGCGCACTGACGCGGCGTCCCCTGTGTACGAGCGCGCCATCCCGGTCGAGATTGGCCATGTGGTGCTTTACAGCGACTGCCTTGCCGAGGCCGAGGCGTTTTATGAGAAGTTGGGTTTTGTGACCTCCGACCGTTACCCCGGCCGCGGCGTCTTCATGCGCTGCGCGCAAGAGGGCGGCCACCACGACCTGTTCTTGCTGCAGGTGCCGGGCAAAGCCAAAGGCCTCAACCATGTCGCCTTCACCGTGCGCGACATCCACGAAGTGTTTGGCGGCGGGTTGCACATGAGCCGTTGCGGCTGGAAAACACAACTCGGGCCGGGGCGCCACCCGATCTCCTCCGCCTATTTCTGGTATTTTGAGAACCCGTGTGGTGGACTGATCGAGTACAACGCCGATGAAGACCACCTGACGGAAAAGTGGCAGGCGCGCGAACTGAAGTCCAGCCCCGAGGTTTTTGCCGAATGGGCGGTTGAGGGTGGCCTGGACGGCCACACCCGGCGCCAGCCACAGGCGAAGGCCGGTGGCGCGTTTTTGACGGAAAAGAGGTAATCCATGAACTTCAAACGGTCAATGACCCTGCGGCATCTCGCGGCGACGGGCCTGTGCGCGCTGCTGGCGCTCGCGGGTTTCGCACCCGCCACGCCGGCACACGCGCAGGCGCTGGGCAGTGAAAGTTTCAAAATCGTCGCGCCCTTCCCGCCGGGTGGCCCGATTGACACACTCGCGCGCATGCTCGCCACCGGACTGGCCGAGCGTTACAAACAGACGGCCGTGGTGGAAAACTTGCCCGGCGCAGCGGGCAACATCGGCATGGACAAGGTCAAAAAGGCCAAACCCGACGGCCACACGCTCCTGGTGATTCCGGCCGGCAATTTGACGATCAACCCGACCTTGATGCCGAACTTCCCGTTCACCATCGAGCGTGACTTCACGGCCGTGACGATGCTCGCCACTGCGCCCAACGTCCTGGTGGCGCACCCGGGGCTGAATGTCAAAACCGCGAAAGAGCTGGTGGCGTTGGCCAAAGCCAAGCCGGGCACCTTGTCGTTTGCCTCGCCCGGTGTCGGCAGCGGCCTGCACCTGGCGGGTGAACTCTTCAACAGCCAGGCTGGCATCGACTTGCTGCATGTGCCCTACAAAGGCACCGGCCCGGCGCTGACCGATGTGCTCGGTGGCACCGTGCCCTTGATGTTCTCCAACCTGCCCGCCGTGATGGCCCACATCAAAAGCGGCAAACTGGTCGCCATTGGGCTCACCGATGCCAGCCGCAGTGCCAGCGCGCCCGACATTCCGACGTTGGCCGAACAGGGCGTGAGCGGTGTGGTCGTGACCTCGTGGTACAGCGTGCTGGCACCGGGTGGCACGCCGCCTGCCGTGGCCGAGCAATTGGCCAAAGACGCGACGGATATTCTGGGCACGCCGGCGATCCGGGCGCAGCTGGCGGCCCAGTCGCTCAGTGGCGTGGTGATGAAACCAGCGGCGTTTGCCGCCCATATGCGCACTGAAACGGCGCAGTGGGCGAAGATCATCAAAGCCAAAAACATCAGCGCAGAATAAGGCGGGCACCATGGTTCAAGCTGCCGCAGCACCCACGCCTTCGACCCCGCCAGCCACTGGCGGAGATGGGCAGGTGTTGCTCACCATCTTCCTCAAACACGACCAGCGCAATGACCTGGACGCCATCCAGTCCAAACTCAAGGCGAAAGACTGGTGGAGCCGTTTTCCAATTCCGGGCACCCGTGTGGTGTCGTGGAACGTGGCCGTGGGTTTTGGCCAGATTGTGGTCATCGAGACGCCACCCGGGCTGAATCCGCTGATCAACCTCGAGCTCGAGCGCAGCGCCTGGGGCGTGTTCAGCACCGAATGTTTTGTGAGTTATGACTTCCTGCCCGTGCGTGAACGCATCCAGGAGCGGGTGCGCCTGGGCGGCCAGTAGGCCCGGCGCGGGTTGATTGCCAGACGAGAAAGTTGAGGACACCATGAACACCATTTCCATCCGGGCACTGCCTGGGCAATTTCTGGAGCCGCACCAGGCTCGCACCCGCGCGCCGACCAGTTACGAAGACCTGCTGGGCGACGCGATTGAACGCAGCTTCGCGGCCGGCCATTGGGAGCTGGCCGCGCTGGTGGCGCAGCTGAATAAAACCGGGCCGCTGGGCCCCAACGGCCAGGCCTGGACAGCCGACTCGTTCCAGGCCACGATCAAGACATTGGGGGTTTGACATGAACGCCACTTCTGCGCCGGAAACATCCGCGGTCACCACCGCCCGAGAGGCTGAGGCCCTGCTCGAGCGCGGCCTGTTTGACCTCTGGTATCCGATCTGCCCTTCGGGCTTTGTCAACGAGCGCCCGGTCTCGCTGCGCCGGCTCGGCTGGAAATTCGCCATCTGGCGCGATGCGCAGGGCCTGCCCCACGCGCTGGAAGACCACTGCCCGCACCGCGGCGCGCCGCTGTCCATGGGTGTGAACCTGGGCGACCGCCTGGCCTGCCCGTACCACGGCATCGAGGTGCGTTGTGACGGCATGGTGACCAAGGTGCCGGCCAGCCCGGGCTGCACACTCGAAGGCACGCGCGCCGCGCGGTCATTCCACGTGCAGGACGCCTTTGGCGCATTGTGGCTTTACAACAGCCGCCACCACGTCGAGACGCCGCCACCTCTGGTGCTGCCCGACGAACTCACCAACCCCGAGTGGAGCCACTTCCTGTGTTACACCGAGTGGCGCGGCGACTACCGCTACGTGATCGACAACGTGATGGACCCGATGCACGGCACCTTTGTGCACAAACAGTCCCATTCCATGAGTGAAGGCGACATCAGCGCCAAATTCAAGCTGCGCAAAACCGCACACGGCTTCATGTTCGAGAAAGATGGCCAGCGCGATGTGAACTTCGACTGGAC
>JANNMM010000372.1:0-3664 GCA_031397915.1 Rhodoferax sp. | reverse complement strand
GTGACGGCGCCCGGCAAGCAGCATTTCGGCTATCCGTTTTGCCACCAGGGCAACCTTCCCGATCCCGAATTTGGCTGGGGCAAGTCCTGCGACGACTACGTCAAGCCAGCGGCTCTGCTCGGGCCGCATGCCGGCGCGCTGGGGATGACGTTCTACCGCGGCAAGATGTTCCCGGCCAAGTACCAGGGCGCCATATTCATCGCGCGTCACGGTCCATGGAACCGCACCAAGAAGTACGCGGATGTCTCGGTCGCCTGGCCCAACGGCAAGGGTGGCGCGAAGGTCGAACCGTTCATGACGGGCTTCGTTGAGAACAACGGCTATCTGGGTCGCCCGGTGGATTTCCTGGTGCTCAAGGACGGCTCGATGCTCGTGAGCGACGACCACAACGGGGCAATCTACCGCATCAGCTACGGCAAGTGATGCGTCGCTGGACCGCAGGACTTGGGTCCTGCGCGGCAGTGCTGGCCTTGGTGGCCATCTCTGTGCCTGCCGCTGGACAGGAAAAAGCGCGAAAAGCGGGCGCTGCGCAGAAGGGCGCAGCGCCCGCCAGCGCCCCTGGCGCCAGCAGCGCTGGCGTCAACAGCTACGCACAGCGTTATGCAACGCTGTGCGCTGCCTGTCATGGCGCCAATGGGCGAAGCGACATGCCGCTCACGCCGGTGCTGGCCGGTCAGCCGTCTTTCTATGCCATCACGCAACTGTTTCTGTTTCGCGAGGGCCGGCGCAGCAACGAAGGCATGACGGCCGTGGCCAAAACCCTCACGGACGACGATATGCGCGGCTTCTCCGAATTCATCGGCACGTTGCCACCGGTACCCACCCCGCCGTCGGCAACAGCGCCTGACGCAGCGCGCATTGAGAAAGCGCGGTCACTGGCGCTGCAGCACAAATGTGTGTTCTGCCACGGTGCGGATTTCAGCGGCGGGCAACAAGTGCCGCGCATTGGGGGGCAACGCGAGGATTATTTGAAGATGAGCTTGCGGGGTTTCAGTACCGGCACACGTCCGGGGTACACACAGGCGATGACGGCAGCCTTGAGCCACATTCCGCTTGAGGACCTGGACACCCTGGCCTACTACCTTGCCCGCTTTCCTGACCGGGCTGCGGCTGCGACTCCGGCTCCTGCCAGCAAGTAAGGCTCGCGGACTGAACGCCATGGCGCCGACTCAAGCCGGCGAAATTTTCCAGCTAGGCCAGCGCCGCGTACACCGCGGCCTTGTATTCAAACCAGAACGGGTGCCAGAAGCCAAAATGCCGCTGCGCCATCTGCACGATGGCGACGCCGCTGGAGGGGCAATAACTCCAGTGTGTGCCCGCCAGCCCACCCCACTGGAACTCGCCCACCGGTGAATTCGGTTGCAGCGCCGATGGCGCGCGGGTCACGGCGCCGCCCAGGCCAAACCCGAGCTGCGGCATATTGCCCAGGTGCTGGAAATGCACGTTGTGCTGCGCAGGCACCTGGTCGCGGAACATGTCGGCCAGCGTGGCAGGCTTGAGAAACCCGCCTTGCGTGAGGGCCTGCAAAAACCGCATGTAGTCGGCCAGTGTGGTGACTGTGCCGCCGGTGCCCGCGTGGCGCGCCACCGGCTTCACATAGGCGTCGGGCCAGGGCACGTTGTCGGCCCGTTCAAGCGCGGGCAGGTCGGAGTTGAACAGGTCTTGTGCCCGATACAGCGGCTTCAAACGCTCGCGGTTGCCGGGCTTGACGACGTAGCCGGTGTCCACCATGCCCAGCGGGTCAAACACGCGCTGTTGCAGGATGTCGGCATACGCCTGGCCAGTGATGATTTCCATCAGCCGCGCCAGGAGGTCGGCGCCCATGGCGTAGTCCCAGCCCTGGCCGGGCTGAAAGCTCAAAGGCAGTGCGGCCAGGCGCGGCATCACGTCTGCCAGAGTCAGATCAGACGAGCGCACGCCGGCACTTGTGTAGGCGTTGTAGATCACTGTGCCCGGGTCAAACACACCGTGGGAGAGGCCAGAGGTGTGGCTCAGCAGGTGGCGAATCGTGATGTCGGTTTGCAGCGCTTCGGTGTCGCCCGCGTGTGTGGCGCCCGGCCGCAAAACGCGCACCTGGGCAAATTCCGGAATCCAGTTTTTGATCGGGTCGTCCAGGGCGAAGTGGCCGTCTTCCATGAACTTCAGCGTGAGTGCCGAGGTGATCAGCTTGGTGTTGGAAAACGCGCGGTGGATGTGGTCGGGCCGCAGCGCCTCGCCGGTCTCGCGGTTTGCAAGGCCGGTGCAAAACGCGTCCAGCGGCACACCGTTTTTCATCACCAGGCAGGAGGCGCCGGGCAGGAGTTGCTGGTCGACCATGCGTTGCAAAAGGGCGTGGGAGGCACTGAAATCGGGCATTTTTGGGGGCGTGTGGAAAGAGTGTGCAAGGAGAATGGCCTACTGTAATCGAGGCCTTTGCAGATCGGCGCTGCAGCGGCTATCCTGCGGTTTTCAGGAGACCCCCCGATGCAACACCCGACCCCACGATTGACCGCCCAGGATTTTGACCAGGAACTGCTGATTCTTTTTGACGCCTACGTACACGGCAACATCGACCGGCGCGGCTTTCTGGACAAGGCGCAAAAATTTGCCGTGGGTGGCCTCACTGCCGTGGGCATCCTGGCCGCCTTGAGCCCCAATTTCGCCATGGGTCAGGTGATCCCCAAGGACGATGGCCGCATCAAGACCGAAATGCTGGAGTTCAACACGGCGGGTTACGGCAAGATGAAGGGTTACCTGTGCCGCCCGGCCAACGCCGCTGCCACAGCCAAGTTGCCCGGCATCCTGGTGGTGCATGAAAACCGCGGCCTGAACCCGCATATCGAAGACATCGCGCGGCGCCTGGCCGTGGACGGCTACATGGCCTTTGCACCGGACGCGTTGACGCCCCTGGGCGGTTACCCCGGCGACGAAGACAGGGCGCGTACGCTATTTGGCCAGCTGGACCAGAAAAAAACACTCGAAGATTTTGTTGCCGCCGCCAATTTGCTCAAGGCCCGTGCGGACAGCACCGGAAAAATCGGCGTGGTCGGTTTTTGTTATGGCGGTGGCATGGCCCACACCCTGGCCACGCGCATGCCCGACCTGGCCGCTGCCGTGCCCCTTCTACGGCAACCACCCAGCCAGCGAAGATGCCGCCAAAGTCAAGGCGCCGCTATTGATCCACTTCGCCGGTGTCGACGAGCGCATCAACGCGGCCTGGCCCGGTTACGAAGCCGCGCTCAAAACGGCGGGCGTCAAATACACCGCGCACCAGTACGCCGGCACCCAACACGGCTTCAACAACGACACCACCCCGCGTTTCGACGCCGCCGCCGCCCGCCTCGCGTGGGAGCGCACGATGGCGTTTTTCAAGCAGACCCTGGCCTGATGGGTTGCGCCTGGAAGTTGGCTGCGCTCGGATCGTCGATTGTTAACATGGGTGTTAACAAAATTCAACTTCAAGACTGAGAAACCAAGAATTTCGATATTTTAGGCATCTAAGTCACGTGAAATATAGTCCTCTTGCTATATAGAGTATAGCAACTTGAGATTTCGGCGCAATCCCGGGTTCACCCACCGGCGTCCAGCGTATACGCCGCATGCTGGTCCTGCGCCAGCGCCACGGCGATCTGGGGCAGGGCGGCCTGCATCGCGGCTTTGAGGGTGAAGGGCGGGTTGATCACAA
>JANNMM010000369.1:0-13352 GCA_031397915.1 Rhodoferax sp. | reverse complement strand
GCGTGGTGAGGAAATAGTCGAAATGGTTTTTGAGCTCTGGCGTGGTTTCCGGTGGGAGTGGATTTAAACGTGACATTTGTACTTTTTTAAGTTAATTTTAGTAATTTATTAATAGCAATAAATATAGTTAATTCGTGACTTCATTGCCTACCAATTAGTACATCAAAATAGCTGTTTATTATTATCCGCTTTGACGCTGCTTTTACGCGCAGCTTGGGGCGCCGGCCCGCCCACCAGCACATCCGCGGGCGTGGTGCGCATGAAGGCCTGGGCCTCGTCGGGCGTGGCGTGCAACCAGGCGTCGTAATCGTTGGCCGCAATGATCACCGGCATGCGTTTTTCATCACCCGGGCGGTGCAGGCGGCCACACAGGGCGTGGCCGTCGGCGTTCACGGTGAGCAGGCTGAAACTGGTGATGATTTCGCCGGTGGTTTTGTCGCTCCAGCGCTCCCACAGGGCGGCGCAGGCAAACGGGTCACCGTCTGCGCGGGCGATGCGCCAGCGCACCGACTTGCCACCGTTGCTGGCGGCGTCTTCCCACATCGGGTCGAAATAACTCTCCATCGGCGCCAGGGCCCATTGCCGCTCGCGCCAGCTGCTTCGGAAACTTGGTTTCTGCGCGGCGGTTTCACTGCGTGCGTTGTAGGCGCCCCGGGCGATTTGCTGCGCCTGCGCAGCGTCGCGGCACCAGCGCGGCACCAGGCCGAATTTGGCGATTTCCAGTGTTAGCGCACCGCCGCCGCTTTGCACCACGATCGGCGCGTCGTAACCCGGAAAGATTTCAGGCGGCCAATGGTTGACCGGCAGGTGGGCAATGCCCAGGCGCGAGGCCTTGAAGCGGTCTCGCGCGGTTGGGGTGTAGTTGGTGCACACCGGGCCATTGTTTCAGAACCGGCACGGCCACGGAATGCGCGTCGGCCGCAAGTCTTCGACTACCGGCGTTTTTTCCCGTGCACCATGGCACCGACCAGGTTCTCCCGGTGCCGCCACGAGGTGAATACCACGCCGGCGATATGCAGCACCAGCAGCGGGATCAACGCCTGCCCAAGCACGCCGTGCAGGGTCTCCAGCCAGGCGTAGCCAAAAAAGAGATTGGTGGTGTAGAGCCAGCCGGTAAAACCGGTCGCGATGGCGTCGAGCAGCAAGGCCAGCACCATCCACCCACCCAGCGGGTTGTGGCCGATGTGGCGCGCCTCAGCCCGTTTCGCCACCGCCATCGCATAGGCCAATGTGGCGGGCGCCGAGCGCACGAACTGCGAAAAGCGCCAATACCCGCTGCCGGCAAATCCCATCACTACCCGGACGCTGGCTGCTGCCAAAGCGACATAGCCAGTCCACTCGTGCAGTGCACCGCCGCCTTCGTGGGTGGCGAAACTGGTGATCATTGAAGCCGCCAGCAGCCAGTGCAAGAGGCGCAGCCAGGGGCTCCAGACGGTTTGCAGAGCCCCGCTTTCAGGCATTTGAAACGTTTTTAACGCGCTTTGGTCGGCACTGGCGCCAGCGTCACCGGGTGAAAGTAGTATTCGCCGCGTTCGCCTTTTTCATTCAGGGCGTACACCTCGTAACAGCCGCCGTCTTCCTTGATGCGGCGCACGGTGTAACCCTTCTCCTTGAGCATGGACTCGAGTTTTTCTACCGGCTGCCAGCCGCTTTTGGCACCGGAATCGCAGGTGGCGAGGCCTGTTGCATGCGCGTTGCTGCTCAAAAGCCCTGCGAGGCCCAACGTCAGGGCCAGGGTCACGGTGGATTTATTCATGAAGCGCGTCCTTTTCGGTTTGCAATGGACACCATCCTAAACGCCGTTTGCAAACGCCGGATAAACCGCAGGTAAAGGAAGAAACCTAGACCGGCCGCGTCAAATACACACCTTCGCGCCCCACGATGGCGGTGCGCGCGGGCATCATCACCGTGCAGCCGTCGCACGGCGCGCGGATTTCTTCGGCGCCGTCGGTGGCAATCAGCTCGCCTTTGGCAAACACCTCGAACCCGACCAGCGGCCGCACCAGTGCGAATTCGGTGGTTTTGATGACGTGGGTGTGCAGCAGTTCCAGGCGTTGTGGTGAAGGCTTGGGCAGCGGGTTGAGTGGCGCGTCGATCAGGCCAAAATGCGCGAGGAAGTCGAGTGTGACGGTTGTTGCCAGCTCGCTGGTGGCGCGCTTGAAATGTTGCCCGCACTCCACCACCATCGCAGCGCCCATGCCCGCGTCGCTGCCGTGAACGCCATGCTGGATGAGCGGCGTGCCGGAGCTCATGCCCGAGGGCATGACCATGTGCACGGCGGGCCGGCCAATCGCCAGCGCCGCCTCGGCATTGCGCACAAAGCCGGGGTATACCCAAAACGGCACCACGTCCTGGCTGGTGGAATGGATGTCGAGGATGTGGTCGGCGGCGGCCACCACCGGGCGCATCAGGCGGGCGCGACGCAGCTCGGGGCTGTCCTCACTGCCGTCAAGCCATTGGCCCGACCAGATGCGGTTGAGGTTGTGAACCAGCTGGCGGCTCTCGAAGGGATTGGCGGCGTCAAAAGTCTCGTAAGCCTCCACGTTGGCGAAACTCACGGTGAGGGTGCCAGTCTTGGGGCGAAGGCCGCTGTCGAGCAGGTGCGTGGCGGCGACCATGCCGCAGAATTCGTTGCCGTGGGTCAGGGCATTGATGAGCACGTGCGGGCCGGGTTTGCCCGATTCAAAACGGTGCACGTAGTCAACGCCGGTATTGCCTTTCTTGTAGGCAGAAAGGTCGCGCGGCAGGACTTCAAGCACTGGCGCGGCCTGGGTCACGTCAGCTCTGGTTGAAACTGGTGCGGCCAGCGATGTGGCGGAACATGATGCGGCCCTTGGACAGGTCATACGGCGACATCTCCAGCGTGACGTCGTCACCCGCGATGATGCGGATGTGGTTCTTGCGCATTTTGCCGCCGGAATAGGCGATCAACACATGGCCATTCTCCAACGTGACACGGTAACGCGAGTCCGGCAGCACCTCCGAGACCCGTCCACGCATTTCAATCAGTTCTTCCTTGGCCAAATCGATCCTCCAAATATTTTTTGCGCAGGGTGCAAGTGCATTGGCGCAAACCGTCTATTGTACGTCGCGGCTTGATTTTTGGGGTTTTTGCTTTTTGACCGGACGCTCTGCCTCGGCCTGCTGTGCCTGGGCCGCCCAGAGCGCCAGCTCAGCCGGCGTCTCCAGGGTGATCCGGCCCAACACGCTGCTGCGAAAATCATGAATGAGGATTTCCGCCGCTTTTTGCAAGTTGACCTTGTTGCCCGCCTGCAAGGCCGCGCGTTTGCGGCCAATGGCGGCCAGCAATTCTTCGTCGTCGGTATCGGCAAAACCCTGGGGGGGGGCAGTGATGGCATAACGCGCGACCAAGTCAGCCGCGTAGTGCGTCTTCACATAGTCCAGCAGCGCCAACGCCACGTCAATTTCTTCATAGGCGTTTTTGCCAATCGCCCCACTGGCCGCCAGGTTGAAGCCGCTTTGCGGCACGGCGATTTTTGGCCACAAGACGCCGGGGGTGTCGAACAGGTAAAAGCCATCGGCCAGGGTGATGCGCTGGGTGATGCGGGTCACGCCCGCTTCGTCGCCGGTCTTGGCGGAGCGTTTGCCAGTGAGTGTGTTGATGAGTGTGGATTTGCCCACGTTGGGAATGCCGCAAATCAGCACCCGCATCGGTTTGCTCATGGCGCCGCGTGTAGGTGCAAGGCTGGTGCATGCCCGGCGCAGATGCTGCAGGGGCGCGTTGACACTCGCGTCCAGCCCGAACGCTTGGGTGCCGGCTTGCGCGTTGTAATGCGCCAGCCACGCGGTGGTTTGCGCTGGGTCGGCCAGATCCTGCTTGTTCAGGATTTTGACGGTGGGTTTGCCAATCGTGAGCGCGGCCAGCATCGGGTTGGCGCTGGAGCCGGGCAGGCGCGCGTCGAGCAATTCAAGGACAACGTCGATCTCACCGATGCGCTCAGCGATCGCCTTGCGGGTGAGGTGCATGTGCCCCGGAAACCACTGGATGGATGTGCTCATAAATTCATTTTCCGGGCGAATTGCTGCGTTGCGCGGTGCTCGGTGCTCGGAATCCTCATGGACACTAAGTCCATTCTGTTTCCTGCGCTCCGGGCGCCTTTCACTTCATCCCGGAAAGCTGAATTTCTGACCACATCCACCGCACCGCCAAATCGTCACGGGGCATCCAGGCGGCCGCGCAGCAGCTCGGGCAACAACTCGATGTCCATGCGAAAGGCGCTGGCTTGCGGGTGGCCGCCGCCGCCCATGGTTTGCGCCATCGGGATGCAGTTGAAACCTTTTTGCGAACGCAGGCCGGCCTTGATGGCGCCGGTTTTGTGCACCGTCCAGATCAGCGCAAAGGTGCCGCTTTTCTGGCTCAGCACGTTGCCCAGCAAACTGTGGAACACGTTCGGCGCATTCACCATCAAACCAGTGACGCCATTGAACACCAGCGGTTTGGCGCTTTCGGCGATGCTCTCGGCGAGTTTGTTGAATTTCTCGTCCATGGCCTGGCCGCGCGCAAGGTAAGCCTCCAGTTCTTCAGGCCCGAAGTTCGAGATGTCGGACCAGCGCTGAAAATCCTGCTTTTCCATGTCGAGCGCCGCCAGGTAAGCAGCGCTGTGCGGGTACAGCCAAACCCACAGGTCGCGGTCTTCCACATAACGGATCAAGTCAGGCAAGGGCCGCTCGGGCAGAAAATATTCCCAGGCCAGGCGCGCGCCCGACTTCTTCATGTCAAAGTGCAAGGCACCGCAGCGGCATTTGAAGCCGGCCAATGTGTCGGCGGCGCTTTGGTGGTGGTCCAGCAGCATCAGGCGCGCGGCGCGCTCGTCAATCGCCTTGAGGATGTCTGCGTGGAACGAGAAATCCAATATGTAGACGGCGCGGCCTCTCACATCCGGCAAGTCGTCGATGGAATGGATGTCGCCGTGGTCGGCGCTGAAGAACTCGGCGCGGCCCTCGTAGAAGAACCAGGCGGCCAGCGCTGCGGCAAAGCCGTCCGGGCAACCGCCGCCGTGGTAGATCACCAGCGGTTTCGGGTCGTCCCTTTTCGGCCCGTCCAGCAGACTCAGAGGAAGAATGCTCATGCGATCGTGTCGGGCTGCCATCAAGCCGGGTCAAACACGCGCAGTTCAACCGTCTTGACAAAATCCTTCACCGCAACACGATACGTCTTCATGTGCGGCGCGGCGGCATGCGCCTTGAGCGCGTCCAGGCTGGCCCACTGCTCGATGACCGTCACGCTGTTGGGGCCGGTTTTGAATTGGGTCGGGAAACCGGTTTCGGCGTCGACGGCGGGCGCGTAGGCAATGCAGCCGGCTTCCGCCAGCACCAGCGGCACGTTCTTCTTGAATTCGACAAGAAACGCATCCCGCGTTCCGGGGTTCAGGTCAATGGTGGCAACGACAAATATCATGGTTATTCTTTCAGCTTTACGGGTTTACCTGAGTGGCACAGTTTAGCGGCGCGCTTGGGGAGCGGGTGACAATGTCACAAATTAGATGGCCCACCGGGTTAGAGAGTTCCAACCATTCCAACTTCAGGCTTACACCATGTCACTCCTTCGCCCGCTCCCAGGTTCACCGCGCATCTCGCGCCGCCAGACGCTCCAGACCCTGGCTGCTGGCGTCGGCGGCCTCGCCGTGCCGGACGCCGCGTTGGCGCAGTCATTCCCGAGCAAGCCGATCCGGGTGTTCATCCCCGTGCCACCCGGCGGCACCATGGACGTGTTGACGCGTGCCATCGCCGCCCATGTGAAGGACTCGCTGGGCACGGTGATCCTGGAGCACAAGTCGGGCGCCAACGGCAACATCGCCATGGAGGCCGCCAAAGCCGCCGAGCCAGACGGCCACACGCTCGTGCTGGGTACGGCCTCGATGCTGGCAATGAACCCGCACACCTACAAAGACATTCGTTTTGACCCGATCAAAGACTACGAACCGATCGTGCTGGCGGCAAGGTTTGAACTGGCGCTGAACGTGCACCCCTCGGTGCCGGCCAATAACCTCAAGGAGCTGATCGAATGGATCAAGGCCAACCCGGCCAAGGCATCCATCGCGTCCTACGGTGCCGGCACCCCGGCCCACTTTCTGGTGGAGATGCTCAACGAGGCAGCGGGCATCAAGGCCACCCATGTGCCCTACCGGGGCGCAACCGGTGCGCGCCAGGACATTCTGGGTGGCCAGATCCTGATGTTTTTTGACGTAGTGGGCGGCACCATCGCCCACCGCAACAGCGGCAAAGTGAAGGTGCTGGCCACCAGCGGCACCACGCGCTCGCCCTTCATGCCCGATGTACCCACCTTTGGCGAACTGGGTTTTCCCAAAGTGCAAGCGGCAGCGTGGTTCTCGTATCTAGCGCCGGCTAAAACGCCCAAAACGGTTTTGGATCGCCTGCATGCCGAATTCAACAAGGCCGTGACCTCACGTGACGTGCGCGCGCAGTTGCTGGCAGCAGGCATGTACCCGGTGGGCGGCACCCGCGCAGAACTCACCCAGCGCATCAAGGAAGACTCGGCGCATTGGGCGCGGGTGGTCAAAGCCACCGGCTTTGTCGCGTCATGACAGCAGCAACCAAAGGTCAGCGCCCGAACCTGATTTTCATCGTCGCCGATGACCTGGGTTACGCCGACCTGGGTTGTTATGGCGGCCGCGCACCGGTATCACCCGTGCTGGACCGGCTTGCCGAGAACGGCCTTAAATTCACCCAGGGCTACTCCAACTCCCCGGTGTGTTCACCCACCCGTTTTGCCCTGATGACGGCGCGTTACCAGTACCGCCTGCGCGGTGCGGCAGAGGAGCCCATCAACAG
This sequence comes from Rhodoferax sp., assembly GCA_031397915.1. GTDB lineage: Bacteria > Pseudomonadota > Gammaproteobacteria > Burkholderiales > Burkholderiaceae_C > JANYCG01. Next base: position 6,539 of record JANNMM010000369.1, on the reverse strand, counting down.
CAAAAGCCTGGGCAACAGCACACTGGGCTTGCCGCCCGGGCACCCCACCCTGCCCTCGCTACTTAAAGCAAGCGGTTACCGCACCACCCTGATTGGCAAATGGCACCTTGGATTCGCGCCGCATTTCGGGCCGCTCAAGTCTGGCTACGACGAGTTTTTTGGCCCCATGGCCGGTGGGGTGGACTACTTCACCCACCGCGCCTCCAACGGCCTACACGACCTGTACGACGGCGCCGATGAAAAACACGAAACCGGGTACCTGACCGATTTGATCTCGCGCCGCGCGGTCGACCTCGCCGATCGAATGGCCCGGCAAGACACGCCGTTTTTTCTGAGCCTGCACTACACCGCGCCGCATTGGCCCTGGGAGACGCGGGACGATGCCGGCATAGCCGAATCGCTGGATAAAAAAATCCCCCATCTGGACGGTGGCAACATCGCCACCTACCAGCGCATGATCCACCACATGGACGAAGGCATTGGCTGGCTCGTCGACGCGTTGAAGAAAAACGGTCAGCTCGACAACACGTTGATCGTCTTCACTAGCGACAACGGTGGTGAGCGTTTCTCTGACAACTGGCCGCTGGTCGGCGGCAAGATGGACCTGACCGAAGGCGGCATACGGGTGCCGTACATCGCGCACTGGCCCGCTGTGATCAAGCCCGCCAGTGTGAGCGCCCAGCATTGCATGACGATGGACTGGTCGGCCACCCTGCTCGATGCAGCGGGCGTGCCCGCCGACGCTGCCCACCCGTTGGACGGCGTCTCGCTGTTGCCGGTGTTGCACGACAGCCAGCACCACTTCAAGCGCCCCCTGCATTGGCGCATGAACCACCGCAGCCAGCGCGCCTTGCGCGACGGTGACTGGAAGTACCTGAAGGTTGACGAACACGAGTACCTGTTCAATGTGACCCAGGACGCGCGCGAGCGCGCCAACCTGGCCGCGCGTGAGCCCGCCCGTTTTAACGCCATGCGCCAAGGCTGGCTCAACTGGAATGCCAGCATGCCGCCGATTCCCGCAGACGCGACGGTGAGTCTGGTCAGCAGCGCGAAAGACATGCCGCAGCGCTGAGGTGCCCGGGCTGCGCTGCCCAAGCTTAGGTGTGCCGCTCTAGGAAAAGTGCCGGTTTTAGGGTGTGCTGACTAGCACATCCCGACAGAATCCATTCCATCGAAACCGCTTCGACCCACTTTTCCAATTTGAAGGACTTCACCATGACCGCACAAAACCTCTCCACCGTTACCACCGGCCTGATCACCACTTACGGAAACACCGCCAAAAATCTTGTCAACGCCTACCGCATGGGCAATGAACGCGTGGCCGGCCTGGTCGACCAGCGTTGGGAAAGCGCCGTGATGAAATCGGCCCGCAAACTCAGCGCTGAAGTGCGCAACAACGCACTGGCCGCCGAGAAGAAATTGAGCGGTTATTTTGTCAAGGGCATCACGCTGTCCAGCGACGGTGCTGACATGGCCATCACCCGCGCGGTTGAACTCGCCGCCAAAGGCGTGCAGCAAGTCGCCGCCAACGCCAGCGCTTTCGAAAAAGCGACGGGCAACAAGTCGCTCGTCAAAATCGCTGAAGCGGCCGTACCGGCTGCCATGGCGGTGAGCAAAGTGGCTGAAAAGATTGAAGTGCGCACGACCCAACTGGCCAAGGCCGTTGCCGGCAGCAAAACCGCCGCCACGGTGTCGGGCGTCAAGCGCACCGTGCGCAAGGCCCGCAAAGCGGTCTGAGCGCGGCATAACAACCGCCGCTATACCGGCGCTTCCCTCAGCGCGACCTTGAAGTGGTCGCGCCCGGCCCCACGGCCAAGGTCAAGGCACACGCCAGAAGCACCCCCGTCGCGACGAGGCTGGGAACCAGAATCGCATTGCCCTGGGTTGACGCCAACGCCACCAGGGGCGGCCCGATCAGTTGCCCAACCGCGAATGCCGCCGTCATGGCGGCCATCAGGCGCCCGGGCGGGCCTTGCGCGATGCGCCGCGCGTCCTGAAAACCCACCAGCGTCATGACCACGAAGGTGCTGCCGACACACAGTGCCGACACCACAATCGCCGCAAAACTCGACGACACGGCCGGCGCCAGCACCCCGGCCGCCATGATCAGCAGGCTCCAGATGGCGACCGTGCGCGGCGCAACCGTACGCAAGTGGCGCGTCACCACCACGGTCGACGCCGCACCCGCCGCCCCAAAAAACGGCCAGGCCCAGCCGAAAACAAAAGGGTCTGCCACCAGCGCGCGGGCCATCACCGGCAGGAAGGTCGCCGGGATGATGTAGCCAAAACCATAACCGCCGTAGGCCAGCACCAGCGCCCACTCGGTGGCGTTCAAACCCGCTTTGCTGCCTGGCGCGTCGCTGGTTTGTGCGCTGATGTCTGGCACGCGCCAGCTGGCAGCGGCGACGGCAAACGCCAACAGCCCCAACAGCAGCCAGGCAACGGCAGGCGGCTGGCCAGCACCAGCCACTGCCAGCACGACAAGCCCCGCCAGCACGATGCCAAAGCCAACCCCTGAAAACACCCACCCCGCCCGATCGGTACGCCCGGCAGCAGCAAGCGCCGCGAGCGCCCACGACGAGGTGCCCACCATCACCAAGGCGCTGGCGACGCCGGCCACGAAACGCAGCGCCAGCCAGGCCATGTCATGCCGGCCCAGCGCCATCGCCGTGGTGCTGATGGCCACCGCCAACAAGCCCCAGCGCAGCGCGTTGCGGGCAGAGGGCATCAATGCGTAGCTGGCGAGCGCGCCAACCAGGTAACCCAGGTAATTGGCTGTGGCGAGCCAGGCGCCTTGCGAAAGCGAGAGCCCGTCCTGCTGCTGCATGAGCGGGAACAGAGGGGTGAAGGCAAAGCGGCCAATGCCCATTGCCGCCACCAGACAGGCCATGCCCAGGAGGGTGACGCTGGTGATCGACAGGGGGCGAACCGGGGTTTGCATGATGGCGACGGCGGATCAGGTGTGCAACTTTGCCCGCTCTCTGAATTGGATCTGTTGGAAATGCGATTGCTACTTTTTTAATAGCAAACAATGACCATTTTCTGTGACTTCATTGCCGATTTTTTCAATATTCTTGCAAAAACGACAAAATCAACCCAATAATTAACATGGGTGTTAATTATTTGGGTTCAAGGCTTTACGCCGCAGCCAGGCTGGCCTTTCCGATCTCGTTGCTTCCTTGCGCCGAGCCGCTTTGCGGCACGATGTCGCCTTCGCGTGCGCAGGCTTCCCGCAGGTGCGCAGCCAGGCGTTCGGGCGTTGAATCATCGCTGCCCAGCCACAGGCCCTGTGTGAGCGTGACGTGCGCGGCTTCGAAGGTGCCCGCCCCGGCGCAGAGGATGGCGCGGCTGGGCGCGTCACGCGAGGCCAGCACCAGCAGGGCCGGCACCACGGCCTCGGGCGCGAGCGCCTTGAACACGGCTTCAGTCATCAGTTCTTCGGTCATGCGGGTGGCCGCAGTGGGCGCCAGGCAGTTGACACGTATGTCGTTTTTTGCACCCTCGATCGAGAGCGACTGCATCAGCCCGACCAGCGCCATCTTGGCCGCGCCGTAGTTGGTTTGGCCGAAGTTGCCAAACAGGCCGCTGCTGGACGTGGTCATCACAATTCGCCCGTATTTCTGCGCATTCATGATCGGCCACACCGCCTTGCAGCAATGCACCGCGCCCATCAGGTGCACGTCCATCACGAGGCGGAAATCATTCATTTCCATCTTGGTGAAACTCTTGTCGCGCAGGATGCCGGCGTTGTTGACCAGAATGTCCACGCGTCCCCAGGCTGTCATGGCCTGTTGCACCATGGCCTGTACTGCCTCGAAGTCGGTAACCGAAGCACCATTCGCCATCGCCTCGCCGCCGGCTGCAATGATCTCGTCAACCACTGCCTGCGCCGCGCTCATGGACGCGCCGGTGCCATCACGCGCGCCGCCCAGGTCGTTCACCACCACTTTGGCGCCGCGTTTGGCCAGCGCCAGGGCGTGCAGGCGGCCCAGTCCGTTGCCCGCGCCGGTGACGATGGCGACTTGGCCCTTGAACTCAATTGCCGATTCAATGCTCATGAAACTTCCTCGTTGATGGTGGCTGTCAAAGCGGGAAGTTTACGGTGTCAATACAGCCCGGTGATCCTTCCCGCGTCGTCCACGTCAATGTGTTCGGCCGACGGCACTTTGGGCAGGCCCGGCATGGTCATCACGTCGCCGCACACCATCACCACAAACTCGGCGCCAGCCGCCAGGCGCACCTCGCGGATCTGCAGGCTGTGGCCGCTGGGTGCGCCGCGCAGCTTTGCGTCGGTTGAAAACGAATACTGCGTTTTGGCGATGCACACCGGGAAATGGCCGTAGCCGCTGGTCTGCAGCTTTTCGATCTGCGCCTTCACTTTGTCATGGGCCGTGACTTCAGAGGCGCCGTAAATTTTGGTGGCAATCGTGCTGGCCTTGTTCCACAGGGACATGTCGTCGTCGTAGACGAATTTGAAATCGTTGGGCTGGTCACACATCGCCACCACGGCCTGCGCCAGCGCCAGGGCGCCCTTGCCGCCTTCAGCCCAGTGCCGCGCCAGGATCACCTCGGCGCCGAATTTTGCCGCGCTGGCGCGCAGCAGCTCAATCTCGGCGGCGGTGTCTTCGGTGCGGTTGTTGATCGCCACCACACACGGCAGGCCGTAATGCTCGTGCACGTTGTGAATGTGGCGCTCCAGGTTCACCAGGCCCTGGCGCAGCGCCTCAATGTTTTCCACACCGCAGTCTTTCACCGCCATGCCGCCGTGGTACTTGAGCGCCCTCACGGTGGCCACCAGCACCACGGCGTCGGGCCGCAGTCCGGATTTGCGGCACTTGATGTCGATGAATTTCTCGGCCCCCAAGTCAGCGCCAAAACCGGCCTCGGTGACCACGTAATCGGCCAGGCGCAGTGCGGTAGTGGTGGCCAGAACCGAGTTGCAACCATGCGCAATGTTGGCAAACGGGCCGCCGTGGATGAAGGCCAGGTTGTTCTCCAGAGTCTGCACCAGGTTGGGCGCGAGCGCGCTCTTCAGCAGCGCCGCCATCGCGCCATGGGCTTTCAAGTCACTGGCGTGGATGGGTTCCTGCGCCGTGGTTTAACCCACGACGATGCGGCCCAGACGCTGCTTCAAATCGCCCAGGCCCGTGGCGAGGCAAAAAATCGCCATCACCTCGGAGGCCACCACGATGTCGAAGCCGTCTTCACGCGGGTACCCGTTGGCCGGGCCTCCCAGACCGATGGTGATGTCGCGCAGCGCGCGGTCGTTCATGTCCACCACGCGCTTGAATACGATGCGCCGCACGTCAAACCCAAGCGCGTTACCGTGGTGGATGTGGTTGTCGATCAGCGCGGCAAGCAGGTTGTGCGCCAGTGCAATCGCCGAGAAATCACCGGTGAAATGCATGTTGATGTCTTCCATCGGCACCACCTGAGCCATGCCCCCGCCGGCCGCGCCGCCTTTCATGCCAAACACCGGGCCCAGGGACGGCTCGCGCAGGCAGACGATAGCGCGTTTGCCGCTGGCCTTGCCCAGCAGGTTCAGGGCGTCACCCAGGCCCACCGTGGTGGTGGTTTTGCCCTCGCCCGCAGGCGTGGGCGAAATGGCGGTCACCAAAATCAGCTTGCCGCGTGGCCGGGCTTGGGCTTCATCCTGTACCGACTCGCAAAAACCCAGCGACAACTTGGCCTTGTAGCGGCCAAAGCTTTCGAGTTCGGATTCGGGGATCTGGGCTTGTTCAAACGCCAGCTCGGTGATGCGCCGCTTATGGGCGGCCTGGGCAATGTCGATGTCGCTCTTCATTCGTAGGGTGGCGCTTGCCTGTCAGAGTTTGATGTCAGTGGCGATGCCGTCACTGTCCTGCTGCAGTGTAAAGTCCCCGCGCGCAAGCGCCCCCGCCCATGCCACCGTGGCGGGTTTAAGATGCCCGCATGGAAATCAACTCACAAACCGTGACCGGGCCGGCGCGCCCGGCCGCCACGGTGGTCATGCTGCGCGACGGCGCCGATGCGCGCTCGGGCATGGGCTCGGGTCTTGAAGTGTTCCTGATCAAACGCCACGGTTTGTCGGACGTGCTGGGCGGCGCTTACGTCTTCCCGGGTGGCAAGGTCGACCAGTTTGACGCTGAGCTGGACATGGACGCCCACCTGGACGCGGCGCCCGCCGCCCTGCATGCCCTGCTTGACGAGCCCGACATCGCGCCGCTCACCGCTGCCGGCCTGTATGTGGCGGCCCTGCGCGAGGCGTTTGAGGAGTCTGGTGTTTTGTATGCCCAGAATGCCAGCGCCGACGATGCGGCGCGCGCCCATGCCCTGCTGCGCGAAGGACATGCATTCGAGGAGGTGCTGGCATTGATGAAGTTGCGCCTGACTGCCAGCAGCCTCACGCCCTGGTCGCGCTGGATCACGCCACAAATGCCCTCCGTGATGAGCAAGCGGTTTGATACGCGGTTTTTCATCTCTGAGGCCCCGGCCAACCAGGTCGCCCGCCACGACAACCACGAGGCCACCGAAAGCATTTGGCTCTCGCCGCGCGCCGC
>JANNMM010000352.1:0-1902 GCA_031397915.1 Rhodoferax sp. | reverse complement strand
ATCGGCCGCATCCGCAACCTGGCGCGCAGTGTGGCGCAGAGTTACTACGAGAGCCGCGAGCGGCTCGGCTTCCCGCTGGCGCCGCGGGAGTGGGTGGCGCAGATGGCGCCATTGGTGAAGAAGGCCGCATGATGGCCGGCGAACAACCAGACATGACAACAAAAAACCTGCTTGTGGAACTGTTCGTGGAAGAGCTGCCACCGAAGTCGTTGAAGAAACTGGGGGAGGCGTTTGCCTCGGTGCTGGCGGATTCGCTGAAAGGGCAAGGATTGGCCGGCGCGGACGTCGTCGTGACGAACTTTGCCTCGCCACGCCGGCTGGCGGCGCATGTCACCAGTGTGCTGGCGCGGGCGGCAGACAAGGCCGTGTCTCAGAAATTGATGCCGGTGGCGGTGGGGCTGGACGGGGCTGGCAACGCCACACCGGCGCTCTTGAAGCGGCTGGCCGGATTGGGCGTCAGTGGGTTGGCTGTGGCAGGGCTCGACAGCGTTGCGGGGCTCAAACAAGCCATGGACGGCAAGGTCGACATGCTGTTTTATGACTCGGTCGCGCGGGGCATCGAGTTGGCAGCGGGGTTGCAAAAAGCGCTGGAAGAGGCGATCGCCAAGTTGCCAATCCCGAAAGTCATGACCTACCAATTGGAGAGCGGCTGCGAACTGCCGGGCTGGAGCAGCGTCAACTTTGTCCGTCCCGTTCATGGTTTGGTGGCGTTGCATGGCAGCGATATCGTGCCGGTGCAGGTGCTGGGATTGCAGGCCGGCCACCGCACCCAGGGCCACCGGTTTGAAGCGGCGGTGTCTCCCATCGTCATTAACGATGCCGACAGCTACGCCGCCACGCTGGCGAGTGACGGCGCTGTGATCGCCAGTTTCGCCGAGCGCCGTTCCGAGATCGTGCGGCAACTCCATGCCGCTGCCGCCAAAGTAGGCGGTAATGTCAAACCGATTGACGATGATGCGCTGCTCGACGAAGTTACCGCGCTGGTCGAGCGCCCGAACGTGCTGGTTTGCGAGTTTGAAAGGCAGTTCCTCGACGTGCCGCAGGAGTGCCTGATTCTCACGATGAAGGCGAACCAGAAGTACTTTCCGCTGTTGGAAGCGTCAGGCAAGTTGACCCACAAATTTTTGGTCGTGAGCAACATTACCCCTGCGGACGCCAGCGCCGTGATCCAGGGCAACGAACGTGTGGTGCGCCCGCGCCTGGCCGACGCCAAGTTTTTCTTTGACCAGGACCGCAAGAAGACGCTGGAGTCACGTGTCGATGCCTTGGGCAAAGTGGTTTACCACAACAAGCTGGGCACACAGGGCGAACGCAGCGAGCGGGTACGCGCCATCTCTCGGGCGATTGGCCAGCAGCTCGGTGGCGACGTGCTGGCCCAGCAGGCCGACACCGCAGCGCGCCTGGCCAAGACCGATTTGCTCACCGACATGGTGGGCGAATTCCCCGAGTTGCAGGGCATCATGGGCGGCTATTACGCCCGCCACGATGGCCTTGCTTCGGACATTGCCGACGCCATTGAAGACCATTACAAGCCGCGTTTTGCTGGTGACACCTTGCCGCGCAGCCCGGTCGGTGTGGTGGTGGCGCTGGCCGACAAACTGGAGACGCTGGTCGGCATGTTTGGCATTGGAAATCTCCCGACGGGAGACAAAGACCCGTTTGCGTTGCGGCGCCATGCATTGGGCGTGGTGCGCATGTTGATCGAGCGCAGCCTGAGCCTGAATTTGCCCGACCTGGTCGCCTGTGCAAGCCAGACGTTTGGTGCCTTGTTGCCTGATGCCGCGAAAACCAATGAGGCGCTTCTGCATTTCGTTTACGAGCGCATCGCGGGATACTTGCGCGACCTGGGCCACACGCCGCAGGAGGCCGAGGCAGTGATCGCGCTGAAGCCGATGTGGGGGG
>JANNMM010000300.1:0-8707 GCA_031397915.1 Rhodoferax sp. | reverse complement strand
GCGGCCAGCAAGGTGTCGAGCCCGCAGTCCAGCGCGGCCAGGCCCAAAACGGACGGCGTGCCACACAGGTATTGCCGGATGCCGGCAGCAGGCGCGTAGTCGGTCGAAAACGAAAACGGCGCGGCGTGCCCGAGCCAGCCTTGCAAAGGCTGCTGCACGGCGTTGCCGGCGTGTTTGAAATGGCGCGGATGGACCCAAACAAAAGCCGGTGCGCCAGGTCCGCCGTTCAAAAATTTGTAGCCGCAGCCTACCGCGAAATCCGCGCCTGATGGGTTCAACTCGACCGGCACCGCGCCTGCGCTGTGCGCCAGGTCCCAAATCGCCAATGCGCCTGCCTGATGCGCGGCCTGGGAAAGCGCCGCCATGTCCAACAGGGCGCCCGTTCGGTAATTCACGTGGGTGAGCAGAAGCGCCGCCACGTCAGCGTTCAGGGCCGTCTCGATGTCTGCGCGGTCCACCAACTTCAGCGTAAAACCGTGCGTGCGGCACAGTCCCTGCGCCATGTACAGGTCGGTCGGGAAGTTGCTGCGTTCACTCACAATGACCTTGCGCGCGGAGGATCGCAAACCGGCCATCTGCATCGCCACACCCAGCACTTTGAAGAGATTGATGGACGTGCTGTCTGTCGCCACCACTTCACCTGGGCCCGCGCCGATAAGACGTGCGATTTTGTCACCGACAAGTTGCGGCTGATCCATCCAGCCGGCGGTATTCCACGAGCGGATCAGGCCCTTGCCCCACTCCTCGGACACTACCTGGGCGATGCGCGCCGCGCTTGCTCTGGGCATTGCGCCCAGAGAATTGCCGTCGAGGTAAATCACCCCTTCGGGCAGCGTGAACTGGTCACGCAGATGGCGCAACGGGTCGTGGGCGTCGAGTGCCTGGCAGTCTTGCAGGGAGGTCATGGACCGGTGTGAATTTCAAGTCCACCCGCCAGTTGCCGGGCTGCCACTTCCAGGCTCATTCAATCCGGCCCCGCAGCAGGTACTCCATCAGGGCTTTTTGCGCATGCATGCGGTTCTCGGCTTCGTCCCAGACGACGGACTGCGGCCCGTCGATCACGTCGGCCGCCACTTCTTCGCCGCGATGGGCTGGCAGGCAATGCATGAAGAGCGCGTCGGGTTTGGCGACGGCCATCATTTCGGCGTCTACGCACCATTTCTCAAAGGCCTTTTTGCGCGCTTCATTTTCGGCTTCGTACCCCATGCTGGTCCAGACGTCGGTGGTGACGAGGTCGGCGCCTTCGCAGGCCAGTAGAGGATCGGCGAAAACCTTGTAGCTCTCCACCGAGCGGATGCCGGCGACAGACTGGTCCACCTCATAGCCCCCGGGCGTGCTCACATGCACCTTGAAGCCCAGGATCTCGCTGGCCTGCAACCAGCTGTTGGCCATGTTGTTGCCGTCACCGACCCAGGCCACAGTTTTACCGCGGATGCTGCCCCGGTGTTCAATGTAGGTGAAGATGTCGGCAAGGATCTGGCAGGGGTGGAACTCGTTCGTCAGGCCATTGATCACCGGCACGCGCGAGTGCTCGGCAAATTTTTCGATCTTGGTCTGCTCGAACGTGCGGATCATCACCAGGTCGACCATGCGGCTGATGACGCGGGCCGCGTCTTCAATCGGCTCGGCACGGCCGAGCTGGCTGTCACCGGTGGTCAGGTGCACCACGCTGCCACCCATCTGGTACATGCCGGCCTCGAAACTCACGCGTGTACGGGTCGAGGCCTTCTCGAAAATCATCGCCAGCGTGCGGTCTACCAGCGTCTGGTGTTTTTCATAGGCCTTGAATTTTTTCTTGATCAGCGCGGCGCGGGCAAACAGGTAGTCGTATTCGTCGGCCGAAAGATCGCTGTTCTGAAGGAAGTGTTTCATGGATATGCAGCCCCCACGCTTGTCACTTCGTGTATTGCGCTGCCCCCCGAGGGGGCCGTGCCTTGCTTGGGGCGGCCCTGCACGGCGGCTTGCCTCATTGCGTTGCCGCCAAATGCTGTTTGATCAGCGGGCACAGGATGGCAACGATTTCGTCGGCCTCGGCGATGCTCAGGATCAAAGGCGGCACCAGGCGCACCACGGTATCGGCGGTCACGCTCAACAGCAGGCCCTTTTCAGCGGCCTGGGTCAGGATCACGCCGCAGGGTTTGGCCAGATCGATGCCCAGCATCAGGCCCTGGCCACGGATTTCCTTCACGCCGCCGCTGGCAAACTCGGCCGCGAGTTCACGGGTCAGGGCCTCGCGCAGGTGGTCGCCGACCCGCGTTGCATTGGCCAGCAGGCCGTCTTCTTCCATGATGCGGATGGTCTCTATCCCGGCGCGCATGGCCAGCGGGTTGCCGCCAAAGGTGGTGCCGTGGTTGCCGGGCTGGAAAATGTTGGCCGCCTTCGGGCCCGCCACCACCGCGCCAATCGGCACACCCGAGCCCAGGCCCTTGGCCAGCGGCATCACGTCAGGCTTGATGCCGGCCCACTGGTGCGCGAACCATTTGCCGGTGCGGCCCATGCCGCACTGCACCTCGTCGATCATCAGCAGCCAGTCGTTCTCGTCGCAGATCTTGCGTACCTCCCGCAAATAGTCCATGTGCATCGGGTTCACGCCGCCTTCACCCTGGATCGCCTCAAAGAAAACCGCCACCACATTCGGGTTTCCGGCGGTGGCTTTCTTCAGCGCGGCGACATCGTTCAGCGGAATCCGGATGAAACCTTCCACCAGCGGGCCAAAGCCCTCCTGGATTTTCGGGTTGCCGGTGGCGCTCAGCGTGGCGATGGAGCGGCCGTGAAAGGCCTTGTCGTAGACCACAATTTCCGGGCGTTCGATGCCTTTGTTGTGGCCAAACTTGCGCGCCAGCTTGAGCGCCGCTTCATTGGCCTCCAGCCCGGTGCAGCAGAAAAAAACGTTGGTCATGCCAGAGAGTTCGACCAGCTTTTTGGCCAATATTTCCTGCCCCGGCACATGGTAGTAGTTGGAGCTATGGATGATTTTGGCGATCTGGTCCTGCAAGGCCGGCACCAGCCTGGGGTGGTTGTGCCCCAGGGTATTGACGGCAATGCCGCCCAGGCCGTCCAGATACACCTTGCCGTTGACATCCCAGACGCGGCAGCCCTGGCCGTGCGACATGGCGATGGGCACCCGACCGTAGGTGTTCATCACATGCGGGGAGGCGGCAGTGATCTGGGTCTCGACAGGTTTGGCGACGGCGTTCATGATGGGGGCTCCAAAAAACAGAACGGCCCATGCGGTGGGCCGTTGGAAACCCATTTTAGGCACATCAAACTGCCCCGTTTTTTGACAATTCCGCATTGCAGCGATGCGCTCATCTAAAATTCTTGTGCAATGCAGCAAAAGCCGCAATGCCACCAACAACACCCATGGATCTGCGAGCCGCCCCTGAAATCTATATCCTCGGCATCACCAAGGCTGGCAAAACCTTTCGCCCCAGCGACTGGGCCGAGCGCCTGGCCGGGGTGATGAGCCCGTTCCGCGCGGGGGGCGCCCAGCCGGGCAGCCATCTGGGGTATTCACCCTGGTGTGTGCCCACCGCGTTTGGCGACGTGAAGTGCGTCATCGTCAACCGCGAGCTGCGGGATTTCAATGTGATGGCCTGGGACTTTTGCGTCGACTTCGCGCGCGACAACGAGTTGCAGATGCAATTTGAAGCGCCCAAACCCGAGCCTTCACCGCTTTCAGGCACAAAAAAACCACCCGAGGGTGGTTGATCTGTTTTGCTTTGCTGGCAGCGCACCCGTTACAAACGGCAGGCTGGTTTCTTTTTCAAGTGAACCGGCCCGTGCGGTGATTCCTGCGAATCGGTGGCTTGATCTTTACAGATCAGGCAGCTGCGGGAGCAGCCGTGGCGAGCGCTTTCACCCGGGTTGACAGGCGGCTTTTATCGCGCGCTGCCTTGTTTTTGTGGAAGATGCCTTTGTCGGCCACGGTGTCAACCACGGCCTGCATTTTGGCAAACGCCTCGGTCGACTTGGCCTTGTCGCCAGAGGCAACGGCTTTTTCGACGTTTTTTACGGCGGTGCGGTACTGTGAACGCAAAGACGTGTTGGCGGCGTTGATTTTGACGTCCTGACGGACGCGTTTGCGGCCCGACGCCAGGCGCGGGTTCTTTTTCTTGGGTTTGGTAGATGCCATAAATAGTGTTCCTTGTGTCTGAGGATGATGCCAGCAAAGCCCTCGATTCTACCGCTTTTGGCCAGGCCGATCCATAAGGGCCCCGCAAGCACCTCGCTACACTTTGCGCCGTGTCTTTGCTGAAATCCGCCTCCACCATTTCCCTCTTCACCCTGGCCTCGCGCGTTGCGGGCCTGATCCGCGACCAGCTTTTTGCGGCTTTTTTTGGCGTGAGCGCGTTGACAGACGCTTTTTACGTCGCATTCCGCATCCCCAATCTGTTTCGCCGCCTGTTTGGCGAAGGCGCTTTCAGCCAGGCTTTTGTGCCGATGCTGGCGGCCACGCGCGAACGACAGGGTGAGGAGGCCGCGCAACAGCTGATCGACAAAATCGCAACCGTGCTGGTGTGGGTGCTGGTGGCAACCAGTATTCTGGGGGTGATTGGCGCGCCGGTGCTGGTGTGGGCCATGGCCGGTGGCTTGCAGAAAGACCCGCAAGCCTGGAACGCGGCGATTGTCATGACACGCTGGATGTTCCCCTACATTTTCTTCATCTCGCTGGTGTCTTTTGCTTCGGGCATTCTCAATACCTGGCGCCAGTTTGCGGTGCCGGCGGCCACGCCGGTGCTGCTGAACCTGGCGATGATTGGCGCCACCGTGCTGGGCACGCCTTGGTTCAAGCAGATCGGCATCGAGCCGATTTATGCCCAGGTGGTCGGCGTGATGTTGGGCGGCGCCTTGCAGCTGGCGGTGCAAATCCCCGCGTTGAAGCGCCTGGGCCGCTTGCCGCGTTTCGGCCTGGGCTGGCAGAAATTCAAGGCCGCCTGGAGCGACCCGGCCACGCGCCAGGTGGGTGCCATGATGGCCCCCGCGCTCCTGGGTGTGGGTGTGGCGCAGATATCGCTCTTCATCAACACCCAGATCGCCTCGCGCCTGACCAGCGGCAGTGTGACCTGGCTCAGCAATGCCGACCGACTGATGGAGTTCCCCACCGCTTTGCTCGGCGTGGCGCTGGGCTTGGTGCTGATGCCACAGTTGAGCAAGGCGCGGGCGGGTGGTCTGGACGAGCAGTATTCATCCCTGCTCGATTGGGGCCTGCGTTTGGTGGTGTTTCTGGCGGTGCCGTGTTCGGTGGCGCTTTTGGTGTTTTCAAAACCGCTGGTGGCGGTCATTTTTCAGTATGGTGCCTACACCGAACATGATGTGCAGCAAACCTCGCTGGCGCTGATGGGCTGGGGCACCGGTCTGGTGGGCGTGGTGGCGATCAAGGTGCTGGCGCCCGGTTTTTATGCCCACCATGACATGAAAACACCGGCGCGCATCGCCATTGGTGTGTTGATCGTGACGCAGATCCTCAACGTCTTTCTCGTGCCCATCTACCAGCACGCAGCGCTGACATTGACGATTGGCATTGGCGCGCTCATCAACGCGCTGTGGCTGCTGGTGGGGCTGGTCCGGCGCGGAAACTACAAACCCGTGGCCGGCTGGGGCGTATTCGCCCTGCAGGTGCTGGCGGCCAGCGCCCTGATGGCGGTGTTTCTGATGTGGGCTTCGGGCGCTGTCGCCTGGACCCGGCTGCATGGCCAAAACCTGCAACGGGTGGGTCTGATGGCGCTTGTGATCAGCGCGTCAATAGCTATATACTTCATAGCAGCATGGGGTGCCGGCCTGAAACTGCGCCAGTTTTTGCGGCGTTGACCGGCCAGGTCAAATTGGGAGCAAAATGCGTTTGAGGTCATGAATTTTCCAAAATGAATCTGTCATACGACTCGCCTACGCCACTCTCGTACTTTGCGACCCTGGTCCAAAGTGACGACGCCTTCCCGCTTTTAGAGGCCGCCATCAGCCTCGCGCACGACGAATACCCCGACCTCGATTTGCAGCAGACGCTGGGCGAGGTGGACCAGATGCAGGCGCGCCTCAAGCGCCGCATCCCGGTCGACGCGCCGCCGATGCACCGGCTGCGCGTGCTGAACCAGTTCTTCTTCAATAGCCTCGGTTTTGGCGGTAACGTCAACAACTACTACGACCCCGACAACAGCTACATCAACCAGGTGTTGCGCACGCGCCGCGGCATTCCGATTTCACTGGCGGTGGTGTGGCTGGAGCTGGCGCAAGGCCTGGGCCTGTCGGCGCGCGGGGTGGCGTTTCCGGGGCATTTCATGGTCAAGGTCAACCTGCCCAAGGGCCAGGTGGTGATCAACCCGTTTGACGGCGCTTCCCTCAGTCGCGACGAGCTGGCCGAGCGCCTGGAGCCGTTTCGCCGCAAGAGCGGCCTGGTGGACGAGTTCGAGGTGCCGCTGGGCCTTTATTTGCAGGCCACGCCGCCGCGCGCCATCATCGCGCGCATGTTGCGCAACCTCAAGGAAATCTACAAATCGCAAAAAGACTGGCCACGCCAGCTCGCCGTGCTGGACCGCCTCATCATCCTGCTGCCGCAAGCCTGGGAAGAGCACCGCGACCGCGGCCTCGCGCATGCCGAACTCGGCCACAACTCACAAGCCGTGAAAGACCTGGAAACCTACCTCGTCAACGCCGAGGAGAGCATGGATATTGACGTGCTGGCGGACAAGGTGGAGAAGCTGCGGCGCAAAGTCAGCTGAACGCTGCTGCGGGATTTTTCTTCCAGCATACCCATTTTGGGTACTTTCTGGTAAGAATTTCGTTCACAAATAATCTTTGTGACAATTAAGATTAAAAAATAACCGTATTTACTACTATAAATATAGCTATAAGACTATATTTTATGTGACTTAATGACCGTCCGCCTGAACCACCCCAACGCCGCCAGGACTTAAGTGTCGCGGGCCCTTCGGGCAACCATCTGCAGTACGCAGTCCCCGGGCCGCCGCGCAAACTCGCTCCATTGCATTTCGCTCAAACAGTGCGCGGCTGAGTCGTCTCGCTGCGCGAGACCCTCACCCGGCGCCTTTGCGTGCTTCGAGGCCGCGACACATGCGCCCTGGCGACGTTGGGGTGGGGCAGGCTATAGTGGTTGGAGTGGAATTTCCTTAACGCGGGTGGCGATGTTGCGGCGACCCCAGCCAAGTTATCCCGACAGAATTCTGTCGCCACATTTTGAGTTGAACCCACAAGGAGCGCCCATGTCGAACGATCAGTTGAATCAGTTGACTGCTTGGTCCACATTCGCTACCGCCGTAGTTGCTTCAATTGCGTTGCTGGTGGCTGGTATTCAACTATCGCGCACTAACGAAGCGCAGCGTGAGGCGACGGCCCAAGACACCTACAAAGAGTACCTCAGGTTGGCCGTCGAGAATCCAGAAATCGCCGATGGCCTCGCGCATCTTCCACAGGAAGGTTCGCGCGAAGCTGTCAAGTACGGTTGGTTTGTCTCCTATTTCCTGCACTCGGCTGAGCACGCGTACCTGGTAGACCCGAGCGACGAGTGGCGCGCGGCCATCTCCAATCAGGTCTGTCTACACAAGACTTTCCTCAAGGCGTCGGAGTATCAATCGAACCTCAAGTACCACTATGACCAGCGCTTTCGAAAACTCGTGGACGACGCGCTCACGAAGTGCTAGGGCTATCAAGAACCGGAGAAAGTGATACATGACCACTAGTTCGGCCGACCTCCACCGGTTGGGCACGATGTGTTCTCTTTTCACTTTCCGCTTCGCGGGGTTAGCCGATTCCGGCTGCGCTCGTAAAATGTTCGATTACTAATGCTTTATCCGATCACCTCCAAGGAAGCACGGCTCCAGCTTCTGCCTGGACACGACGTCTACAAGGCAACCCACTCTCTCTACATTGACGCATACCAACGAGACCACGGCGTGGTGAGTCTAAATCTGGAGTCACTCAAGGCGTTCTCCGACACCGTCACCGTTGGGCAGCGGCATCAGCTTGCGCTTGAGCGCTCAGCCGACAAGGTCTGGCTTGAAAGTGGCGGTTGGGACGCAGGGCTGGATTTGCCGCCAGCTCATTCAACGTGGGCCATGCTCGAATACTTGAATTTCGAGTACTTGAAAATCGCAAGCGCCTTTGAGATCCATTTGAAGGCTCGACTTCTTTCGACCGACCATGTTCTTCATGTGATCGATGGCATCTCATCGGGTCACAAGATCCTGGCCAACGAGCAGCGCGAACGGCCAATCTTGAAAGCAGAGGTATTTTCTCTCAGCGAGTTTCACTTCGACGGGGCAAAGAACTACTTGCCTGGCCTCAAACCCGAATCAATAAAGTTTTCATAGCTTACCGATCTGCCCAGGTATCGAACCGCTCTTGGCCTTACTGATCAACAGCTAGACATAATTCAAGACTACCGCCGGCTTCGAAACGAAATCCACTTTCCTGGTGATGCCTTGGATTCACCAAGCATTAACGCTTTCGCAGGCCCGATCTCCAATTTCTTAGTTGAGTTCATCAATGCTGAAATCATCGACTGGTCCAATCGACTTTCAGCCGAGCGGGGGTTTACATACAAAAGGTTTCCGCCACTCAATTGAGTTGCAAACTAAACCCATCAGAGGGACAAACACCGGGTACCGGCGTTTGCCGCTTTCGTCAAAGGTAAAGACCAAGCCTGACCCACCCCAACGCCGCCGGGGCGCATGTGTCGCGGCCTCGAAGCACG
>JANNMM010000217.1:0-13755 GCA_031397915.1 Rhodoferax sp. | reverse complement strand
GTTTATGTTTTCCATTTCGGCATCGAGCTGTTCCACCTGATTGGCGCCGCGTTTGGCAACCAGTCAGATGTGGATGCGCTGGTCAAAAGCATCGGCTACGTGGCTGACGCCAAGATCACTTCGCTGAATGAAACCGTCATCATGCTGGTGGTGCTGGCGCTGATCGACGTGGTGATGATCTCGAACCTGTTGATCATGGTCATCGTGGGCGGCTACGAGACCTTCGTGAGTCGCATGAACCTGGAGAACCACCCGGACCAGCCCGAATGGCTGAGCCACGTCAACGCCAGCGTGCTCAAGGTGAAGCTGGCGACCGCCATCATCGGCATCTCGTCGATCCACCTCTTGAAGACCTTCATCAACGCCGCCAACTACTCCGAGAAGGTGCTGATGTGGCAGACCATCATCCACATGACCTTCCTGTTCAGTGCCATGGCCATCGCCTACACCGACAAGTTGATGGAGCGCGCCGACCACGATGCCAAGAAAGTCGATGGCCGCGCCAACAACGACTGAATCTCGTCGATCAACCGCCTGAATCATCCGACACCATGACCACCACCATCCAAGCCGCCGACCTCGTCGAAACCATTTCCGCCGCGTTGCAGTACATCAGTTATTACCACCCGGCCGACTACATCACCCACCTGGCACGCGCCTACGAGCGCGAACAAAGCCCGGCGGCCAAGGACGCGATTGCGCAGATCCTCACCAACAGCCGCATGAGCGCCACCGGCCACCGCCCGGTGTGCCAGGACACCGGCATCGTCAACGTGTTCCTGAAAATCGGCATGGACGTGCGGTTTGAAGGCTGTGCGGCTTACGGCAACGGTGCGCTGGATGACGTGATCAACGAAGGCGTGCGCCGCGGCTACAACCACCCCGACAACACCCTGCGCGCCTCCATCGTGTCCGACCCCCAGTTTGACCGAAAGAACACCAAAGACAACACGCCGGCTGTGATCAACATCGAACTGGTGCCGGGCGACAAGCTGGATATCGGCGTGGCGGCCAAGGGCGGCGGCAGCGAGAACAAATCCAAACTGGTGATGTTGAACCCAAGCGATTCCATCGTCGACTGGGTGCTTAAAACCGTGCCCACCATGGGCGCCGGCTGGTGCCCGCCGGGCATGTTGGGCATTGGCATTGGCGGCACGGCGGAAAAAGCCATGTTGCTGGCCAAAGAGTCGTTGATGGAAGACATCGACATGTACGAGCTGCAAGCCAAGGCCCAAAAAGCTGCGCAAGGCGGTGAGCCCCTGAGCAAGACCGAAGCCCTGCGCCTCGAACTGCACGACAAGGTCAATGCCCTGGGCATCGGCGCGCAGGGCCTGGGCGGCCTCACAACCGTGCTGGACGTGAAAATCAAGATGTATCCGACGCACGCTGCCGGCAAACCGGTGGCGATGATCCCCAACTGCGCAGCCACCCGCCACGCCCACGTGGTGATGGACGGCAGCGGCCCGGTCTACCTCACGCCGCCCTCGCTCGACATCTGGCCCGATGTGCATTGGACGCCCGACTACAAGGCGAGCAAAAAAGTGGACCTCAACACCCTGACCAAGGCCGAAGTAGCCGGCTGGAAACCCGGCGACACGTTGCTCCTGAACGGCAAGTTGCTCACCGGCCGGGACGCCGCCCACAAACGCATTCAGGACATGTTGGCCAAGGGCGAGAAGTTGCCGGTCGACTTCACCAACCGCGTGATTTATTACGTCGGCCCCGTGGACCCGGTGCGTGATGAGGCCGTAGGCCCCGCAGGGCCCACCACCGCAACGCGCATGGACAAGTTCGTTGAGATGATGCTTTCGCAGACCGGCCTGATCAGCATGATCGGCAAAGGCGAGCGCGGGCCAGAAGGCATTGAAGCCATCAAAAAACACAAAAGCGCCTCGCTGATGGCCGTGGGCGGTGCCGCCTATTTGGTGAGCAAAGCCATCAAAACCGCCAAAGTGGTCGCGTTTGCCGACCTGGGCATGGAAGCGATTTACGAGTTCGACGTGGTGGACATGCCGGTCACGGTGGCCGTTGACGCCGCGGGCACCAGTGCCCATATCACCGGCCCGGCCGAATGGCAGAAAAAAATCGCCACAGGACAGTTCAAGGGCATTACAGTTGCAGCTGGGTAAAATTATTGCGAATTGTTACCACTTTGTCCCCTCCACGGCTCCTCAGTCGGGCCAGCAGGTTAATACATGAAGCTCATTGACCCGAACCTGGACGACCCGCGCCGACGCTGGCTGATCCAGGCTTTGTCGGCCGGTTTTTTCACCACTGCGCTCACGGATGCAGCAGCACAGGGTTTCAGCATTTTTGGCTCGCGCCCGCAGAAACTGCCGCCCACGCAGTCGATTTATGGACTCTCAGGCCAAGTCACCGTGAACGACACCGCGGCAACGCTCGCCACCCGCATCAAACCGGGCGACACAGTGGAAACCGGGAAAAACAGCGAAATTATTTTTGTCGTGAACACCCATTCCATGATCTTGCGCGGCGACAGCAAACTGCTGATCGAGCCGCCGGCCGACGCCGGTGCTGGCTCGGTGCTGATCGCGGGTTTGCGCATGCTCACGGGTAAGCTGCTGTCGGTCTCACGCAATGCGCCGATGCGGGTAAGCACCGCAACCGCAACCGTTGGCATTCGTGGCACCGGTTTTTACGTGGAGTCTGACCCGGAGTTGAGCTACTTCTGCACGTGTTATGGCGCCACCGAAGTGGCCTCCAGCACCGACCCGCTGAGCAAAGAAGTGATTGCCGCCACGCACCATGACCGCCCGGTCTACATTGCCAAAGACGGCGCAGAAGGCCGCAAGATCCGCAACGCGCCGTTTTTGAACCACACCGATCAGGAGCTCGCCCTGATTGAAACCCTGGTGGGCCGGCGTGTGCCGTTTGTATTTGGCAAAGACAACTACACGGCACCGCGACGCACCTACTGAGCACGCCCATTGGCTGGCCATGGGGCGCTGCGAACAATTAACATGGGTGTTAATTGTTAACGGCAATTTTTGTTAACGGCACATTTAAATTAAATATTTGCATAAAAACATATCAGTATTGATATGTTTTATATAGCAATTAATTCAATAATTCCGTGACTTACTGCTCTGGCGCGCCGTTGAGAATCCAGCCAAGAATCTTGTCATAATCTTCCCGCCCAGCCTGGCCGGGTGCCAATGCGTCGTTAAAGCCGGTTCGCTGCCCGCCGTTGTGGTGGTGGCCTGCCGGTTTGCGCAACAGGGAGCTGGCAGCCAAGTCGGTGAAGTTGATGCGGCCACGCAATTCGGTGTAGAACCAGTGGTCGTTGGTGGCGTCAGCGCCGTTGCCGGTTCCGGCCCGGTCAAAACTCGTGTACCAGATGGGCGGCGTCACGCTGCCATTGCCACCCGCCTGGTGGCAACTGACGCAATTGCCGCCAGCAACGTTTTGCAAGATTGCCTTGACCTGGCTGAAACGCAGCAAGCTTGGGTCATAGGAGAGTGCTGTGTCGACCACCAGGGTCATGGCGGCTGGCGTGCTCAGGCTGCTGCCGTTGCCGGTGGTGAGCTGGATCACATAGGTGCCGGGCGCCGTGGCCGTGAAAGTCGGGTTGGCGGCGGTGGCGCTGTTCAGGGTGGCGCCCGCAGGTCCTGCCGTGACTTGCCACTGGTAGGTGCTTGAATACAGGCTCATGGCGGCAGACAGCGGTGTGCTGAGCTGCTTCACCACACGGCTGGGCCCGGGATCGGCAATTGGCCGACCGGGGCGCTGGGCGGCATCTGCATAACCCTTGCTGGCAAGGAAGGCGGCCATCGGTCCGTTGATGCTGGGTGTGCTCCAGTATTTGTCGGCAATCAGTTTGGCCAGCGGCATATTGCCACGGTCGATCACGTGCGCCTTGATGCGGTCGGCGTAACCATCGAACTTGGTGAAGGTGTCGAAGTCAATATCGGACTGGTTGCCGGTGCCGCGCAGCAAATGGCAAACGCGGCAGGCCTGCGCCTGGGTGTTCAGGTACAGCGAGGTTTGGCCGTTGGTCTGCCAGTTGGTGGGCACATAGGTGTCTTGAGCGGCCGTGGCGTTGAGCGGCAACCCGTCGCCGCCGTACATGTCTTTGAGGTGCAGGGCCGCTGTGCCCTGGTACTCGTTGACGGTGGCCACGCCGCCGTTGCCTGCACGATTGGCAGCGCGGCAGGCGTCTTCGGCAAAGGCGGAGGGCGCGGAGCCGCTGGGCAGCGGCATCGAGCACAGCACCATTTTGTTGATGGTCTTGATTTTGCTTTCCTGCAGCGCGCGGCTGAAACCCGGCAGCGCGGAATAATCAAGCGCGGCCGGCTCAAACGGGTGCAACTGCGCACCCACGTCACCCCGCGCCTGCGAGACGGAATTCATGACTTTGGCAAACAGGCGCTTGCCCAGCGCGTCGGGCGGCGTGAGCGGGTCGCCACGGCCGCCGTGGCAGCTGATGCAGACGGTGGGCATGGCTTTGTTGCCACGCCCGTCCAGGCTGAGTGTGAGCAGGCGCGCGCCGGTGTTGGGGTCAAAGGTGTAGAACTTGGCAAATTTGACGGTGCCGCCCGGGCCGGGACTGAATTCGATGCCATTGGTGCCCAGATGCCATTGCGCCGCGCCGGTAATGGCGGCTTCAAGGTTGAAGGGCGAATAGGCGCCGTAACCGCCCACCAGGAAGTTGTCGACCACAAAGGCCAGGCTGCCGTCGGCGTTCTGGCGCGCGGTCATCTTGCGGCCGTAACCGAGGTCACGCTGGTCGCCGACGATCACCGACTCTTCAACAATGCCGGGACCGGTGGGCGCACCGATCTGGTTGAAGGCCCTGAACTTGGCCACGGTGTCGCGGTCGTTGTTGGGGTCAATGGCCTCGTAATACGCCGTGGCGTAGGCCAGTGAATCGACTTGCAGCGAGCCGTCGGCCTGTTTGAGCGGATTGGGGAACAGCAGAAAACTGTCCGGGCCGCTCACTGGTGCTGGCGGCAAGCGGGCGCCCGGCACCACGTCGCCACCGCTGGAGGTGCCACCGCCGCCGCCGCCACAAGCCGTTAAGGCGGTGAGTGCAACCAGGGCCGCGATCAGCAAGCCTCGGTGCGCCCGCACGGCCAGGCGGGTGTGAAGGTGTCGCTGGGTCATGTTGAAACTCATGGGATCTGTCCTAGAACCGGACCAAATACGTGACCGACCACTGGTTGGCGATGTAACTCTGAGGTGATGTCACGAAGGAAGGGCGCAGGCTCGGGGTGGAGCGAACATGTCGCCACGAGAAGTCCAAAGAGTCGCGCGGACCGAGACCCAGGTTGTAGCCCAGCGTAGCCAGCACCGTGCGGCCTTCGAGTTTGTAGCTGAAGAACTGGCCGCCCGGGTAGGCATCATCCTGCACAAAAACCTTGGCAACGCTGACGTTTTCAAGCGACGCCTGACCGGTGGACACAATGTCGCCAAAGCGGAACTCACCCGTGGCGTAGAGGGTTTCACGGTCAGACAGTGCGTAGTCGGCGTTGAGGCGCAACGCGGTCTCCGAGGTGTTGAAGACAGCGCTGTTGCCAAAACGCTGGTTGCTGGCGAGTGCACCGAAGAGGCTGATTTTGTCGGTCAAAGGTTGGCGCATCGACACACCCAGCGACGTGCGGTAACCATTGCGCAAGTATGACTGGTAACGCTCTGCGGTGATCTTCCCGAAGAGGCCAATGGTTGGCGCGTCAAATTCAGAGGAGCCGCGGTATTGGTATTCGCCTTCCATGCCGGCCGAGATGCGCGAGAGGCCGTTGAAGTTCTGGAAACGTTCACCGCCAACGGCACCGCTGAGCACAAAGCGGGAATTCTCCGAGAGCTGGTAAACCTCTGACTTGCTCACGTTCACGCTGTAGATGTTGTCGGACATTTTGTCTGGCCCAGCTTTGGCGCGGGTGACGTTGTCGTCCACCATGAAGCCGGCGTCAACCTGGATGTCCAGCGGTTTGGTGGCCTCTTCAGAATAATTGCCCACCAGGCGCGGCAGGCCTTTGGCGTCGAAATCCTTGGTGAGTTTGAACTGCAGCGCGTAACTGGAAGCCTGGCCAAAGGTTTGCGTGAGCTGGTAGTCCAGACCCAGCGTCCAGCCGTCTCGCATGATGAAGTCGCTGCCCAGGCCCAACACCAAGGCGTCGCGCCCGGTGCCGGCAGTGGCCAGGCCGTAGCGCGGGCCGCCGATCTGGTCGGCGTACGAGATGAACGCCTGGCGGTCGCTTTGGAATTCGTGTCGCATCTCAACGCGCGCACGTGGGATCACCCAGCCAAAGTTGGTCGAATGAATCGACTCGACACGGGCGCCCAGGGCACCTTGCAATGAAGACGAGGTCTGGTCGAAATAGGTCAGCGCATACGCACCCGCGCCGCTTTCGGTACTGTCTTGCAGGCGTTCGGCAGAGTAGTCGAGGCGGGCATAGGGCGAGAACATCATGCCGTTGTTGCGGAACTCGAACCCGCCGGTCAGCGAACCAAACACTTGCGTGCCCTTGCGGTTGCCCAGCGCGAAGTCGTTGATGGGCACGACGTAACGGCGCGTGTCGAACTCGAGGCTGCCAATGCCGAGCATGCCGTCAATGAAGCTGCCGGGCGCAGGCGCGTAACTGGCGTAAGCGGCGAGAGAGAGGCCGCGCCCGTCGTTTTGCGAACCATCTGTGCCGATCTTGGTTTTGTCGCGACCATAACCCAGTCCCAGGCCCACCACCAGTTTGTCGCTGATCCGCCGGTCAGCCCCGAAGGTGATGCC
The DNA here is from genome assembly GCA_031397915.1 of Rhodoferax sp. Lineage (GTDB taxonomy): Bacteria > Pseudomonadota > Gammaproteobacteria > Burkholderiales > Burkholderiaceae_C > JANYCG01. The sequence continues at coordinate 7,013 of JANNMM010000217.1, read as the reverse complement.
ACTGGTGCTGAAATCGTAGTTTCCTGACGCAGAAGTGGCGTCCTTGTTGCCAAAACTGGCGACACCCTCCACCCAGTAACTGGTGGCGCCCGGCGCTGGCGCACCACCGGAAGCCACCAGGTTGGCCATGTTGACAGAGTTGGTGGTGAGCAGTTGCGTCACGGCTTCGGCAAATGGCAGGGACTTCAAACCAACACCCGTTGCCACCGCATCCAGCGCCTGAGCCTGCGTGATGGCCACGGGTGCACTGCCGGGCGCCTCCGCCAATGCACTGGCGCGCGCCGCTTCAAAGACCGATGGCGCCGCCGTCTGGGCGACTGTTGCAGCTTGCTGCCGGGGCGCTATCACCGGGGTGGGTGTCCCACTGCGCGACTGCAAGGCAGCACCACCACTGCCTGAACCACTGTCGCTGCGTTGATGCAAGGATTCCATGCGGCGCTGGAAGTTGGAAATCTGCGCTCTGGAGAACCGTTGTGCCGTGTCCGCTTGTGCGGCCACCAGCGCCGCCACGGTGGGGTCTTGCGTCGGGTCGGGCCGGCCGGTCACGGTGATCTGCACCACACCCGGTGTGGTGGTTCCGCCCCCGGTGAAATAAGCGACCGCCGTGAACGAGTCGCTGCCAAAGTAGTTGTTAACCGGCGTGAAGGTGACGCTGGTGCCACTCACACTCACGCTGCCGTGTGCGGGCGTCGCCAGGATCGACACACCGGTAGGGGTGTAAGCCGGGAACATGCAGGGCTTGAGATCCAGCGTAGTGGCCGTGTTCAACGGCACAGTCATCACGCAGGCGGAAGGCGCCGGTACGCCGATCGTGAACGTCACGGCCAACTGTCCGGTGTTGATGACGTTGGTGGCCGTTAGGGTGGCGGTGACCGGGCCGGGCGTGGTGGGTGTTCCGGTGATGATGCCGGTGACCGTGTCAAGCACGAGGCCTGCTGGCAGGGTGTTCCCGCCGCCATAAGCCAGAATGGGTGGGTTGGTGGCCACCACCTGAATCGGCGCAATCGGCACGCCGACCGCCAATGCAGCAAACGTCGGGCTGGTGATGACCGGTGCAACCACCGGGTTGATGGTGAAGGTCACGACCCTGCTGCCTGTCAGATTGCCGGAGTTGGTGGCACTCAGTGTCGTCGTGAAAACGCCGCTGCTGGTGGGTGTGCCCGAAACCACGCCCGTGCCCGGCGCAAGAACAAGCCCAGGCGGCAAAGTGCTGGGCGCCACCACCGCGTACCCCGTAATCGGGCCGTTGTCACCGGTAATCGCATAGACGTTGGCACTGAACGCGCCAACCGGCACGGGCGCTGCCACCGCAGGGCTGGTGATATTGGGCGCAACATTGGAGTTGATGCGCAAAATGACGTTCAAGGTGCCCTGCCCATTGCCGTTGGTCGCACCCAGGGTGACCGGGAAATCACCGCTGGCCGTCGGAATGCCGGATATCTGCCCTCCCGGCGACAGGCTCAGACCAACGGCAGAGGCCAGGCCGGCCGCGCTGTAAGCCGAGATGGGCGGGTTGGTGGCGTTGATTTGAATGGGCGTGATCGCCGTGCCGGTGGTGCCCGCCACGTAAAGTGCCGGCGCAGCCGGCAGGAACGGTGTTGTAGACACCACTGGTACCGGGCCGACCGTGATGTCCAGAGGCTGCGTCACGACACCAGCACTTGTGTTGGCCTGAAGAATTACCTGGAAAGAACCGGCGGCCGTGGGCGTCCCGGTGATCTGGTTGCCGGCAAAGCTCAGCCCGGCCGGCAAGGCGCCCGAGGCAATCGAGTAAACCGCGCCGGCAGACGGGAAAGCGGTGACGGTGTAGGGCGGAATGGTGGTGTTCTGGAAGTAGTTTGCCGTCGCGGCGCTTGTGATGCCCGCCACAGTCAAAACCAGGTTCCGGGAGACCGTTGCATTGTTGGCGCCGGCCGATGCAATTGCGGCATTCAAGGTGACGTTGAAGGTTCCGGTGGCGCTGGGCGTTCCGGAAATCACGCCGCCTGCACTCATGCTTAAACCGGCCGGCAGATTCGGCGAGCTGAAGGTTGCGCTGCCATCGTTTGACGTTACGGTGAAAACATTGGCACTGTTGACGCCCTTGAACGCGGTTGCCGTCAAAGTCGCGTTGGTGATGCCGTAAACCGTCACGGAAATGGTCGCCGTGTCTGAACCGCTCGGGTTGGCAAGCTGGTAGGTGAAACTGTCGTTGCCCGCGAAGGTGGAAGGCGATGTATATGAAATGTTGTACGCAATTGGTCGCGCGGTCGTCACAGAGACTGATGGCGTGACGCCTTGGGTGCTGACATTTGCACTCACACCCCCAGTTTGAGCGACACCACTTGAAACCGGCAAAGCCGGATAGGCCGGAATGCTCGCGGCGGAGGGCAGCAATGCATAAACGTTGCGCACACCTGTGACGCCGGAGCTTGTCACAATGCTCGAATTCGGCGCGACGGGCACCTTGAACTGACCAATATACAGCGACAACAGGTAAGCATCGTCGGCGGTCATGTTGAAGGCGGTGTTGCCGGCCGCGCCAACCATTCGCCCACCGGTGGCAAATGACGTCGTCAACAACAACGGGCTGTTGGCAGCCGACGGGTGACGCGACCCCATGCCGTCAACGGCACCCGGTACCGGCCCGGGAGGATTGGCAAAATGGCAGGACGAACACTGCATGGCCGGATCGCCGGGTTTCCAGACCCTGCTCGTGTTGTAAAGCGTTGCACCATTCTCAACCGTCATTTGAGCCAAGACGGTTTGGAGCGAACCCAGAAGCAGGAGAACTGAAAGGCCGAAGGCACGTATCAAACTGCGTCTGGAGAAGTCCATTGCAAGAGTGTATCGATTTGTAGTTGGGCGTCCACCAAAGCCGTGTCGAACGGAAGACAAACTCGAAAAGTGTGGTTTGCCCTCAACACTGCTTGGCCTGTCCGGAGGGGATCGAACCCCCGACCCTCAGCTTAGAAGGCTGATGCTCTATCCAACTGAGCTACGGACAGAAACAGGAGAATTTGATGGTCGGGGCGAAAGGATTCGAACCTTCGACCCTCTGGTCCCAAACCAGATGCGCTACCAGGCTGCGCTACGCCCCGACTGGACCGTATTCTACCGTGTCTGGCCGCCTGCTTTTTGGCCTCCTGGCGTCACTTGCGTGCATTTGCGCGATATATTGATCCAATGCGCGCCAATCGATTTGCTCTGCCAACGCTGTCGCCCGGACAGCCCTTCCCGCCCGTGGAGGAAGCCTGGGGACCCGACTCGCCGGCCAGTGGCCTGCTGGCCATGGGCGGTCAACTTGACGTGTCCACACTGGTTGACGCCTACAGACACGCCATTTTTCCCTGGTACAGCGAAGGCCAGCCGATTCTCTGGTGGAGCACCGACCCACGCATGACGCTGGACGTCGATAACTTCCGCTTGCACCGGTCCCTGAAGCAGGCGGTTAGGCGTTTTCGCCTCGCGAAGGACTGCGAGATCCGGATCGACACCGCATTTGCATCCACCATTGGGGCCTGCGCGACCGGCATCCGCAGTGGTGACATTGACGGCGCCGGTGGCACGTGGATTCTTCCGGAGATGGTGCAGGCGTACTGCGAACTGCATCGGACTGGTTTTGCCCACAGCGTTGAAACCTGGCGGCGCGGTGAGCTGGTTGGTGGCCTGTACTGTGTGGCGATTGGGCGGGCGGTCTTTGGCGAATCCATGTTTTCACGTCAGACAGACGCCTCCAAAATCGCACTCGCGGCGCTTGTATGTTTTTGCCGTGCCAACCAGATCAACCTGATTGACTGCCAGCAAAACACCGGGCACCTGGCGTCAATGGGTGCCAAAGAAGTCACGCGCGCAAGTTTCCAGCAACACGTCAAAACCCAGGCCGATCTGCCAGCGCCCCACTGGCGATTCGACAATTTATACTGGGACCGCTTGTTGCCCGCGCGCGACCTTTGAGCGGGCGAAACAACCCCTTTTAGCACCTCTTAATGTGACGCACCTCAAGGACCTTCCGTTACAGACGCTGCAGTTTTACGCGACAGCGCCCTACCCTTGCAGCTACTTGCCTGACCGCCAGGCTCGCTCCCAGGTCGCCAGCCCGAGCCACCTGATCAACAACGCCACGTATTCCGACCTGGTCAAACAGGGGTTTCGCCGCAGCGGGCTGTTTACCTATCGACCCTACTGCGACGGTTGCCACGCCTGCACGCCCTTGCGGGTACTGGTGAACGAATTCAAGCTTGCGCGCAGCCAGAGGCGGGCGGCCGCCCAACACAAACATCTGGTCGTACGGGTCCTGAAACTCGGGTTTGTGGATGAGCACTACCGGCTTTACTTGCGTTACCAGAAGGGCCGCCACTCCGGAGGAGGCATGGACGAAGACAGCGTCGATCAATACGGCCAGTTCCTCTTGCAAAGCCGCGTCAACTCCCGCTTGGTGGAGTTTCGTGAACCCCATGCTGACGGCACCCCGGGCGACCTCAAAATGCTGTCGATTCTGGACGTATTGGAAGACGGGCTATCTGCCGTGTATACCTTCTACGAACCCGAACTGCACGCCAGTTACGGTACTTACTGCGTGTTGTGGCAGATCGAACAGGCCCGCGCCCTGCATTTGCCGCATGTGTACCTGGGCTACTGGATCGAGCAGAGCCACAAAATGAATTACAAGGCCCGGTTTGGACCGCATGAGTTGTTGCAACCCGATGGGTGGCGGCGCGCTCCTTGATGTGGGGCGCAAAACACAGACCGACTCTAATTTCACATGGTAAAATTAACACTTCCATTTTGGAAGTGAGCCATGAAGAAAAAAGACGATTCGATTCCGGCTGTGCCCACCGTTCAGGTCATCGAACGCATGTTCGCCTTGATCGACGTGCTTGCGTCGCGTGAGGAAGCCGTCAGCCTGAAGGAAATCAGTGAAAAAACCGGTTTGCACCTCTCCACCACGCACCGAATTCTGAACGACCTGGCCATCGGCCGGTTTGTGGACCGACCGCAATCCGGAACCTACCGGCTGGGTATGCGCCTGCTGGAGCTTGGTAACCTGGTCAAGGGCCGCTTGAGTGTGCGTGACGCGGCCCTCGGCCCGATGCGGGAACTGCACCGCCTGATACAGCAGCCGGTGAATTTGAGCCTGCGCCAGGGCGACGAAATTGTCTACATTGAACGCGCCTTCAGCGAGCGCTCGGGCATGCAGGTTGTACGGGCGATTGGCGCACGTGCCCCGCTGCATTTGACTTCGGTCGGCAAGTTGTTTCTGGCGGCGGACGACCAGCAGCGCCTGCGCGCATATGCAACCCGCACCGGGCTGGCTGGCCATACGAAAAACAGCATCACGCAACTGGCCACGTTGGAGCGTGAACTGGCGCGGGTTCGCCAAAGCGGAAACGCGCAAGACAATGAAGAGTTGGAACTTGGCGTTCGCTGCATGGCCGCGGGCATCTACGATGACCAGTCCAAGCTGGTAGCGGGCCTGTCGATTTCAGCGCCCACCAGCCGGCTGGAAGAGGCCTGGCTGCCCAAGCTCCAGGCAACCGTGAACGAGATATCGTCCTCGTTAGGATTTCGGATTGGCCAGAACCGCTGAAACCGGTGTAGCGAGCGGCACAACCAAAGGTGACGACTCAACCCACTTGCGCACACGTTCGGCGTCACCGAGGCGGCTGAGCTTGCCTGCAGAATCCAGAAAAACCATGATCAACTTGCGGCCGGCCACCTTGGTCTGCATCACGAGGCAGCGCCCGGCTTCCGAGATATAGCCGGTTTTTTGCAGTCCGATTTCCCATGTGGGGTTGTGGACCAGGCGGTTGGTGTTGTTGAACTGGACGTTGCGGTTGCCCACAGCCACCAGATAACCCGGTGACGTTGAGTACTCCCTGAGCAGCGAGTCGCCGTGCGCGACGTTCACCAGGTTGGCCAAATCCCGGGCACTTGACTGGTTTTTGCTGGAAAGGCCCGTGGGCTCAACGTATTTGGTGTCGCTCATGCCCAACAACTTGGCCTTGGCGTTCATCTGTTTGACAAAAGCCGGCATGCCGCCCGGAAAGCTGCGGCCCAGCGCGTGGGCTGCCCGGTTTTCGCTGGACATCAGGGCCAAGTGCAACAACTCGCCCCGGCTCAGCTCTGTGCCGACTTTGAGGCGCGAGCGGCTGCCTTTTTCGGTGTCAACATCTTCCTGGGAAATGGTGATGATTTCGTCTGCGGGCAAACGGGCTTCGGTGACCACCAGTCCGGTCATCAGCTTGGTCAACGAAGCGATGGGCAGGATCGCCTGCTCGTTCTTGCTGAACAGCACTTCGTGGGTGTCCTGGTCCATCACCAGCGCCACACTGGATTTCAAATCGAGGGCATCTGCGCTGCCATGCAGGCCAGCCAGTTCGCCAAATGACGGTTTGGCGGGCACGACGATCACCTTCGCAGCGACTTTGCGTTTCGACTTGAGGGCCGATTTGCTGCTGGCTCGGCCAATTTTTTGCTTTTGCGCCTTGGCCGCACTGGCCGATTTCACCGCCAGCCGGGAGGAGGCCGCGCTGGCGCTGCTGAACCCGGCCAAGCTGACAGATACCGCCAGGACGACAAATGCAAGCGCTGATTGAAGTCGATTCAAGGTGTTTCCCAACGCAAAAATTCGACAATTGAACAAACCATTCACCCCCATTTTCACGGGGGTGTCACAGTTTATCCAGTAAAGTTACATTGAATCAAGCACTTAAACCCGATATCTCAACAGAAAGGTCACAATCAAGGGTAAACCCTCTCTCTAAATCACCCTTGTGCAGCCACACGATCAGCTTTGCTGTGTAACTTGTTGAGGGCACTCAGATAAGCCTTGGCGCTGGCCACCACGATGTCGGGGTCGGCACCGACGCCGTTGACGATGCGGCCGCTGTTTTGCAGCCGCACCGTCACTTCGCCCTGAGATTCGGTCGATCCGCTGATGGCGTTGACCGAATACAGCACCATCTCGGCACCGCTTTTGACGTGTGCTTCGATAGCCTTGAGCGAGGCGTCCACCGGGCCATTGCCGTCGG
>JANNMM010000190.1:0-6889 GCA_031397915.1 Rhodoferax sp. | reverse complement strand
AATGCCGAAAAATTCCGCAATGTTTCGGGCATCAACGTGACCCATATCCCCTTCAAGGGCACACCCGAGACGATTGTGGAGACCACGGCCGGCCGCGTCGATTTCATGTTCACGCCGGTGTTGTCGTCGTTGCCTTCCGTGCGTGAGAACCGCATGCGGGCGCTTGCCGTGAGCACGGCAAAACGCTCCAGCGCCATGCCCGATGTGCCGACGGTGGCCGAGGCCGGCTTGCCGGGTTTTGTGTTTGATTTCTGGATCGGCCTTCTGGCGCCTTCCAAAACGCCACGTGCGATTGTCAACAAGCTCAATGCCGAGGTGAACAAGGCGCTGGCCTTGCCCGACGTGAAGGCCCGCATGGCCACCCTCGGCGCCGAGTCGCTCCCGATGTCACCCGAACAGTTTGATGCCTACATCAAGGACGAGTTTGCGACGCTGGGCGCGGTGATGAAGGCGGCGCCCAAATAGCTTGCAACGCGGCCCCGTCTGCCCTGATGGCGCAACGAACCGTCACGCTGCAGCTCAATGGCAGCGAACAACGCGTGTCCGCCGATGAGGCTACGCCGCTGTTGTATGTGCTGCGAAACGACCTCAAGCTCACGAGCCCGCGCTTTGGCTGTGGTGTGGGGCAATGCGGCGCCTGCCACGTGTGGGTGGACGGAGTGTCGGTGCCGTCCTGCGACATGCCTCTGGGCTCGGTAGACGGCAAGACGGTCAACACCGTAGAGGGTTTGGCGCAGGGCGATAACCTGCATCCGCTGCAACAGGCGTTCATCGACGAGCAGGCCGCGCAATGCGGGTATTGCCTCTCCGGCATTTTGATGACGGCGGCGGCGCTGCTGGCCGCCAATGCCGATCCCTCTGACGCGCAGGTGCGTGCCGCACTGGACAAACACTTGTGCCGTTGCGGCAGCCACAACCGCATTGTTCGCGCGGTGTTGCGGGCGGCTGCTGCGTCGAAGACCCATGCGAAGGCCGCGCCATGAGCCCGCCAGCGCTGTCGCCATTGCCGGCCAGCCTGAAGGCTAATCCGCGCCTGAGCCAATGGCTTGCCATTCACACAGACGGCACTGTCACCGTGCGCAGTGGCAAAGTGGATCTGGGCCAAGGCATCAGCCGGGCCTTGTCGCAAATCGTTGCCGATGGCTTGGGAATCAACCCCGAGCGCATCCACATGGCGCCAGCCAGCACCGCCTGCAGCCCGAACGAGGGCGTAACGTCCGGCAGCCTTTCGGTACAGGATTCAGGCAGCGCACTTCGGCACGTGTGCGCGCACGCGCGTGCGATCTACTTGCAAGCGGCGGCAACGGCGCTCGGCATCACAGGGGTTGACGCAGAGGAATTCACCGTATCAGATGGCCAGATTTCTTCTTCTGCCAGCCCGCGCAGCACCAGTTATTGGAAACTCGCCAGCGACGCCCTGCTCGACGTGGATGCGGTTGCGCAGACCAGCCCGCATCCCGCGCCCGCCGCCCAGTTTGTCGGCTTGCCGCTCGCCCGAAACGACATTGAGCGCAAGGTGCTGGGGGTCCCCTCGTTCATTCACGACCTGAGCTTCGCGGGCATGTTGCACGGCCGGGTGGTGCACCCGCCGTCCACGCAGGCTGAGCTGACCCGGGTTGATCTCGATCAGGTGCGGGCACGGCCAGGCGTAGTGTCGGTCGTTCGCGACGGCAATTTTTTGGGCGTGGTGGCCAGTGGCGAGTTTCAGGCAGTGCAAGCCGCCGCAAAACTGGCGGCTTCAGCCAGCTGGCAGGAAACGGCCCGTTTGCCGGATGTTGATGCGCTCGGGCACTTTTTACGCCAGCAGCCCTTGGAGACTTCCCTGGTGGGTGAAAAGACCGTGCAGTCAGCAGTGGCTCCAGAGCCTGGTGCACAACACTTTGCAGCCAGTTATTCGCGCCCGTTTTTAGCGCATGCATCGATTGGACCCTCCTGCGCGTTGGCGTTGTTTACCCCGGCTAGTTCGCCGAAATCCCCGCAAGGCAGCCAAGAGGATTCACTGGAAGTCTGGTCGCACACCCAGGGCGTCTTCAACCTGCGTGCAGACCTGGCGCTGCTGATGAACATGCCGGCCCGGACCATCTCCGTGCACCACAGCGAAGGTGCCGGCTGTTACGGTCATAACGGCGCCGATGATGTGGCGGCCGACGCTGCGCTGTTGGCCCGGTCCGTTCCAGGCCGGCCGGTGCGGGTGCAGTGGTCGCGTGAAGATGAATTGGGCGTCGCTCCGTTTGGCCCGGCCATGGCGGTGGATTTGCAGGCCGAGCTGGGTGCCAACCGCCACATTGTCAATTGGCAACATGCGGTGTGGTCCAACGGCCACGGCTTGCGTCCCGGGCGCGGCACCATCCCGGTGTTGTTGGCGGGAACGCTGCTGGAGAAACCCTTTGCGCCGCAGGTGGCGGTGAACGCGCCACTGGCCAACGGGGGTGGTGCCGAGCGCAATTCTGTGCCCTTGTATGACTTCGCCCAATGGCGGGCCACCAGCCACCGCCTTTTGACCATGCCGGTTCGAAGCTCGGCCTTGCGTTCACTGGGCGGCCACGGTAACGTGTTTGCAGCCGAATCGTTCATGGACGAAATCGCCAGTGCGGCCGGTGTTGATGCCTTGGAATTCCGGCTGCGCCATTTGGGTGATGCCCGCGCGCGCGAGGTGCTGCAACTGGCCGCTCAAAAGGCCGGTTGGGCGGCGCGCAACGACGCGAAACCGAACGGCCATGGTTTCGGCCTGGCTGTGACGCGCTACAAAAACACCGGCGCCTATTGCGCGGTGGTTGCGCGGGTGGACGCAATTCGTGAACTGAAGGTGACCGAGCTATGGATTGCGGTCGACGTCGGCTTGGTCATCAACCCCGACGGTGTGACCAACCAGATCGAAGGCGGTGCGATCCAGACCGTGAGCTGGGTGCTCAAGGAAGCCGTGCAGTTTGACACTACGCGCATCACCAGCACCACCTGGGAGACCTACCCCATTCTCAAATTCTCCGAGGTGCCCCAGGTCGCCGTGCACATCATCAACCGGCCCGATCAAAAATCAGTCGGCGCGGGCGAGGCCACCCATGGCCCGGTAGCCGCTGCCATTGCCAACGCGCTGTTTGACGCGACGGGTGTTCGCGTACGCGACATGCCCTTCACCACCGAGCGGCTGCGCCAGGCTGCGTTGGCCCAGTAGCGGGTCGCCTCGCGCCTCCCAACCATTCAATTTGCACCACCATGAAAATCCGAGTCAATATCTTCAACACCTCCAGCAACTTGCCGCTTTTTGCCGCAATTGCCAACGGGAGTTTCGAGCGGCGCGGCATTCAGGTTGAGGTGCAAAACACGCCCAACTCCGACGAACAACGCGCGGGCCTTGCGGTGGGCCAGTTCGATATCGCGCACGCGGCGGTGGACAACGCGGTGGCCATGGTGGAGGGTGCTGGGCAGGACGTGGTGATCGTCTGCGGCGGAGACGCGGGCATGAACGAGCTGATGGTGCGCAGCGAGATCCATTCATTCAACGACCTACGCGGCAAATTCCTGGCGGTGGACGCCCCCAATACGGCGTATGCACTGGCTGCCAAAAAAATCCTGAAACTGCGCGGCCTGCTCGAAGGCCGTGACTACCAGGTGAAACTGGCCGGCGGCACCGGGCCACGCGCGGCCGCGATGGTGGCCGACCCGCAACTCGCGGTGGGCATGGTCAACCCGCCGTTTTCTTTCACCGTGCGGGAAAAAGGCCTCAAAAGTCTGGGCAGCCAGTTTGAACTTTTGGGGCCGTACCAGGCAACCGGCGCCTTTGTCATGCGGGATTGGGCCAGAGCCAACCCGGCGCTGCTGGTGGGTTATTTGGCGGCCTATATCGAGGGGCAGCGGCAAGTGCTTGACCCGGCCAATGAAACGGCCATGACCGCGCTTTTGATGGACCACTTCAAACAACCGCAGGCCATTGCGCAAAGCAGTTACCGGGCGCTCGTTGCGCCCGGCTCGGGCCTCGCCGAAGATGCACGCTTCAACCAGGCCGGTTTCCAAACGGTGCTGGCCATCCGTGCGGAAATGGAAGGTATGTGGGGCGGAATACCGCCCGATGGCAACAAATACCTTGACCTGTCCTTTTTCGATCAGGCCCTGCGCCAGTTGGGTTGATTGCTCAGACGGTCGTGCCCCTGCTGCGCAACTGTTGGCGCAACACCTGCACGGCGTTGACTGCGCCCGGCATATCCGGGTTCACCTTCAAGGCCCGTTCAAAGTAAACCAGGGCGCGTTCGGGTTCACCCATTTGCAGGTAAATTTGCGCATAGCCCGACAGCGCGCCAAAGTGATGCGGGTTGCGTGTCATCACCTCGGCGCAGTCTTTCAGCGACAACTCAAATTCACCCACCAGGAAATACACAGTGGCCCGTTTGTTCCAGGCTTCGGCAAACCCGGGGCGCTTCTGGATGATGGCTGAAAACGTTGCCAGCGCTTCGCCATAGCGCGAGGCGTCCATCAGCGCCACCCCTTTTTGGTACTCCCGGTCGATGGCCGGGTCGCCCGAGCGGCTCCAGATCTGCCACATTGACGCGGCGGCCGCCTCTCGCACCCGCTGGTCCGCGTCATGCAGACGCAGGGCCACCTGATCGGCGTCGGCCATGGTGCCAATTTCGGCCAGGCGCTCCACGCCCGAGCGCCGAGCCACTGGCGCCGACTGCGCCAGCGCTTGCAGCGCCTGGGCGCGGCTCAGCGCGGGCTTGTCCGGTGCCTGCGCGAACGCGGCGTGCGCCAGCAGGGCCAAAATCACCCCTACACTTGACCTGCGCAAAACCAGCGGCATGACGATCTCCCATTTAGAGGGGCAAAAATGCCTAGACAAGGCCATGATAGTGATTCAATCCAAACCGTGCTGTCGGGCGCATTTTTAGACGCAATCAAGGACGGTTCATGAGCAAAACGACACGCACTGTGCAGCCGCTGCGCATTGGATTTGTTGGCCTTGGGGTGATGGGCGCGCCCATGGCCTCACACTTGCACAAAGCCGGCCACACCCTTGCCTTGTATGACCTCGTGGCCGCGAATTCAAGGCAACTTTCCAATGCACTGGGTGGCCCTGCGCGGGCGGTCAAGTCGCTGCGGCAACTGGCCGAACAAAGTGACGTCGTCATCACGATGTTGCCCAACGGCTCGGTGGTGCAGCAGGTGGTTTTGGCCAGCGATGGTCTCGCCGCCGGCATGAAGCCCGGCAGCCTGTTGCTGGACACCTCGTCGTCAGAGCCGTGGCTGACCAAACAGACGGCTGAAAAACTAGCCGCCCAGGGCGTTGCCATGGTGGACGCGCCGGTGTCAGGTGCCGCTTGGGGCGCCGAGTCAGCAGACTTGGTTTTCATGGCAGGCGGCGACAAGGCCGACATCAAACGTGTGCGCCCGCTGCTGGACCGCATGGGCCGCGCCGTGTTTTACCTCGGGCCTTTGGGTTGCGGCCACGCGATGAAATGCATCAACAACCTGGTGACCGCCATCACTTTTGGCGCCACCGCCGAAGGCTTGGTGATTGGCAAATCTTATGGGCTGGACCCCGCCGCGATGCTAGAAGTGATGAACCTCTCGACCAGCCAGTCGTGGATCACACAGAACCACATCCAACAGCGGGTGCTCAGCCGCAGTTTTGACGACCCCTTCAAGCTCGCGCTGATGCTCAAGGACGTCGGCATCGCAGCCACCCTGGCGCGCGAGAACGGCAACGCGGTGCCGCTCACCGGGCTCACCCAGCAGCTGTGGCAGGCGGCTGATATTGCTGCCGGCAAAGGTGCGAGCGTCAGCGAACTGGTGCGCTGGGTGGAGCGGCAGTCGGGTGTAGACATCACGCCGGGGTCGGCGTCCCCCGGGAAGACAAAAATGCCAGTCAAGCCTCTCTCCAAGCCCGTCACCAAAAAAACACCCAAGCTCAAAAAACCATGAGCCAGACCGAGCAATTGCTCGCCGAGTTTGTCTGTTCCCTGCAGGCCGGGCAGGTGCCGCCACCGGCAAGGCGCAACGTCCGCCTCATGGCGATGGCTGTCATTGGCACCGGCATTGCGGGTGCTGCAGAAGACGGCATTGCTGCGCTGCGCGAGATGCTGCTGGAGGCTGGTGGTTCACCACAAGCCAGCACCTTTGTGTACGGCGACAAACTGCCCGCAGCCGCGGCCGCGCAGTTCAACGGCACGATGTGCCGCGCGCTTGATTTTTGTGACGCCATGGCGCCCGGTCCGCACCTGGGTGCCGCGATATTCCCGGCGGCACTGGCGGCGGCTGAGTGGATGGGCGCGTGCAGCGGCGCAGAGTTTTTTGCCGCCTTGGCGGCGGGCGCTGAAGTAGCTTCCCGCTTCAACCTCTCTGAGGCGCAGTACAACGGTTATGACCCGACCGGCGTTGCCGTGGTGTACGGCTCGGCGGCGGCAGCAGCACGCGTGATGCGGCTCACACCCGATCAAACCCTGCATGCATTGGCGCTGGCCTTCAACCGCTGCGCCGGCAGTTTCCAGAGCAATGTGGACGGCTCACTCGCCGTGCGTGTCATTCAGGGCTGGGTGGCGCAAGCGGGCGTGCAGTGTGCGCAAATGGCCAAGCGCGGCATCACCGGCCCGGTGAATTTTTTGACCGGGCACTACGGCTTTGCGCACCTGTTTGGCCGCGGCACGCTCGACCCGGCAACCGTGGTGGCAGGGCTCGGTGAGGAATGGCGGCTCACCCGCATGGTGTTCAAAAAATACCCCAGTTGTGGTGTGACCCAAGGCGTGACCGAATTGGCGCTGGCCTTGGTGGAGGAAGTTGGCGTAAAGGCCGCCGACATTCTCAAAGCTGAAGTACGCCTGCCGCCCTATGCCCACCGCCTCGTGGGCCATGCCTTCGCGCCCGGCGCCAACCCGCGCGTCGATGCGCAGTTCAGCGCCGC
>JANNMM010000151.1:0-4013 GCA_031397915.1 Rhodoferax sp. | reverse complement strand
TGTAGCCATCGGGCGCGGACTTGACCATCGCCGCCGTGCCGACGACACCGCCCGCACCGGGCTGGTTTTCAATCACGACCCCCTGCCCCAGCGCCTTGGCGAGCTGGCTGCTGGCGGCGCGGGCAATGCCGTCCACGCCGGAGCCGGCCGAAACCGGCAGGATGAAGCGCACCGGTTTGTCGGACTGTGCCGATGCGTTTTGGGCCAGGCCCAAGGCAGCAAGCGCAAAAAGCGTCTTGCGTCGCGTGACGCAGTAGGCGCAGATGGATAGGGATGGCTTCATGCGTGTCTCCTGGTGTAGGTTGGGCGATGGGTTCGGTTTTGGCACGTCACGCGACGGCAGACTTCGAAAACAGATCGTCAATCTGCGCTGGCGCATAACCCACCTGGGCCAACACCTCGCGCGTGTGTTCACCCATGCGCGGCGGTTGCAGGCGCACGCCCAGGCGCTGGCCGGCCATGGTGAAGGGAAAGAGCGTGGTTTGTGCTGTTTGCCCGGCTTTGGCACCGTCTGTCAGAGTGACGTCGGCCAGACCACCGGTGGCGATCAGGTGTTCATCGTCGTACAACTCTTCGGGTTTGCGGATGGGTGCGAACGGCAATGCGTTTTTCTCGAAGATGCCCGACAGCTCGGCAGCACTGCGCTTGGCAAGGCGCTCGCGCAAGACCGGCAACAACTCGGCCCGCAAGGCAACGCGCTCGTTGTTGGAGCCATAACGCGGGTCGGCCTTGAGGTCGTCAAAACCGAGCACCTTGCAAAACACATCCCATTGCGCATCACTCACCGCCGAGAGAAAGATTTGCTCGCCATCCTTCACGGTGAAAACGTCGTACACCGCCCAGGCTGAAATGCGGTCGGGCATGGGCGCGGCAGCCTGGCCGGTGATGGCGTATTGCAACATGTGCTGGCCGACCAAAAACACGTTGTTTTCGAACAGCGCGCTTTGCACTTCCTGGCCGCGCCCGGTAATGCCGCGCTGCACCAGGGCGCCCAGTGCGCCAATCGCGCCAAACATGCCGCCCATGATGTCGTTCACGCTCGAGCCGGCGCGCAGGGGGTCGCCAGGCCGCCCGGTCATGTAGGCCAGGCCCCCCATCATCTGAACCACTTCATCCAGCGCCACGCGGTGTTCATACGGCCCGGGCAAAAACCCCTTGTGGCTGACGTAAATGATCTTTGGGTTGACCTTCGACAGAGCAGCGTAGTCGAGGCCGTATTTGCCCATGGTGCCGGGTTTGAAATTCTCCAGCACCACGTCGGCGCTAGCGGAGAGTTGTCGGGCGGCTTGCGCACCGTCTTTGGAGCGCAGGTCTATCGCGATGCTTTTCTTGTTGCGGTTGAACATCGGGAAAAAGCCCGCACCCGAGCCCAGCAGGTGCCGTGTGCGGTCACCGTCGATCGGCTCCACCTTGATCACCTCGGCGCCCATGTCGGCCAGCACCATGCCGCAGGTCGGCCCCATCACCATGTGGGTGAATTCGACCACCTTCAGGCCGGCCAACGGCAGCTGGGCGCCGGGGGATGCGTCGCTCATGCCGCAACCGGTTGCGAAGCTTGCAGGGTTTTGGGCAGGCCCGCGCGCCACAAGGTGCCGTGCAGGGTCTCGCCCTGCAACCAGCCCGCCACTTGCGCGCGCAATGCCATCAATTTATCAAAATCAATGCCGGTTTTAATGCCCATCGAAAGGAGCATGTGCGCGAGGTCTTCAGTGCTCACGTTGCCGCTGGCACCCGGCGCATGCGGGCAGCCGCCAATGCCGGCCAGACAGGCGTCGAAGTGTGTGATGCCCAGTTGCAGCGCCGCGTACACGTTGGCCAGCCCCAGGCCCCGCGTGTCATGGAAGTGCCCGCAGTTGAGTTTGTCTCCGGCGATGGGCAGACACAGTTCAAAGAGGTGGCGCACCATCGCCGGGTCGGCGTACCCTACCGTGTCGGCCAGGCCAATATGGTCGACGCCGGCATCAACCACGGCTTTGACGAGGCGCTGCACTTCGGCCGTTTCAACCTTGCCCTGAATCGTGCAACCGAAAGCGGTGCTGATGCCGATTTCGACCCGTGTCGCCGAGCCCGACGCATCACGCGCCTTGACGATGCTGCGGATGATGTCGACGACTTCATCGGGTGTTTTGCGCACGTTGGCCAGGCTGTGCGCGTGGCTGGCCGAGAGCGGCAGCAACATTGAATCGGCCTCACAGGCCAACGCGCGCTCGGCGCCTTTGAGATTCGGCACCAGCACCGATGCCTTCAGGCCCGGCAGCGTCTTGGCAAAAACCACCAGTTCTTCGGTGTCGGCCAGTTGCGGCAGGAGCCTCGCGGGCACGAAGG
This sequence comes from Rhodoferax sp., assembly GCA_031397915.1. Lineage (GTDB taxonomy): Bacteria > Pseudomonadota > Gammaproteobacteria > Burkholderiales > Burkholderiaceae_C > JANYCG01. The sequence goes on along the minus strand of JANNMM010000151.1, from coordinate 1,688 downwards.
AGCCGACTTCAATTTCGCGCTGGCCCGCGTCATAGGCGCCGCGAATCCACTGCAGTTTTTGCGCCGTGGGCATCACACGGGCAATGCTTTGCAGGCCGTCGCGCAGGCCGACTTCTCGGACCGTGGCGTGGGATGGGAGTTGTTTAGACATGGGTGCTGAAAAGTGGGGTTTGAAATGAAGCGTCCCGCGAGGCAAGCGAGCCAATGACGGTGGCCTGGCAGGAGCGTGATCGAATTTTAGTGGGTCTAAAAAAGACAGCAAGCTGAAACTTGGACGCAGGAAAATAATTAACACCCATGTTAATTATTAGTCAAAAGTGAACCTGTTTTGCGGAATTCAGGAAATATCAGCTGCCAAGTCACGTGGAATGGCAATACCATGCTATGTTTTATATAGCACTTATTCACATCAACCGAACCGATTCGCCAAGGCCTCAAACGACATCAGCTCACCCGCCAGCGCGCTGGCCATCACGGTGGACGGGCTGGCCAGCCAGACCTGCCCGGGGCCGCTGCGTCCGGGGAAATTGCGGTTGATGGCGCTCACTGTGACCTGCTTTGCCTCGGTGGAGGAGCCGGGGCCGCAGTTGGCGCAGGCGCCGCACGAAGGCTGCAGCATCTGCGCGCCAACGGCGGTGAAGGTCTTGTCATAGCCGCGCTCGATGCAGTAGTCGCGCACCGCCGTCGTGCCGTATTGCAAATAAAGCGTGACGCCCGCTGGCACTTTTACCTGATGGTCAAGCGCCCACTTCAGCACCTCATGGTAGTGGTCAAAATCGTCGCGTTTCCCGGCTGTACAGGAGCCGCCGTAAGCGATGTCGATCTTCACCAGCTGCAGCAAATCACGCAGGGCCACGCCATTGCCGGGGTCGCCCGGCGCTGCCACCATGGGGCCAAGCTGGCTGCAATCGAGCGTGATTTCATCGGCGTACGTGGCGCCTTCGTCGCTCTTCATCCACGGCTCCAGGGTGAAGTCGATACCCCGGCGCGCGCGCAGGAAGGCCACCGTCTCGGCATCGGGCGCCACGATACCGGTCAGGCCGCCGAGCTCCGCGGTCATGTTCGTCAAGGTGGCGCGTTCGTCGATCGACATGCCCGCCACGGCCGAGCCGGTGAATTCAAACACCTTGCCAACACCCAGGCCGGCGCGGATTTTGGGCAGGGCCAGCAGGTGCAGCACCACGTCTTTGGCGGTCACGCCGCTGGGCAACTCGCCATGGGCATTGCCGTGCAGCACGATGCGCAGCGCTTCGGGCATGGTCAGGCGCACGGCGCCCGTCATGAAGGCATTGGCCATGTCGGTCGTGCCCACGCCAAATGCCACACAGCCCAGCGCGCCACTGTGGGGCGTGTGGGAGTCGGTGCCGGCAACCACTTGGCCCGGCAGTGCGTAGTGCTCGATCATCATCGCGTGGGAGATGCCAGCGGCGTTGCCCGCGCCCGGGCGCTGGGCCTCTTGGGCGGCTTCGTCGACGGTCAGCGTGCGGTGAAAACGCAGGCCGTGTTGCGCCACAAATTCCCGCTGGGCCTGGGCCATGGCGCGCATGTTGGGCACGAGGCCGTTTTTCAGGTGCGCCGGGCTTTGGTCCACGTAGGACGTGTGGTCTTCAAACGCCACGATGCTGTGTGGCGAAACCAGCTGCAGGGGCGTACCGGGCGGGTTGTCGAACGCCTCGTGCAACATGTGC
>JANNMM010000129.1:0-18557 GCA_031397915.1 Rhodoferax sp. | reverse complement strand
GCACGGAAAAGCCCAGCTCCTGCATGCGCCGCATGCGCGACGACGAGCCATGCACGTTCCAGCGTGCGCCGTGCAAATAAAGCAGCACCGGTGCCTGTCCGGCGGCGGGCTGGTCCGCTGCCTGCCACAGGCCATGCAATTTCACGGGTTCGCCGGTGATCTTCGACTGGAACGCAATCCAAACATCCTGCATGCCCTCGGCAGAAGCACCACTGTTGCCCCAACTGCGGTCGCTGGGCTGGAAAATCCAGGCGCGTTGCCGCTCGTCCAGGGCTGCGCAGCCTGCCAGCAGGGCGAGGCCCACCACGGCGAGAATCAGGATGCGCAGGTGTCGGCGAATGGGGTTCATGCATCCCAAAGATACCAAAACTTTGCCCGGGCTGCCGCAATTGGGATTTATCCTCTGCTTTCGCGCCGCCGAATGGCCCGTTGGTGGGGCGCGTCTCGAAGTGGGTGCCGAGTGTTGCGTGTTTGCAAGCCGCAGGCAAGAATTGACGGTCAAAACCCAAGCTGGGCTATAATCCAAGGCTTCGCCCAATTCACCTTGGGTGTATTTTCAAGCATTTGAACCAACATCTTGCGCCATTTGGCCGCCGCCTTCAGACAAATTGAAGGGAATCAGGCTGGCAGGCGCACTAACCAGGAAGCGGATCATGGCCGTCCAGCAAAACAAGAAGTCACCGTCCAAGCGCGGTATGCATCGTTCACACAACGCGCTCAACGTGCCCGGCATCGCCGTGGAATCCACGACGGGTGAAACCCATCTGCGCCACCACATCAGCCCCACCGGTTTTTACCGTGGGCGCAAGGTTCTCAAGACGAAAACCGAGGCCTGAAAAGCCGCTTGAATCCGGGCTCACCCCTGCGGTTTCAATAGCGCCTTTTCAAGCGGCTGGGCCCTCGACAATTGACAACCATCGCCGTCGATTGCATGGGCGGCGACTTCGGCCCCAGTGTCACACTGGCGGCCTGCCGCAATTTTCTTGACAACCACGCCGAGGCCCGGCTGATTCTGGTGGGTCTGGCGCAAAGCCTCGCCAAGTTTTCACACCCCAGGGCAAGCATTGTCACTGCCACCGAGGTGGTCGACATGGATGATTCTGTCGAAGTGGCGATGCGCCGCAAAAAAGACTCGTCCATGCGTGTCGCGATCCTGCAGGTCAAAGACGGGCATGCCCAGGCGATGGTCTCCGCCGGCAACACCGGCGCGTTGATGGCGATCTCCTACCTTGTGTTGCGCACGGTCGAGGGCATCGATCGCCCCGCCATCGCCGGGCAAATTCCCAACGTGAAAGGCGTCGCCACCACCGTGCTGGACATGGGCGCCAACGTTGACAGCACGGCCGAACACCTGCTGCAGTTCGCGGTCATGGGCTCGGCGCTGGTTTCGGCCTTGGGCGGCAACGAAAAAGCCTCCGTGGGCCTGCTCAACATCGGCGAAGAGGCGATCAAGGGCAATGAAGTCAGCAAAAAGGCCGGCAAGCTGCTGAAGGCGGCCAGCGATTCAGGTGACCTGAATTTTTACGGCAATGTGGAAGGCAATGACATTTTCAAGGGCACTGTTGACATCGTCGTGTGTGACGGCTTTGTAGGCAACGTGGCTCTTAAAACCAGTGAAGGCCTGGCGTCGATGATTGGCGAGTTTCTGAAAATCGAGTATTCGCGCAACATCTTCACCAAAATCGCCGGGCTGGTGTCTTATTCGGTGTTGTCAGCGCTCAAAAAACGCGTCGATCACAGAAGGTACAACGGTGGTGCTTTGCTCGGCCTGCGCGGCCTGGTGTTCAAGAGCCACGGGTCTGCGGACGTTGTGGCCTTCGAATTTGCGCTCAAGCGGGCGTTCGATGCGGTTAACAACAATCTGCTAGAACGCGTGCAAAACCGCATTGCGCATGCCTCGGCCCTGCTCGTCAATGGCGACGACTTTGCCAACTCCGAGCCGGGCGCCGCCGCGCCGGCCCTGATGTCCCGGACAGCGCCGGCGGCTAAACTCGCCTGATGAGACGTTTTTCCCGAATCACGGGCACGGGCAGTTTTCTGCCGCCCCGTCGCCTCTCCAACGTCGAATTCGCCGCCGAGCTGGCAGCGAAGGGCGTGGAAACCTCCGACGAATGGATTGTGGAGCGCACCGGCATTCGCGCGCGCCATTTTGCCGCGCCGGATGTGTGCAGCAGCGACCTTGGGCTGGAGGCTGCCCGGCGCGCGCTGTCCGCCGCGAAGCTTGACGCGGCCGACATTGACCTCATCATCGTCGCGACTTCAACGCCGGACATGGTGTTCCCTTCGACCGCCTGCATCCTGCAAAACAAACTCGGAGCCAATGGGTGCGCCGCCTTTGACGTGCAGGCCGTTTGTAGCGGCTTTGTGTATGCGCTGGCCATTGCTGACGCCATGATCCAGACCGGCAGCGCCAGCAAAGCGCTGGTGATCGGTGCGGAGGTCTTTTCGCGCATCCTCGATTTCAACGACCGCACCACCTGTGTCCTGTTTGGCGACGGTGCCGGGGCAGTGGTACTTGAGGCGTCAGACACACCAGGCATTCTGGCCAGCGACCTGCATGCTGACGGGAAACATGTCGGCATACTGTGTGTGCCAGGCAATGTGTCGGGAGGCCAGATATTGGGAGACCCGGTTCTGAAGATGGACGGTCAGGCCGTGTTCAAACTGGCGGTTGGCGTGCTGGAGCAGGCGGCGCGAGCCACGCTATCCCGGGCCGGCAAGGTTGAGGCGGACATCGACTGGCTGATTCCACACCAGGCGAACATCCGCATCATTCAAAGCACGGCCAGAAAGCTCAAGTTGCCGATGGAAAAAGTCATGGTCACCGTTGACCAGCATGGCAACACGTCTGCGGCCTCCATTCCGCTGGCGCTCGACGCCGGTATCCGCACGGGCAAGATCAAACCTGGCCAATTGCTGATGCTCGAAGGTGTGGGCGGTGGCTTCACCTGGGGCGCTGTGTTGCTCAATCTATGAAGCCATTTGCATTCGTTTTTCCAGGCCAGGGTTCGCAATCCGTTGGAATGCTTGAGGCCTGGGGCAGTCATCCGGTGGTTGCCCTGACGCTCAAGGAAGCCTCAGAGGCCCTGGGTGAAGACCTTGGCAAACTGATCCGCGAAGGCCCCAAGGAGGCGCTGGCGTTGACCACCAACACCCAACCGGTAATGCTCGTTGCAGCCGTTGCGACATACCGAGTCTGGATGAGCGAAACCGGCACGGCGGCTCAAGCCGTTGCGGGGCATTCACTGGGTGAATATTCAGCCATGGTGGCGGCGGGCGTTTTGACGCTGACGCAGGCCGTTTCGTTGGTGCGTTTTCGCGCGCAGGCCATGCAGGATGCGGTGCCGGTGGGCGTCGGAGCCATGGCTGCCGTGCTGGGCATGGACGCTGCCAAAGTCATTGCGGGTTGTGCGGATGTGACGTCGGGCCTGCGGGCTCTGGGTGGTAAAAACCAGGACGAAGTGGTTGAAGCGGTGAATTTCAACGACCCTTCGCAGACCGTGATCGCAGGCACGAAGGCAGCCGTTGAGAAGGCGTGTGAAGTGTTGAAGGCCAATGGGGCCAAACGCGCTTTGCCGTTGCCGGTGTCGGCACCCTTTCATTCAAGCCTGATGAAGCCGGCCGCTGACAGGTTGCGTGAACGCCTGGAAGCAACAGACTTTTCTGCGCCGCAAATTGCCTTGATCAACAACATCGATGTTGCCATCGAAACCGATGCCGACAAGATCCGGGACGCGCTTTACCGCCAGGCGTTTGGGGCCGTCCGCTGGGTTGAATGTGTACAGGCGCTGAAATCGCGCGGCCTTCCAACCGTGGTCGAGTGCGGCCCCGGCAAGGTACTGGCAGGATTGGTCAAGCGGATTGATGCCGAGATGACTGGTCTTGCACTTTTTGACCCTGCCAGCTTGGCAGAAGTCAAAATCAATCTGGACAGTTGAAACCATGAGTGACATCAAACTGGAGGGGCAGGTGGCCCTGGTGACCGGAGCCTCCCGCGGGATTGGCGCGGCCATTGCCTTGGAGCTTGCGCGTTTGGGCGTCAAGGTAATCGGCACGGCAACTTCCGATGAAGGTGCGGCAAAGATCACGGCAACCCTGGGCGGATTTCCGGGTTGTGGCGGTCAAAAACTTGACGTCAATGACATCGCTGGTGCCGAGGCCTTGGTTGATGCAATCGTCAAGGCCCAGGGCGCTTTGCACATTTTGGTCAACAACGCCGGCATTACCCGCGACAACCTGAGTCTGCGCATGAAAGACGCCGAATGGGACGCCGTGATCGACACCAATCTCAAGGCCGTATTTCGCATGAGCCGCGCAGTGATGCGCTCGATGATGAAACAGCGCTATGGCCGGATTGTCAACATCACGTCGGTGGTGGGCGCCTCCGGCAATCCCGGCCAGGCCAACTACGCCGCCGCCAAATCCGGCGTCGCAGGCATGACCCGTGCCATGGCCCGCGAACTGGGCTCACGCCATATCACGGTGAACTGTGTGGCGCCCGGATTCATTGAAACCGACATGACTGCCGCTTTGGGCGAGGAGCAACACAAAGCACTCCTGGGCCAGATTCCGCTGGGCCATTTGGGAAAGCCGGCCGATGTGGCCCATGCGGTGGCGTTTCTGGCGTCGCCACAGTCGGGGTATGTGACTGGCCAAGAGCTCCACGTGAACGGCGGCATGTACATGTGAAAAAACCGGTCGATCCGCCCGGATCTGGCAAGTGGGACACCCGGGCTTGAATCGCCTGGAAGGGTTCGCTGCACAGCTAGAATTGCGGATTCTTTTACAACCCTTTGAGGGATTTCATGAGCGATATCGAAACACGCGTTAAAAAGATCATTGCCGAGCAACTCGGCGTTGAAGAATCACAAGTCACCAATGAAAAGGCTTTTGTCGCTGACCTCGGAGCGGACTCACTCGATACGGTCGAACTGGTGATGGCGCTGGAAGACGAGTTTGGCATTGAAATTCCGGATGAAGATGCTGAAAAAATAACTACGGTTCAAAACGCTGTGGATTACGCCAGCACCCACAAGAAAGCCTGATGTCCCGGCGTCGCGTTGTCGTCACTGGCCTGGGCTGCATCAGCCCCGTGGGCAACACGGTGGCCGATTCCTGGTCAAATTTGCTGGCCGGCCAGTCAGGCATTGACATCATCCAGAGTTTTGACCCTGCGGGTTATGCCTGCCGGTTTGCCGGTGAAGTCAAGGGGTTCAACATCGGGGATTACATTCCCGAGAAGGAAGGGCGGCACATGGACCGCTTCATCCATCTGGGTCTGGCGGCCGCCTTTCAGGCTGTGGCAGATTCCGGACTGGCGACGGGTGACGCCCTGGGCGAAGTAGACGCGGTGCGCATTGGGTGCAATATTGGCTCGGGCATTGGCGGTTTGCCGCTGATTGAAACCACGCGCGATGAATTGGTCAGCCGTGGCCCGCGCCGCGTTTCCCCCTTTTTCGTTCCCGCTTCCATCATCAACATGATATCGGGCCACGTCTCGATGCAGTTTGGCTTCAAAGGCCCCAACATCGCCATCGTGACGGCTTGCACCACAGGACTGCACAGTATTGGCACAGCAGGCCGGATGATTGAATACGGCGATGCCGACGTGATGATCGCCGGTGGCGCTGAAGCGACGGTTTCACAGCTTGGCATTGGCGGTTTTGCCGCCATGCGTGCGTTGTCAACCCGCAACGAAGACCCGAAAACTGCCAGTCGGCCTTGGGACAAAGACCGCGACGGTTTTGTTTTGGGAGAAGGCGCGGGCGTGATGGTGCTCGAAGAAATGGAGCACGCCAAAGCGCGGGGCGCAAAAATTTACGCAGAGCTTGCCGGCTTTGGGATGAGCGCCGATGCGGGGCACATGACCGCACCGAATATGGACGGCCCGAGGCGAGCGATGGTCAGCGCCATGAACAACGCTGGTATCAATGCTGATCAGGTGCACTACCTGAATGCCCATGGCACGTCGACGCCGTTGGGTGACATCAATGAATCCAACGCGATCAAGGCGGCATTGGGTGACCACGCTCGAAACATGGTGGTCAGTTCCACAAAATCCATGACGGGCCATTTGCTTGGCGGCGCGGGCGGCATTGAGTCTGTGTTCACGGTTTTGGCCATTCACCATCAAAAAGTACCGCCAACCATCAACATCTTCAACCAGGATCCCGAATGCGACCTGGACTATTGCGCCAACGTTGCCCGGGATGTGAAGATTGATGTGGCCGTAAAAAACAACTTTGGCTTTGGTGGAACGAACGGGTCGCTGGTTTTCAAGCGCTTCTGAGCCCGTCGGCATTTGCATCCAGGAATTGCCGCCAAGTCCATGCAAAATGCCCCTGCGGTCAGTTTCCCGGTTATGCGTTCCATGGTTGCAGCGCGAGGGATGGCATTTCTCTGGGCTTTGGGTGTTTTTTCTGCGGCCTACCTGGCTGCCACTACTTCGCAACCTTCGCGAACGCTGGCAATTGCATGGGTACTGGGCCTCGGGACCGGGCTGGCAGCCCTGATCCACTGGCGAAAACTGCCAAATGGCTTTTTGCGGTGGGATCGGAACGTGTGGCAGTTTGCCCCTTCAAAAACGGGAATTGGTGAACCGGTAACGCTTGGCGAAGTGACTGTCTGCCTGGATCTTCAATCGATTTTGTTGGCTAACTTCCAAGCGCCATCCGGCCGGCGATATTGGTTTTGGCTGGAGCGCAAAGCTGACATGGCGCAATGGAGAATTTTGCGACGGGCGATTTTCGCGCAACCCAGAGAGACATCTGCTGGGCATCGTGGGGTCGCAAATTCCGGAAAATCTGTCGCTCCATGAAGGAAGCTCAAAATTCAACCCTGATTTCACCCAACGACAGCGATCTGATGCTGGTCGAAAGGACCGTGGCGGGTGACCAAAAGGCGTTTGAACTGCTTGTAATCAAATACCAGCGTCGAATCCAGCGCCTGATCGGCCGGATGGTCCGGGACGTCGACCTGGTCGAGGATATCGCGCAGGAGACCTTCATCCGCGCCTACAGGGCTCTGCACCAGTTCCGGGGTGACGCCCAGTTTTACACTTGGCTTTACCGGATTGCCGTCAACACGGCCAAAAAATCGCTGCTGGAGCTCAAACGCGACCCGACCGTTTCGGAGAGTTATCTGCGCAAAGACGATGACGATGAAACTAAATCGCATGGAAATGAACCAATCAGCGACGACACGCCGGAATCTGTCTATGCCGCCAGTGAGATCGCTGCCGTGGTCAATTCCGCAATGCAGGCGCTGCCGGAGGATTTGCGGCAGGCCTTGACACTGAGGGAGATTGAAGGGTTGAGTTATGAGGAAATTTCGACGGCGATGAATTGTCCCATCGGGACGGTGCGGTCGCGGATTTTCCGTGCCCGTGAGGCCGTTTCAACCAGGATCAAGCCCATGCTTGAAAACCAGGCCGGTAAGCGGTGGTGATTGTGCAAACGCTGGGTCAAAATGCCAGTGCCCGTTTTCGCTGGGCAGAGAGTGACCGGCAGAGTAGGATGACAAGAGGTTGAAGATGACAAATGTTGAAGAATCGAAAAATAGGGAACTGGTCTCCGACCTGATGGACGGGCGTCTTCGCGGCAGTGAATTTGCGCAGGCTGTTGACCTGGCCAGCGCCGACGGCGATGCACGCAGTTCCTGGCACGCCAACCACGTGATTGGCGACGTCCTGCGTTTTGGTGACAAGGCGATTTCGTCCGCTGACGCCCAATTTGCGGACCGGTTTCGAGCGCGGTTGGCGCAAAGCCAGTTGGCACCTGTTCCGAATGGCGGGTTTACTGCTGAGTTTGAGTTTCGGGACGGCGAGGGTCAACGCCAATTGAGCACGGTCAGCGCCAATAGTTCGAGTTTTCGCTGGAAGATGGTGGCGGGAGTCGCGTCGTTTGTCGCTGTTGCTGCAATGGGCTGGAGCGTATTGACCAGTTTCGGTGGACCAGACGGTGCGCCGCAAATGGCGCAGACCGGTGCCGGTGCCTTCGTCAACGCCAATCCGGAGACCCAGGTCATGATTCGTGACCCCCATCTGGACGCTTTGCTGGCAGCTCATAAACAGTTTGGCGGAACTTCCGCGCTCCAGATGCCGGCCGGATTTCTGCGAAACGCAACCTTTGAAGGCCCTTCGCGGTGACTTTGCCAAAGTCGTCGATTTTGGCGGGCGTACTGGCCTTTGCCAGCTGCCTCAGCCTGGCACAGGCCGTTTTGCCAGCCGGACCGGCTGCGCTTACCGGCGCGTCAGGCGCGACGTCACAGGAAGGAAAACTCGGCGATCGCAATGTTGCCGATTGGTTGATGCGGATGCACGAAGCGTCCCGCAAAAGGGCCTATGTTGGCACTTTTGTCGTATCGTCTGCCAACAACATGTCCAGCGCACGCATCTGGCATGTCTGCGACGGCGAGCAGCAAATGGAACGCATTGAATCGCTGACAGGTGCGCCGCGATCCACATTCCGTCGCAATGACGAAGTCATCACTTTCAACGTTGATAGTAAAACCGCTGTAGCCGAGAAGCGGGAGGCATTGGGCCTGTTCCCGAATATGCTTCGGGCGCCCGAATCCTCGATTGCCCAGTTTTACGTGGCAAAACATGTCGGCATGGAGCGCGTAGCTGGCGTTGATGCCGATGTTGTCCAATTGCTTGCGCGAGACAACCTGCGTTTCGGGTACCGCGTTTGGAGCGAGAAAAAATCCGGCCTCGTGGTCAAACTGCAGACACTTGATACCGATGGGCGGGTTTTGGAGCAGGCTGCATTTTCGGAGCTGCAGCTCGACGCGCCAGTCAACATGGGCAAACTCGGCCAGATGATGGCGAACGTTGAGGGGTACAAAGTGGTTCGGCCAGAGTTATTGAAAACCACGGCTTTGGCCGAAGGTTGGGTGCTCAAGGCGCCGGTGGCCGGGTTCAAACCCATGAGTTGCTACAAAAGGATGGTCAGCCAGGGCGAGGGTGGTGCCGCTGAGAGCGCGATGCAGTGGATTTTTTCGGACGGACTGGCGTCGGTTTCGCTGTTCGTTGAGTCCTTCGACCGGCATCGCCATACCCAGGAGGGACTGATGGCGATGGGGGCAACCAAAACCCTTACCCGCAGACTCCATGACAAAGGTGCCGACAAACCCGGCGACTGGTGGTTGACGGTGGTGGGTGAGGTGCCTTCCCAGACCTTGAACAGTTTTTCACAGGGTCTTGAGCGCAGGCGATAGCGCCCCATTTGTCATCCAGACCAGAACCCATTGCGTTGGATTGATTCCCAGGTTCCAGGACACTTAATAGCGTGACATTGAAAGGTCGATGATGTTTGCACCCGTTTCAAGAAAATTCCTGCCTTTTTTGGGCGCGGCCGCCCTGTCGACGGTGGTTTGGCTGGCGCCGATCGGCCCGGCGGTTAAAACAGCGCACGCGCAGGTGCGTGGCTTGCCGGATTTCACTGAGCTCGTCGAGCAGGTAGGACCGTCTGTGGTCAATATCCGCACGCTGGACCGTTCGTCATCCCGAACCGCACAGGGCGGCGGCGGTGGACCAATTGATGAGGAAATGCTGGAGTTTTTCAGGCGCTTCGGTGTACCGATTCCGAATATGCCAAACGGACCCAGGCAAGCGCCTCGTCCCAACCGGCCGCAACAGCCGCAGGAAGATGAAACTCCCCGTGGCGTAGGTTCAGGATTTATCCTGACCGCAGACGGGTACGTCATGACCAACGCCCACGTGGTGGACGGTGCCGATGAGGTGCTGGTCACTTTGCCAGACAAGCGGGAATTCAAGGCCAAAATCATTGGCGCGGACAAACGCTCCGACGTGGCGGTAGTCAAAATTGAAGCCACGGGGTTGCCCGCGGTTAAGGTCGGTGACGTCAACCGCCTCAAAGTCGGCGAATGGGTAATGGCCATCGGCTCACCCTTTGGTCTGGAGAATACCGTCACGGCCGGTATCGTGAGCGCCAAACAGCGCGACACGGGGGACTATCTTCCCTTTATCCAGACAGACGTAGCGATCAACCCAGGAAACTCAGGCGGCCCGTTGATCAACATGCGCGGTGAAGTCGTGGGAATCAACAGCCAGATTTACTCCCGCTCGGGCGGGTTCATGGGCATTTCGTTCGCCATTCCCATGGACGAGGCAGTTCGTGTGAGCGAGCAGTTGCGAAGCAGTGGGCGGGTTTCGCGCGGGCGTATTGGCGTGCAGATCGACCAGGTTACCAAGGATGTAGCCGAGTCAATCGGCCTTGGCAAACCGCAGGGAGCCCTGGTGCGAGGTGTGGAGTCTGGTTCGCCAGCCGAGAAGGCGGGTGTCGAAGCCGGCGACATCATCACCAAATTTGAAGGAAAAGCGATTGAAAAATCGGGCGACCTTCCGCGCATCGTCGGTGCCGTCAAGCCCGGAACGAAGAGCAGTCTGACGGTTTTCCGCCGCGGATCGACGAAGGAGCTCAGCGTGGTCGTTGCCGAAGTGGAGCCGGATCGGGTCGTCGCCCGCCGTGCGCCGGAGCGGGAAGAAAAACCCAAACCTACAGCATCGGCTCAGGTACTCGGGCTGACGGTCACTGAGCTCACTGAGGCGCAGCGGACACAAGCCAAACTCAAAGGCGGCGTCAAAGTCGAGACTGCGGTTGAAGGCGCCGCTCGTGCTGGTCTGAGAGAGGGAGACTTCATAGTTGCGATTGCCAACGTGGAGGTATCAAACGTTAAGGAGTTTGACCAGGCCATTGCGAAAATGGACAAATCCAAACCCGTCAATGTCCTTTTCCGTCGCGGTGATTGGGCGCAATACGCACTCATCCGACCTGCGCGTTAAATTACGCTTTTTGGCTCTGCCCCCAATTCCGACTCCGGATTGGGGGCATTTGTCCAATTGGGGTGTAAATCGAACCCAATTAAATATATTTTTTGTATCCCACTCGCTCGAATATGTTTGTATTCACTAACTTTCAAAGCAGGCTTTGTCGAAATTGGTTAGAATAGGCACCTCTGGACTTGCCAAATTGGTATATCGGCGTTGTAAGAATTCACATTGTGGGATCGTATCGGCTAATTGCATGATGATCCACAGCTCGCCCACATGTTGTCCTGTGGTTTTCAAAGATTATTGTGAATAAGCTGTGTATATTCTCCCTGTTGCTAGGTCGCAACGACGACTCGTCAGCGGTTTCAGGGCTGTCCATGAGGGCCGTTTTGCCTACAATGAAGTTCCAACTTTCGCAGTTGCCAAAAGATTGTTGGTTCAGGGCGCGTCCTCACTCGACGCGCCCTTTTTTCTTGCCCCAACCGTTCTAATTCAATCACTTGAAGCCCTTCGTTGATGAATCACATCAGAAATTTTTCCATCATCGCGCACATTGACCATGGCAAATCAACATTGGCAGATCGCCTCATTCAACGATGTGGAGGGCTGCAGGAGCGCGAGATGCAGGCGCAGGTTCTTGACTCCATGGACATTGAGAAAGAGCGTGGGATAACCATCAAGGCGCAGACTGCTGCACTTCACTACAAGGCCAATGACGGCATTGTTTACAACCTCAATTTGATCGACACACCTGGCCATGTGGATTTCTCATACGAAGTCTCGCGGTCATTGTCGGCCTGTGAAGGTGCCCTGCTGGTTGTTGACGCCAGCCAGGGTGTTGAAGCGCAGACCGTGGCCAACTGCTATACGGCGCTCGAGCTTGGCGTGGAGGTGGTTCCTGTCCTGAACAAAATGGATTTGCCAAACGCCGACCCTGATAACGCGCGGCTTGAGATTGAAGACGTGATCGGGATCGACGCGAGCCATGCCATTCCGTGCTCAGCGAAAACCGGAATGGGCATTGACGAAATACTGGAGGCGATTGTTGCGCGGATTCCTGCGCCGCGAGGAAATCCGCAGGGAGCTCTGCGCGCAATGATTGTCGACAGCTGGTTTGACAACTATGTGGGTGTCGTCATGCTGGTCCGGGTCGTCGATGGCACCCTGGCCAAAGGCGACCGCATCAAGATGATGGCCACTGGCACCATGTACAACGCGGACGGGCTCGGTGTCTTTACCCCCGCCAACCAACCCCGCGAGTCCCTCAATGCGGGCGAAGTCGGGTACATCATCGCCGGTATCCGCGAGCTGCAGGCCGCCAAAGTTGGCGATACCATCACCCTGATCAAGCCCGGAACCGGCGGAGCTTCAGCTACCGCGACTGAGGCATTGCCGGGCTTCAAGGAAATCCAGCCCCAGGTTTTCGCCGGACTGTACCCGACCGAAGCCAACATGTACGAGGGTCTGCGCGACAGCCTTGAAAAACTCAAGCTGAACGATTCGTCATTGAGGTATGAGCCTGAAGTGAGCCAGGCGCTGGGTTTCGGTTTCCGCTGCGGCTTCCTCGGACTCCTGCACATGGAAATCGTGCAGGAGCGACTGGAGCGCGAGTTTGACCAGGACCTGATCACCACGGCACCGAGCGTCGTCTATCAGGTCGTGCAAGTCGATGGCACGGTAAAAATGGTGGAAAACCCGTCGAAAATGCCGGACCAGGGCCGACTGGACGAGATCCGCGAACCCATCGTGACGGTGCATCTCTACATGCCGCAGGAGTTTGTTGGCGCCGTCATGACACTGGCTAACCAAAAGCGCGGCGTGCAAATGAACATGGCCTACCACGGGCGCCAGGTCATGCTCACATACGAGATGCCATTGGCCGAAATCGTGCTCGACTTCTTTGACAAACTCAAGTCTGTGTCACGCGGATACGCCTCGATGGACTACGAGTTCAAGGAATACCGTACGGCCGATGTCGTGAAAGTCGACATTCTGCTCAACTCCGAAAAAGTCGACGCCCTTTCGATCATCGTGCACCGTTCGCAGTCGCAGTTCCGAGGGCGCGCAGTCGTGGCCAAAATGCGCGAGGTGATTTCCCGCCAGATGTATGACGTGGCGATCCAGGCTGCCATTGGTGCCAATATCATTGCCCGTGAGACAATAAAGGCTTTGCGAAAAAACGTGATTGCCAAGTGTTATGGCGGCGATATTTCCCGCAAAAAGAAGCTCCTCGAAAAACAAAAAGCAGGCAAAAAACGCATGAAACAGATCGGTTCCGTCGAAGTACCCCAAGAGGCCTTCCTGGCCATTTTGCAGGTGGAAGATTGAGCCCCGCAGCCGCTGGGCATTGCGCAATGGCCGGGGGAGCCGACTGATGCAAATCCTGACTTCCCTCGTTCTGGCCGCCTTCGCCGGCTATGCGGGCCTTTGGTACCTTGGGCGCATTGACGGCAACTTTTCCTTGCTGCTTTTCATGGCGACGGTGGTCACCGGTCTGTATTGGTTGGCTGAGCGTTTTTACTTTTTGCCAGAACGCAACAAAGCTGCAGCCTTGCTCGATGCCGAAGCGGCCAAACGCACGGAAAACCTGAACAACCTCGGCATCAAACAGGTGGACGGCGACATCGCGGCCGCCAAGGCTCAGTTGCTCCAGCAACCCTGGTGGCTGGACTGGACCGCTGGCCTGTTTCCGGTGATCATCGTGGTGTTCCTGTTGCGCTCGTTCCTGTTCGAGCCGTTCAAGATTCCGTCTGGCTCGATGATCCCCACGCTGTGGGTGGGCGACCTGATTCTGGTCAACAAATATCACTATGGTGTGCGCCTGCCGGTGATCAACCAGAAAATCACCGAAGGCAACAAGCCCCAGCGTGGCGACGTGATGGTATTTCGCTACCCGCCCAAACCCAGCCAGGACTACATCAAGCGAGTGATAGGCGTGCCGGGCGACGAGGTTGCCTACCTCAACAAGCGCCTGACCATCAACGGCATGCCGGTTGCCACAACGCAGGTTCCCGAGTTTTTTGATGAAGATGCCATGCGGTATTTCCCGCAGTTTGAAGAGCAGCTCGACGGTGTCAAACACCGGCTGCTCAATGACGAAGGCCGCAGGGCAGGCATTTCAGACGCCGAAGTCATGGACTTTCCCGATCGCAGCAACTGCCGCTACAGCGCCGAAGGCGCCGTTTGCAAGGTGCCGCAGGGTCATTACTTTATGATGGGTGACAACCGCGACAATTCGCTGGATTCACGTTATTGGGGATTCGTTCCGGATAAAAATATCGTGGGAAAGGCCTTTTTCGTGTGGATGAATTTCGGCAACCTGAAACGCATCGGGTCGTTCAACTGAGCGGCGCCGTGCACCAGTTGGACCTTGTCCTGAAATGGGAAAAAACATGAAGCATCAATTCAAGAGCCGCCAGCGTGGCATCTCATTCCTGGGGCTGCTGTTTGTCGGCGGCACCCTGGCAGTGGGCGGTGTGATCGCGGCCCAGGTTTTTCCAACCGTCATCGAGTACCAGGCGATCAGCAAGGCCGCCAACAAGGCTGCGCTGGGCAATTCGGTGGTTGAAGTCCGCACCCTGTTTGACAAGCAGGCCGCTGTGGATGATTTCAAATCTGTCACCGGCAAAGACCTGGAAATCACGAAAGAGGGCGACAAAATCGTCGTGAAATTCGCCTATCAGCGGGAAATTCCCCTGACCGGGCCAGCCTATCTCACGCTCAAGTACGAGGGACGATCCAAGTGAACATGCCGACGACTTTGCCGGCGTGACAGAGCCTTCCCCATCCGGCCTGGCTGCCTTGCAGCGCAGCCTTCAGTACACGTTCAACCAGCCTGCACTGCTGGTCCAGGCGCTGACCCACCGAAGTTTCTCCAGCGACCACAATGAGCGTCTGGAGTTCCTGGGAGACTCCGTGTTGAGCCTGGCCGTGTCTGACCTCCTGTTCCAGCGCCTTGCACTCCTGCCCGAAGGCGATCTGTCGCGGGTTCGCGCGAACCTGGTGAGGCAGGAGACCCTGCACCAACTGGCGGTCGGCCTGGGCCTTTCCGAGGTGATTCGCCTCGGTGAGGGCGAAATGCGCTCGGGCGGCCAGAAACGCCCCTCGATTCTGGCCGATGCGCTGGAGTCCGTCATCGGAGCGGTCTATCTGGATGGCGGTTATGCCGCTGCGCAAGGCCTGGTGCAGCGGCTCTTCAAAAGCGTAGAGATCAACCAGACGATGGACGCGATCGGCAAAGACGCTAAAACTGAATTGCAGGAATGGCTGCAAGGTCGCAAAATGAAGCTGCCCCTGTACCGCGTGGTCGGAACTTTGGGGGCGGCACACAAACAGACTTTTGACGTGGAATGTGAAATTGGCGAACTCAACCTGGCTGAACGGGGCATTGGCGGTTCGCGGCGCGCGGGCGAACAGGCCGCCGCCGCTGCAATGCTGCAAACCCTGAAGGCCAGAGACACATGACAATTCCAACCGAAACCCATCCAGAGCAACCGGGCACCCGGCGGTGCGGCCTGATTGCGATCGTCGGCAAACCCAATGTGGGCAAGTCCACTTTGCTCAATGCCCTGGTCGGCCAAAAGATCAGCATCACCTCACGCAAGGCGCAAACCACCCGCCACCGCATTACCGGCATGCGCACAGAGGGCGCCACCCAGTTTGTGTTCGTTGATACACCGGGCTTCCAGACACGGCACAACAACGCGCTGAACCGCTCCCTCAACAAAACCGTGCAGGGGGCAGTGGGAGGTGTCGATCTGATCCTCCTGGTGGTTGAAGCTGGGCAATTCAACCAGGCTGACGCCAAAGTGCTGGCCTTGCTTGGCAAAGACATCCCCGTCGTGCTGCTGGCCAACAAGCTCGACCAGGTGCAGCGGCGCGGCGACATTGCGCCCTGGCTGCAGGAGATGCAGCAGCGCCACCCGTTCACCGAATTCATGCCCATGTCGGCCAAGAACGACAAAGACGTCGTCCGGCTGCTTGCACTTTGCGATAAATACTTGCCCGAGCAGGACTGGTGGTACGCCGAGGACGAGCTCACCGACAAAAATGAAAAGTTCCTCGCCTCCGAGACCGTGCGGGAGAAGCTTTTCCGGCTCACCGGTGACGAGTTGCCGTATTCTTCCACGGTGGTGATCGACAAATTCGAGGAAGAGCCCGGCCGCGGCAAGAACAAAGATGGCACCAAGACCAAACGCCTGGTGAAGATCGCCGCGACGATCGTGGTCGAGCGCGACAGCCACAAGATGATGGTGATCGGCGACAAGGGTGAACGCATCAAGCGCATTGGCACCGAGACCCGCGTCGAGCTTGAGAAAGCCATGGACGCCAAGGTGTTCATCGAATTGTGGGTCAAGGTGCGCTCCGGCTGGGCCGATGACGAGGCAAGGGTTCGCAGCTTCGGTTACGGGTGATGTGGCCCCCACGGTCGCCCACTGCGTGTGGCTTCCTGCCCCCCGAGGGGGCCGCATTTTCGCTTGGGGCGGCCCAGCGCGAAAACTTCACTGAACTTCAGCTGATGCCGTGAAAAGAATAGCTAATGAGCCCGCTTTTGTCCTCCATGGGTACGCCTGGAGCGAATCGAGCCTGATCCTGGAAGTCTTTACCCGCAACCATGGCCGCATTGCGCTGGTGGCCAAAGGCGCCAAAAAGCCGAGTTCAAATTTCCGCCCCATCCTGTTACCGCTGCAACCGCTGCACCTGGCGTATGGTGGCGACGCGGAGATTCGCACGCTCAAGTCCGCCGAGTGGATGGGCGGCCACGTCATGCCAAGTGGTGACGCCTTGATGTCCGGTTACTACCTCAACGAGCTGTTGTTGAAAATGCTGGCCCGGGACGACGCGCACCCGCATCTTTTTGACGTTTATGTCGATGTGGTGCAGGTTCTGGCGGGCGCCCATGGCGAAGCCCTGCAGCCTGCGCTGCGCACGTTTGAGCTGTTGCTCCTGCGCGAAATCGGGCTCCTGCCGACGCTGTCCATGCAGACCATGACGCAGGAGCCCTTGATACCCGAAGCGCGTTATTGCCTCGTGCCCGAAGGCGGCCTGCGCCAAAGCGGCGAGGCAGACCGCCACGCGCTCACCGGTCATCAGTGGCTTGCATTGCACGCGTCGCTGAGGGTGGATGTGCCGTTCACTGCCACACTGCGTGCCTGTGCCGGCGTGATGGACGCGCTCAAGCCGCAACTGCGCGCGCTACTCAACTACCATTGTGGGGTGGAGACTTTCAAAACCCGCCAGGTGATGCTTGAGCTGCAAAACCTGGCCCCCACGCCCGTCGTGTGATGCCCAAAACCAAACTCTCTGTCAACGTCAATCTGGTGGCGCAGATCCGCAACCGTCGCAACCTGGCGCAGCCTTTACCCAGTGTGGTGCGCGCGGCGCAAATCTGCCTGCAAGCGGGCGCCGCCGGCATCACCGTGCACCCGCGCCCGGACGAGCGCCACGTCCGCGCCCATGACGTGTTCGATCTGGCTGACTTGATGAAAGCCTGGCCCGGGCGGGAGTACAACATTGAAGGCAACCCGCTGCAAAACCTGATGCGTTTTGTGCGCGAGGCCAGGCCGCACCAGTGCACCTTCGTGCCCGATTCCGAAACCCAGCCCACCAGCGACCATGGTTGGGATCTGGCCAAAGACGCCGCCCAACTTCGCCCGCTCATCGCCGAAGCCCATGCGCTGGGCGTGCGTGTCAGCCTCTTCATGGACGCGGACCCTGCGGCGATGAAGACGGCCAGAGCGCTTGGTGCCGACCGCGTGGAGTTGTATACCGAGCCCTATGCCCGCGCCTGGGGCACGCCGGCGCAGGCCGGCCAGTTGACGCGTTTCGCCCAGGCTGCGCAAGCCGCGCTTGAGGCGGGCCTTGGTGTCAATGCCGGCCACGATTTGAATCGCGACAACCTTGCGGATTTTCTGCGGCAAGTGCCCGGCGTACAGGAGGTGTCGATTGGCCACGCGTTGATGTCGGACGCGCTGGAGTTGGGCTACGCGGCAACGGTGAAGGCCTATTTGGCCTGCATGGAGAAGCCGTGATTTATGGCATCGGCACCGACATCTGCGACATCCGCCGGATCCGGGCAAGCCTCGAGCGCCACGGAGACCGGTTCGCAGAAAAAATACTCAGCGACGCAGAGCTCGCCGTCTGGCGCGCGCGCGGTGCCCGGTGGCCCGAACGAGGCGTGCGCTACTTGGCCACGCGGTTCAGCGCCAAAGAGGCTTTCAGCAAAGCGGTTGGCCTCGGCATGCGTATGCCGATGACATGGCGAACCTGTGAAATCGGCAAGTTGCCGCAGACCGACCCGCAGGCCGGCAAGCCGGTGGTCGTGTTGCACGGGGCGCTCAAAACCTGGTTTGACGCCAAGCGCCTGGTGGCGCAGATCAGCGTGTCTGATGAGACAGACTACGCAATAAGTTATTGCATCGTTGAGTACATGTAATTAAATCGAAGTTAAGTCACGTATTTATTGAATTTATTGCTATATTATTGGTACTTAAATGGATATTAAATTAATCGAAAATAAACAATGGATAACAATTCACCGCTTATTATCGACATCGCCGGTTTGAGCTTGACAGCGGCTGACAGGCGCCGCCTCAAGCACCCGCTGGTGGGTGGCATCATTTTGTTCGCGCGCAACTGGCAAGACCGCGCGCAGCTCACGCAGTTGTGCCGCGCCATCAAAAAGCTGCGCGCAGATTTGCTGATTTGTGTGGACCATGAAGGCGGCCGCGTGCAGCGTTTCAAGAGCGATGGTTTCACGCATTTG
>JANNMM010000122.1:0-2827 GCA_031397915.1 Rhodoferax sp. | reverse complement strand
GGAACAAGTCGCCGCCGCCAGTCCCTGCGGCAATGCCATTGATATTGAGGCCCACGCCGAAGAAGTTCAATTGGTTAAGGTTCGTGTCGCGGATGGATACGCCTTGCTGCGAGCCGTTGTAAGACGCCATCACGCTGCCGCCGAAGGCAACGTCGGTGTAAGTGATCGACGGAATCGGGAATGCGAAGTCCTGGATCAACGCCCCGCCGGTACTGTAGTTGAGCAGATGGTTCCCCGACGAGAGGTACAGATTGTTGTTGGGGCCTACCGTGATCCCGGACGCGTCAAGGCCAGTGTTGAAAGACAACTGCTGTACCAAGCCTGCATCACGTACCGTCACGCCCTGCTGGGAGCCCGCGTACGTGGCAAACACGGTCACGACCGTGGCCCCGGCTGACCCGGCAATGCCAAGCGCTAGCAGCAGTGAGGCAAGTATGCGCGAGCCCAGTGCCGATACGCGTCGATTGTTATTCATGTGATCTCCGTAATAATGGTTGGAGCCATGCTTTATGCACGAATCGGGCCATGTCGTCGGATACAAATGTTAGCAATAATTATCAATAGGTTACAAAAGGAGTGGATGGCGTGTTGACGGAGAGGTGTAAAGTTTTCCGACAGATGGCGAGACCCACACGGGCTTGCGCCTTGGGATGCACCGCTTTGTCAAATGGGCCTGGACAAGGGTGGCGCGCACAATTCATTCATGGCCTCAAATAATTGCCCAAGCGTGCCAGCAGCATCGACCATGCAGCCGCCTACGCGACGTTTGACGCAACGCTTGGCATCCACCCCACTGCGGCAGAACAGTTTGTGGCGATGCGGGAGGCGGTGGTTAAAGAGTGCTATTAAATATATAGCTAATTATGGCCATTTAACGTGACTTGGAAGGCTGAAAAGCTTGAAAATCGTGAAAATTCGGGTTGTTTTGTTAAATTGTTAACATCCATGTTAACAAATTGATTTTTTGCCGCTGAGTTGCCTGTGTAGAAGCTGCTCGTGTCGATCCGCGCGGCGACCGTGCCATGCGCATGCGGTTTTGGTGTGAAATCACGCGCGAGACGAAAAATGCGTGCGACACGGTGGTCGCCCATTTTTTGTTATTCCCGCCAATCGGCCTTCCACGCGCCTTCCCCACCAAAGCCCGGTCGCATCGCCCGATCACCGCGCTTGTATGGTTGAGGTTGCTGGGGTGAAGGGACGCACCGCGCTATCGGCAACTTGCCTTGACCGACTGGAACGCTATAGGGCAAACAGCGGTCGATACGTTTCGCGATTGACCCGGCATACGTATTGACTGGAGAATTGGCGTGCCGACTTTCGGGTTTTCAATAGGCCCGCTCATTTGTACACCGCACTGCTCTAAGGACATGACAGCAAACAGTTTTTCGACCCTGCGCAGCCCATGTTATTCCGTGAGTTGCACGGGTATCCGGTAAATTCACCGGATACGTCAAATCTAAGGCTCATGTTCACGCGAGCACTTACCGCGTTTCTAGCGCTACCGGGCATGGTCGCTTTCGCCATTCCTGCCACTTGGCTCTGGTACAGAGGCCACACGTCCCTTGCTCAGCCGCTCGGCCTAATTCTTGTGGCACTCGGTACGGCGGGGCTTCTTTGGTGCGTCCGAGACTTCTATGTCTCCGGCAAGGGAACCCTCGCTCCGTGGGCGCCGCCGGAGCGACTGGTCATCGTGGGTCTGTATCGCTACGGTCGAAATCCGATGTACGTATCCGTTGCCTCGGTGCTCATTGGCTGGAGTATTTCGTTTGCCTCGGTGGGCTTGTTCGTCTACACACTCGCTGTCGCAATCGCGTTCCATCTGCGCGTCGTGCTATCGGAAGAGCCTTGGTTGGCTCGCACGCACGGCAGTGAATGGAAGCAGTACGTCACTCGGGTTCGGCGGTGGTTTTGAGGGGCGCACCGAGTGAGCCCTACCCCTCGTGTCACTCGTCCAAATATTTTCTGAGCCCGGTGATAGGGCCATGTGACCGGGCTTTGGGGTGGAACGCGTTGCGGTAGCGATCTCAAAGTGCATCGGCAAAAAATTCCGCGACCACCGCGTCGCACGAATTTTTCGTTCCCGCGCGGAACTTTCACCCCAAAACCGCATGCGCATGGCCCTGTCGCCGGGCGGGCGTTGCCATGGAAAGGCGGACGTTAATCAAGCCTGAACCTGGGCCTCACTTCGGCAACACCTTCAACACATCCGCAATCAGCGCGCAGCTGTCAAACTGGCTGCGGTCAAAGGTCCAGCCCAGGCGCACGATCACGGCGTCGCGTGAGGGGACCATCGCCACCATCTGGCCCCAGTGGCCGCTCATTGCCAGCGTGTCTTCGGGGATGCCGCGGCCTTTGCAGGTGCCGGACTGCGGGTTGCCGTAGTGCCAGACTTGCGCGCCATAACCCTGGCCCGGGCCGCCGGCGGAAGGCGTTTTAGCGCGGGCCAGCCAGCCGGCCGGGATGATCTGGCGCTCGCCCCATTTGCCGTCGTCCAGCATCAGTTGCCCAAAGCGCGCCCAGTCGCCCACACTGGCCCACAGGTACGAGGAGCCGACCCAGTTGCCGCTGGCGTCGGTCTCCAGCGTGGCGCTGTTGGCGCCGATTTGCCAGAACAGCGTGCGCTGCGGGTAGGCCCAGTATTCGCCGTCGGTGGGGAAACGCGCGCGGGTCACGGCCGCGAGCAAATTCGACGTCTGGCTCAAATAACGCCAGCGCGTGCCCGTACCCACCCTCGTGTTCGCCTGCAGCGGGCATCTCGCCGAACGATGGCTGAACGGCGTCGGCGCAGCTTCGCTGCTCGCCTGCAACCAAATCGACGAAGAGCCCC
>JANNMM010000388.1:0-2667 GCA_031397915.1 Rhodoferax sp. | reverse complement strand
GATCCTGAAGGATCTGTCGTTGCCGCGCGGACAGCAGGTGATCCTGCTGGTCAACGGCTTTGGTGGCACACCCACGCTGGAGCTTTACGTGATGGTCAACGCCGCGCTGAAGGTGCTGCAGGCTGCCGGCGTGAAGGTGGTGCGCCACCTGACCGGCTCGTATGTCACCTCTTTGGAGATGGCCGGTTGTTCGATCACCGTGACCGCGGTCGATGCCGACACGCTGGCGCTGTGGGATGCGCCGGTGCACACGGCGGCATTGCGCTGGGGCCTGTAAGGGCCCGCTTGTCCGCGCTGGTGCGCGGGCCGGTCAGAAGCGCCACATGTTCGGTGCGCCCGCCAGCCGCACCAGCCCACGTTCAGGCGCGTCCGGCGCCAGGCCCTGCAGGGCCAGCCGGATGTCGCGCGCGATGCGGCCGTTGGCGTAGTAGCTGTGCTGCGTCAGGCCGGCGACCAGCGCACTGCAATCCATCTGCGTCATCTTCTGGTGCAGCACCTGCGGCCGCGCCGCGCCGCGCTGGCCCAGCCGGTCGGGGTTGCCCTTGGTGAAGTCGGAGACGCGCAGCGCGTTGTCGTTCGGGTTGTGATAGATGGCCACGACATTCGCCACCTGGTGCACGAACTCCAGCGCGTGGCCCTGCTCAAGCACGTCGTCGTCGACATCGGCGGCGCACAGGAAGACGCGGTCGAACAGCCGCGGCAAGGCCGCGCCGGGGCTGAATTCCCACAGCCGCGCCAGCGCGTTCTGCAGCACGAAGTTGCCCATCGAATGGGCCAGCAGGTGCACCTTCTGGCCGCAGACCTCGGTGGAGTCGAACTGCGCCACCGCCCGCTCGACCTCGCTCGGGCGCATGCCCTGCGCTTCGAGCGTGCCGCGCAGCCGGCTGACCTGGCGGTTGCCGCTGCGCACCGCGCGGCCCAGCTCGTGCAGGAAATCGCGCATCTTCAGCAGGCCGCGGCCCAGCGCGCCGGCCGAGCCGGTGGCGTCGGAGCGGTCGCTCTTGTAGCTCACGAAGGGCAGGGCCTGGCCGTTCGACGGCCAGGTGAACAGCACCACGCGCACCGGCTGGTGCAGCGCAATGCCCAGCGCGGCGTCGGGCCGGTTCATGGTGGCTTCGAGCGCGGCGGCACTGGCCACCGCCTCTTCCCAGCTGACGTTGTAGCCGTGGATCAGCACCAGCATGTCGCGGCCACGCTGCATGTCGCTTTGCAGGTCGGCGAACATCGCCCTTGAACCGAGCACCACCTCCTTCTGCGCCGCTTCGTTCAGGCCTTCGTCGGGGATCGACTCCGCGTAGGCTTCGATGCGCTGGCTGGCAGCGACGCACTCGGTGAGGTAGTCCTGCAGCGCCTCGCCGTCGCCGGGGCCGGTGTGGGCACGGTCTTGCGCCAGGAAGGCGTTCACGCGGTTTTCGTCGGCCGTGAAGCTGACACGGCCGAAGCGCAGGTTTTCCATGCCGTCGCTGGAAAAGCGCGCGCCGTAGCGTTGGGGTTGAAGCGTTCATCCCCTCGTGGGCCCTGTTGGTGGCGTAGTAGGTGCTGATGTCCATGGCGCTGTCGAGGTTGCAGCGCCGCACAATGCCCGGCTGCCGACAGCGCGTCAATCCCGACATGCCTGCGGGTGCATTGGCGGCGATTTCGGGTAGCCGGGTAAGAAAGCCAAAATGACGGCCGACTCACCGTCGTCGCCATCCCGGCCGACATTCACACTGAACAGGAGTTTTTCCATGAGCCATCGTTTGATCGTGTCGTCGGCCCTCGCGTCGGTGCTGGCGTTGGGCCTGGTGGGCCAGGTCGCCGCGCAGGACAAGGGCAAGGAAAAGTGCTACGGCATTGCCAAGGCGGGCCAGAACGACTGCGCCAACCTGGCGGGCACCCATTCATGCGCCGGCCAGGCCAAGACCGACATGAGCCCCGGCGACTGGAAGTACGTCGCCACCGGCACCTGCAAGGACATGAAGGGCATGACCGAAGGCGAAGCCAAGGCCAAGGCCAAGGGCTGATCGGCCGCACTGCAGTTTGCTCAGCGCATGGCGGGCGCAGAGGAAGCCGCAGTCGGTGCGGCGTCCGCCGGCATCGGCCTGCGCCAGCCGCACTACGACGAGGTGTTGCGCAGGCGGCCGAAACACGGCTTCGTCGAGGTCCATTCCGAGAACTTCTTTGCCGACGGCGGCGCGGCCCTGGCGGTGTTGCAGCGCTCGCGCGAGCTGTACCCGGTCAGCCTGCATGGCGTGGGGCTGGCGCTGGGCTCGGCTGTGGGTCTCGATGAATGGCACCTGCACCGCCTGCAACGTCTGGTGCAGCGCATCGAACCGATGCGTGTCAGTGACCACGCCTGTTTTGCTCGCGCGCCGCGTGCCGCGACTGCGCCTGTGGTGCATGCCAACGACCTGTTGCCGATTGCCTTCAGCCAGGCCTCGCTTGACCTGATGGTGGCCAACGTGCAGCACGCGCAAGAACGGCTGAAACGCCCGCTGCTGGTGGAAAACCTGTCGGCCTATCTGGGCTGGGCCGACGAGCAGATGCCGGAGCCCGAGTTCTTCAACCAGCTGACGCGCCGCAGTGGCTGCGGGTTGCTGCTGGACGTGAACAACCTGGTGGTCAACGCCATGAATGCCGGTGAAGCGGCCGTGTCGTCCGCCTGCGCCTGGGTCGATGCGATCGATG
>JANNMM010000307.1:0-9507 GCA_031397915.1 Rhodoferax sp. | reverse complement strand
ACCGTGCCCGCGCCCGCACCGACGCCTCACACAGCGGCTTGAAAAACGCCGCGTCGATGCGCATCGATTCGTCAAAACTCCAGACCCGTGCGCGGATTTTGGACGCGGGGCTGAACGCCGCCCAGGCCAAAAACTGCCCCTCATGCGACTCCACCCGCACCGTCTCACCCGAATCACCACCGCCTTTGGCGATGGCGCCGTCAAAGACCCAAGGGTGGCGGCGCAAGAGCGAACGCTCTTTGCCGGGCTTGAGGCGCAGGATTTTCATGGGATCATTCTTTTAATAAATGCATTAAGAAAAATAAAATCTAACGTTTTTTAATTTTAAGTCACGAATAACTTATATTTATTGCTATATATTTTGATATTTATTTGACTATAAAAAGATAATATTTTAAGAAAAACTTTAAAATGAACGAATTCTATTACTAATTGTTAACACCCATGTTAACAAATGCAAAGTTCGTCAACTCGGGAACATGGCGTTTATCGTTTCAATTTCGCTCGCGGGTGGGCCGCATCGTAGGTTTTGGCCAGGTGCTGGAAATCCAGCCGTGTGTAGACCTGGGTGGTGCTGATGTTGGCATGGCCCAGAAGCTCCTGCACGGCACGCAAATCGCTGCTGGACTGCAACACATGGCTGGCAAACGAGTGGCGCAACATGTGCGGGTGCACCGGCATCGGCAGGCCGGCTTGCAGGCTGCGCAGGCGAAGGCGCTGCCAGATCGATTGCGCCGTAAGCCGGGTGCCGTTTTGGCCAATGAAAAGCGCCGCTTGCCTTTCTGTTGATAACGAATTGCTACCGCCACTTTTGGCGCCGTGACCTCGCACCGCCAGCCAAGCCGTCAGCGCGTCGATGGTTTTGCTGCCCATCGGCACCGTGCGGTGTTTGGAACCCTTGCCCAACACGTTCGCCTCCGCCGCTGCCAGATCAATCCAGCCACGCGCTTCCTTGCTGGCCGCCACGTCCAGGCCGGTGAGTTCAGCCACGCGCAGGCCGCTGCCGTACAACAGCTCGACCATCGCCGCATCGCGCGCCTCCAGCCAGGGGTTGGCGCTTGCGCTTGTGAAGCTGGCCAGTTGCACTGCGTCGTCTACCGAAAGTGCCTTGGGCAAGGGTTTGGGCGCTTTGGGGGCACGCACGTCGATCACCGGATTGAGTGAAACCAGGCTCTCGCGCCCCAGCCAGGCATAAAAACCACGCCAGCCGGAAAGAACCAGAGCAATGCCGCGCGGGCTGCGCCCACCCGCGTGCATGCGGGCCACCCATTGGCGGACGTGGGTGGTTTGCACCGCCCGCAGCGCCACGTTGGCCTTGGTGGCGAATTCCGAGAGTTTGAGCAGATCGAGCCGATACAGCTCGACCGTTCGTGTGGCCAGGCGTTTTTCGACGCGAACGTGCTCCAGATACCTCTGGACAAGTCCGTCGATTGAGGTGGCCCCCACGCTCCTGGCTTCGCCTAGTTCGCTTCCCCCCGAAAAGCCCAATTTTCCTGGGGGCAGCCCGTCGGAAAAAGGCGGTTTGTTCACCACTACCTCAGGCGTGAAAGCGCCGCGCTGGCAATCTCCGCGATGCGCTGCAGGAAATCCGTGCCCATGTTGCTGTTGAAGCGCTGCGGGTCGCTGGACGCCAGCACCAGCATGCCAAAGGCCGGCGCAACACGGCCCGGCACCGCCACGCGCAGGGGCAGCAGGGCCAGCGACAGCGCGGTTTGCGGCTCGGGCAGCCAGCTCACCGCCTCAAACCCGGTGTTGAGGCCGCAAAACGGCTCGGTGAGGCTGGAGGCGAAGAGTTTGGCATCGTCACTCACGCCCTTGGCAAAAGACGCACCCTGCAGCGTCGGCTCGACGTCCCAGACCTTGATGGCGACTTGCGGCACGAGGAAATGGTCACGCACCTCGTTGACGATCAGGTCGGGCATCGAGGCGGAGTCGGCCGCGAGGAACAGGCTGCGCGTCCATGACAACAGCTTGTCGGACAACATGGTGTTTTCATTGCCATTGCGGATCATTTCCATGATGCGGTGCTCGATCGCCTTGATCTTGTCGCGCAGCATTTCGGCCTGGCGCTCCTGCAGGCTCACGGCGCGTTTGCCGTGCGGGCTGGTCAGCTGCACACTGGCCAGCAACTCGGCGTGGCGCTCGAAAAAATCGGGCGTATTGACCAGGTAATTGGCAATGTCGTCTTCGGTGATGGGGTTGGTCAGTGGTTGGGTCATGGTTGATTTTCAAAAAAGGGCAGCGGCTCAGAGGCCTTCGGGAAGTTCTATTTCGCCGTCAAAAACCAGGCTTGCCGGGCCGGTCATCATCACCGGCGCATTGTCGCCCGCGCTGGCACCGGCCCAGGAGACGGTCAGCTTGCCGCCTTGCGTCTGTACTTCGACGGTTTCGTCCAGCAGGCCCAGGCGGATGCCACAAACCACCGCAGCGCAGGCGCCGGTGCCGCAGGCCAGCGTCTCGCCCGCGCCGCGCTCGTACACACGCAGGCGTATATGGGCGCGCCCGAGGATTTGCATGAATCCGACGTTGACGCTGCGCGGAAACGCGCGGTGTTGCTGCACCCGCCGGCCGATTGAGGTGACGTCCGTCGCGTCTACATCTTCCACCTGCATCACCGCATGCGGGTTGCCCATCGACAGGACAGCGACAGACACAATCGAGGCGCCGCCCGATTCCCCTTCGGCGGGGTCCAGCATGAGCGCCCAGATCGGATGGTCTTCGAGGGCTGCGGGCAGCGTCTGATGCGACTCGCCGGGCGGGTCAAAAGGGATTTTCGCCAGCTCAAAAATGGGCGGCTCCATATCCACCGTGACCTGGCCATCGGTCAGCCACTGCAGGGCCAGCAGCCGGTTCAGGGTCTGCACCATGACGAGGGTTTTGTCGGTCAGTTTTTTGGCACGCACGAACGCCAGAAAACAGCGTGCGCCGTTGCCGCACTGCTCCACTTCGGCGCCATCGGCGTTGTGGATTTTGTATTCGAAATCGACGCCAGGACCGGGCGACGCGCGGACACTGAGGATCTGGTCGGCGCCCACGCCAAAATGCCGGTCTGCCAAAAAGCGGTATTGCGCAGGGCTCAAATCCAGACGCGTCCGGGTTTCGTCCAGGACCACAAAATCATTGCCTGCGCCCTGCATTTTGGTGAACTTCAACTTCATTGGCCGAATTATCCATTTATCCTCGAGGGCAACTGCAAGCTGTTGTTAACCAAGGACCCCCATGAGAATCCCCGACTGGACCGCCGAACTCAAACCCCAACCCCAGGACCTGGTGGACGCCGTGAAGAAGCGCCGCGGCGGCGAATTGATCGAACTCGACCGCGTGCTGATGTGGAGTGAACCCATCGCACGCGGCTGGAACGTTTACCTCGGCGCCGTACGCACCGGACTGCCCACCAGCCGCAAACTGCGCGAGCTGGGTATTCTGGTCGTCGCCTTGCTCACCGGTGCCGACTATGAATACAAACACCACGCGCCGGATTTCCTCGCTGCCGGCGGGACCCCGGGCGAGCTTGACGCGTTGAACCGATTCATCAGCGCCCACCCGCGTGGCGTGGTGGCCGACCCGGCACTGGGCCAGGACGAACGTGCCGTGATCGAATACGCGGTGCAGGTCACACTGGACGTGAAGGTGTCCGACGCCACCTTTGCCCGCATGAAAGCACAATTTGACACCACACAAATTGTGGAGATCACCACCGCGATAGCGGCCTACAACATGGTGGCGCGCATTTTGGTGCCGCTGGGGGTTGCTGACCCGCATTAAGAACAATTGCGGGCGCGGGCCAACGGCTTCTGTGCGCCATCGCACAGACCGGAAGCGCAGCGCCGGCCCATCATCTTTCCGTATGCCCTTGACGCATCCTGAAAGTTTGGAGCCCCGATGAACCTGCACCTGACGCTCACGCCGCTGATTTCCCTCATTGCCGGGATTTTGATTCTGGTGATGCCCAAGTTGCTGAACTACATCCTGGCGATTTACCTGATCGTGGTGGGTCTGGCAGGCCTCTTTGGCGGTGGCACCCTGAACCTGAAATAGGGCCTGAAATGGGGTGACCATCCGTCGGCCTGGGCAGAACACTGGCCGGCCCTGTCACCCCGCCCTGGAGGGAACAAATGGACCTGGACGACTTGCTGTCCAAGCTCGAAAAGGCCTACGACGCACCACCGCTTTGGTACGACATCCGCGGCCTTTTCATTTTGACGTTTGCTTACCGCAGCGCCTTGTGGACGCAAATTGTTTTCTTTGGCAACAACATGGGCCCCTTGCACCTGGAAGCGGCGATTGGCTCCGGTTCACTGCTCGGAATCATTCTGGCCTGGCGGCGCCTGACAGGCCGCGCGGTGACTTCTCAGATCGTGGGCTTCGATTACGCGCCTGCAATGCTTGCAGGCGCGATCCGCAGGTTCAGGAAAACCCCCGGTATTCGCCTCATGCAGGCGGACGCCGCCGCACTGGACTTTCCGGCCAGCCATTTCGACACGATCAACGTGGCCAATGCCCTCCACTGTTTTCCCAATGTAAACCCTGCGCTCAGGGAACTGTGCCGGGTGCTCAAACCCTCCGGCTCTATGGCGATGAATGTGCTTTTGTTCCCGCGCGGCGTGCAGCCCCTGCGCTGGTTTGCCGAAAAAATAAACAGCTGGGCGACTCTCAAAGGCATTTTGGATACGCCTTACGAGCAACTGGACATCCGCGGCCGGATCCTTGACGCCGGCTTCACCATCACCTCGGAAAAAGTATCCGGCAATACCCTGAACCTGGTGGCGCAAAAGCCCGGCCAGGCGGCAAATGATGCGCCGCAGGTCTCACCCGCCGCCGTCAATCTGCCTTGATGCCGTTTTCCCGAACCACTTTGCCCCAGATGTCCATCTGCCGCTCGATGAACACCCGTGCCTGATCCGGCGAGCCGCCAACCACGTCGATGCCCTGGGTGTCGAGCCGTTTGGCGATGTCGGGCTGTTTCAGGAGTTTGTTGAGTTCGGCGTTCATGCGGTTGAGGATGTCGGACGGCGTTTGCGCGGGCGCCAGCAGTGCCCACCAGGCCGGCGCGTCAAAACCGGCGAAACCGCTCTCGGCCAGGGTCGGCACATCGGGCAGGTCGGGCGAGCGTTTTGAGGTGGTCACGACCAGGGGGCGCATGCGCTTGCTGTCGATGTGCGGTTTGGTCACGAACACCGAGCCAATGGACAGCGGCACGTGGCCGGCAACCGCGTCGGTCATCATCGGGCCGCCCCCTTTGTAGGGAATGTGGGTGAATTCGAGTGGGCCGTTTTTGGCCAGCAAGGTCATCGCCAGATGGCCCAGACTGCCAGAACCAATGGTGCCGAAAGACACGCCGGGTTTGGACTTGGCTGCCGCCACCACGTCGGCAAAGGTTTTGTAGGGCGAGCCCGTGTGGGTGGCCAGCACCATCGGCGCGGTGCCGACCAGGATCACTGGCGCGAGGTCTTTTTTGCTGTCAAACGGCATATTGGGAATCAGGCTCGGGTTGACACCGTGGGTGTCGAACACGACGGCGAAGGTGTAGCCATCAGGCGGTGACGCCGCCACAGCAGCTGCGCCAATCGAACCAGAGGCGCCGCCCTTGTTTTCCACAATAACGGTTTGCCCGAGCGCCTGCGAGAGCGGAGGCGCCAGCAGGCGGGCCAATTGGTCGACCGAGCCGCCGGGCGGGAACACCACCACCAGCTTGATCGGCTGTTTGGCCGGCCAGGCCTGGGCATGGGCTGCAAATGGCATGGCGAGGCTCAGTCCGGCCAGTGCCAAAATGGCCGTTGTACGCTTGACAGTGTTTTTGATAGAACCGTTTACACCGGATTTCACAACGAGTCTCCTTGATTGCCGCTGAGTATGCCGCTGCGAGGGCGGCTCGCAGCCCCGATTTACCCCTAAACGACAAAGTTTCCCATGCCCCGTTCCTCACAACTCCTGCATGCCCAGCGCGAACCCGTTGCCACCCGCCCTGCCGCCACGGTTTTGCTCCTGCGCGACGGCGCCGACGGGGTCGAAGTGCTGATGACGCGCCGCTCGATGACGGCCAGTTTCGCGCCCGGTGCCTATGTATTCCCGGGCGGCGGTGTGGACGCGCTGGACGCCGCTTCGCACCCGCAGGCCCAGCGCCGCGCCACGCAAAGCGACTTGCATTTGACGCAAGCCATCGCTGCCATACGCGAGAGTTTTGAAGAACTCGGCGTGTTGCTGGCGCGCCGCGCAGATGGCCATCACGCCACCACGGCCGACATCGCCGCACTGGACCGCAAGCAGCCTTTCGTCGCCCAATGCCAGGCGCGTGGCCTCACGCTCGCCGCCGACGAGGTGTTTGTGCTGGCGCACTGGATCACCGACCGCGACCTGCCGCGCCGCTTTGACGTGCCGTTTCTTGTCGCCCGCATGCCCGAGGGGCAATCGCCCGTGGCCGACGAGTCCGAGCAGTTTGAGCCGGTTTGGGTACGCCCGGCCGATGCGCTGGCGCGTCACAAGGCAGGCAGTTTTTTCATCATCTTCCCAACCATCCGGACGCTGGAACGGCTACAGGCCTTTGCCAACGTGCAAGAGGTGCTCAAGGCTTGTGCGAGCACCGAGCAACCCTTGTGGACAAGTTGCCCGCGCGGCGGTTTTCTGGAAGGCCGTGAAGAGCGCTTCATGGAGCACGAACAGGCCCAGGGTTTCGGTGAACTGGAGCTGGTAAGCCCCGACGGACAAATCGTGCACACCCTCGATTGGGGCACCAACACACCGGTGCGGCTCTTGAAAAACGTGATCCGCCTGACCGCGCCCAACCCCGGCGCCATGACCGGCCCGGGCACCAACAGTTACCTCGTGGGTGACCCGCACACCGGGTACATCGCCATCGACCCGGGACCCAATGAGCCGGAACACATCGAACGGCTGTGGCAGGCAGCAGGTGGCGACATACGGCTGATTGTTTGTACGCATTCGCACCCGGACCATTCACCCGGCGCGGCGCCTTTGCAGGTGATGTGCGCTGGGTCGGCGCAGGGTAAACCGCCAATTTTGGGGCTCCCCAATGCGCCCACGGCCAATGAAGTGTCACAGTTCAAACCCGATCGTGCGCTTCTGGATCTGGAACAACTGAAATTGACAGGAAAAGTCCCAGAGGGCGATGTGACGCACACCCTCAAAGTGGTCTTCACGCCCGGCCACGCCGCCAACCACCTGTGCCTGGTGTTGCTGGAAGATGGCCTGTTGTTCAGCGGCGACCATGTCTTGAATGGGAGCACCACCGTGGTGAACCCGCCCGACGGTGACATGACGGCCTACCTGGAGTCGCTCGATGTGTTGACGGCCGCTTGCGCCGAACACCAAATCAATTTCATCCTGCCCGCGCATGGCTACGTGCTGAGCGACGCTGTGGGCGCCATTGCACAGCTGAAGGCGCACCGCCTGAAACGTGAGGCCAAAGTGCTCAGGGTCATGCAAGCCGAGCCTGACGGCAGCCTGGACGACTGGGTGAAACTGGCCTACGACGACGTGCCCACGCGCCTGTGGCCAGTCGCCAAACGCTCGTTGCTCGCGCACGTGCAGCGGCTACAGTCCATGTAAAGCTTCGGCCAGCTCAGGTGCCGGTGCACTGAATCGGCGCTTTGGGTGCCAGACCTCAGTCTGGCACCCGCGTAAACCCCAACACACAAATTCCCTTCCGGCATGTAGCATGGTGCCGCCAGGTGTATCGTTTTACTAAATCGATTTACTTCGCTTTATTTGAATGTTGCCCTGCTCCATTTGTCGGGCTTGTTTTCCGCCACTTTTACAGGAGACTTTCATGCACGGTCCTTTCAAAGTTCTGGCCACCGTATTGGCGACATCGGTCTTCGCGTTGGCCTTTGCCTTGCCGGCAGCGGCGCAGGCACCTGCCAAAAAGCTGATCCGCATCCACACCGCTGGCCCGGCAGACTTGGGCGTGGACAACACCATGATGGCGCACCAGTTCATGACCTACGTGAACGCCAACTCCGACACCATGGAAGCCAAGTTGTTCCCCGCCAGCCAGCTTGGGCAATCGCGCGAGGTGATCGAAGCCATGCGCCTGGGTTCGGGCGCATCGGCCACCACCGGCGGGCCGGCTGAATATGCGTCGTTTGTCAAGAAACTCGGCGTCCTGGGTTTGCCATTCATGTGGAAGAGTTATGACCATGCCAATGCCGTGCTGGACGGCCCCGTGGGCAAGGAGCTTGAAGGCGAGATGGAAAAGTCCGGCTTCAAGGTGCTTTCCTGGGCGGTGAGTTGGGGTTACCGCAATGTGGTCACCGCAAAAAAGGAAGTGAAGCAGGCGGCTGACCTCAAGGGCCTTAAGATCCGCACCATTCCCACCAAAGTGTTTGTCTCGGCCATCAACGCCATGGGCGCCAACGCCACGCCCATGAACTTTGGCGAGATTTACACTTCGCTGCAAAGCGGCGTGCTGGACGGCTACGAGCACACCGCCGCCACTACCATTTCCTTCAAGCTCAATGAAGTGGCTTGCTGCATCGCCATGACGCGCCACTTGATGGACCCGACGGTGCTGGTGTTTTCGCTGGCCGAGTGGAAGAAATTCAGCCCGGCCGAACAAGCCGTGATGATGAAGGGTGCCAAGGCCGCCTCCGACATGGTGCGCGCTGCCGCCCCCGTGCGTGAAGCGGAGTCGCTGGCTGCCGTGAAGAAACTCGGCATGAAAGTCAACGAGATGGACACCGGCCCGCTGCTCAAAGCTGCTGTCACGGCTCAGGACGATCTGGCCAAAGAGTTCGGCGCCGAAGCCCTGCTCGCCCAGATTCGCAAGCAATAAATGGCCCGGCGCATTGCGGACGGCATCGACCAGGGTGCCGAATGGCTGCTGTCGCTCATTTTTGCGGTTGCCGTGGTGATCGCGCTTTTGCAAGTGTTTTGCCGTTATGCGCTGAACGTCTCCTTGAGCTGGAGTGAAGAGGCGCAAATCTTCGGCCACATCTGGATCGTTTTTCTGGGCATTCCGGTGGCCTACAGGCGTGGCGCCCACATGTACATTGAAACCTACGTCGACAAGCTGCCCGCCACCGCGCGCTCGGTTTTCAATCTGCTGGTGGAACTGCTGTGGGCCGCATTTGCCGTCTCCCTGATGGTGCTGGGGTGGATGGTGGCCCGCGTCGCGCACCTGCAAGAGTCGCCGGGGCTGGAAGTGCCCATGAGTTACCCGTACGCCGGCATGGTGCTCGGTGGGGCTTATCTGCTGATCGTCGCGTTGAGGCGCCTGGCTGGGCGAGCCTGGAAGGTGGTGGCAGCATGACCTGGTTTTTGTTCGCGCTGATGCTCGGAACGATGATGGTTCCGAGCATCATCACGCGCATTCCGAGCTTTCTGGTATGGAAACAATTGGGGCTGCTAGACACCTACGACCCGATGACGGTACACGCGCTGTTTGCATGGGGACCGCTCTACATCTTTTTGATGCGTCAGTTTTTCCTCACCATCCCACGTGAGCTTGAAGAAGCGGCGTTAATCGACGGTGCGAACACGATACAAATC